>NZ_JBMRGJ010000057.1:0-268 GCF_049384325.1 Stenotrophomonas sp. CASM114 | reverse complement strand
AGAATCAATCATCTGCAGCTTTAAATTTTGATCTTCGGATCATGTAGTTTTAAGTGAAGAGTTTGATCCTGGCTCAGAGTGAACGCTGGCGGTAGGCCTAACACATGCAAGTCGAACGGCAGCACAGAGGAGCTTGCTCCTTGGGTGGCGAGTGGCGGACGGGTGAGGAATACATCGGAATCTACTCTGTCGTGGGGGATAACGTAGGGAAACTTACGCTAATACCGCATACGACCTACGGGTGAAAGCAGGGGATCTTCGGACCTTG
>NZ_JBMRGJ010000056.1:0-290 GCF_049384325.1 Stenotrophomonas sp. CASM114 | reverse complement strand
CGGCGCGCCGTTCACCACGGCAACGGCACTGCTTCGCCGTTGGCGCGCTCGCCGTAGTACAGCGAAGGCAGCAGCCGCGACAGGAAACTGAACTCCGTATAGCAGTGCCTGAGCAGGCCCAGGCCGACCGCGTCGCCGGCATCGCGACGCGGATCGGCGCTATCCAGGCCGAGCACGAAGCGGCTGCGCAGCACGCAGCCAAACGGCGTATCGCGCGCCACATGCAGCATCTGCCCATCGCAGGGATCGCCCTGTACATCCAGACGCACGTGATCACCGAAGCCGATGCG
>NZ_JBMRGJ010000055.1:0-380 GCF_049384325.1 Stenotrophomonas sp. CASM114 | reverse complement strand
ACCCGGCAGCTTGGTTTCAATACTGCCGGTGTCACTGATTTCTATCCCACCAATGGCATTGATGCAGATAAATGAATAACTGTTTTCGGCAGCGTGCGAATCGGTACTCTCCAGCAGGATTGTATCACGGAAGCGATCGCGGAGGCGGAGATAAATGCCGACCGGCGTGTAGATATCGGCCAGCAGGCGCCTGCATTCAGTCCTGACTTCTATTGTTCTCATTATTCCTTCCTTGTTGATCAAAAAAAAACCCCGGATAAATCCGGGGAATGATACCTTATAAAAAAAGTAATGGCATTACAAACCCCGTTCAGCGTCTGACTGCCACCACCATTGAATGTTATTTGTTACCTGTTTCATTTGTGAGGCAAATATGGAGC
>NZ_JBMRGJ010000054.1:0-383 GCF_049384325.1 Stenotrophomonas sp. CASM114 | reverse complement strand
TCTTTACCCAAGCCAGCATCCATTGTAGCAATAATTGATGGTAAAAATTCGATTACAGAAACCTTTGTACCTAAACGAGCGTAAACAGAACCCAATTCTAAACCAATTACGCCACCACCAATAACTACCATTGTTTTTGGAACTTCTTTAATATTTAAAGCTTCGGTAGAAGTGATAATACGTTTTTTATCAATTGGTAAAAATGGTAAAGCAGTAGGTTTTGAACCTGTTGCAATGATTACATTTTTAGCGGTAATTGTTTCTGTTGTACCATCAGTTTTGGTAATTAAGATGGTGTTTTTATCTACAAACGAACCAAGACCTTCAAAAGCATCGATTTTATTTTTCTTGAAAAGATAAGTGATACCAGCTGTATTTTGCAA
>NZ_JBMRGJ010000053.1:0-392 GCF_049384325.1 Stenotrophomonas sp. CASM114 | reverse complement strand
GGGACGGGTGACGCAGGCAGGACACGCCGCAAGTACGTCCCTGTAGGCTCGATGGCGCCATCCATGGCGCCAACGGTCCTGCACGCCCATGCCCTCCGCCTCTGGAAACATTTCCGCGAGCGCGGTGCGTACATGCGCGGTGCCTCGCCTTTGGTAGCCGCCAACCTTGGTTGGCAACAGCTTTTGACTTTGCTTTTTTTTGACTTTGAATTTCCGCTCTCGTTCCGCGCGCGCAGGAAACTGTCAGGAGGGGGACGGGTGACGCAGGCAGGACCGTTGGCGCCATGGATGGCGCCATCGAGCCTACAGGGACGTACTTGCGGCGTGTCCTGCCTGCGTCACCCGTCCCCCTCAATCCACCATCAATGCAGGCGCCGCGAACAACGCTGTAA
>NZ_JBMRGJ010000052.1:0-403 GCF_049384325.1 Stenotrophomonas sp. CASM114 | reverse complement strand
CTAAAGAAGCGGTTGACCACTTGGTAAACACTTTTTCCAATGGAAATCCTTATCGCATTGATACTTCAAAAGCATTTATTGGTGGTGTTTCGGCTGGCGCGGTTTCAGCTATGTTTATTACGTATTTAGATAGTTTGCAGCAATTGCCACTACAATATCAACAATGGATTATTGAAGCCAATGGCACAAACGCAGATTCTATTTTGCGTCATAAGTTTGACCACATCAGACCAAAAGCGACGATTAGTATTTCCGGAGCCTTATTAGATACAAGCTGGATGGTTCCAAATGGAATTGAGTTGTTATTAAATCACGGCTCTGCAGATCCGATTGTGCCGTATAATTATGGACAACCATTTAGTATTACAACCTTACCTTATTTATTTGGTGGAAAAGCGATGAG
>NZ_JBMRGJ010000051.1:0-441 GCF_049384325.1 Stenotrophomonas sp. CASM114 | reverse complement strand
TTGTACGTAATTTAAAATATGTAGTAATCGGGTTAGTGATATTGAGCGTTGCTTTTGCAGTGATCATGGATGGCAGTGCTTTTGCATGGGGCGGTGCTGTGGGAGATATGATAAAAGTGTGGATGATCAACACCATTGGTAGTGTTGGTACTTATGCAGTATTGGGCGTTGCAGTATTATCTTATATTATCTGGCGCTTTAATCCTGCGTTTAAAATACCGGGTAGCAAAGAAGCGCAGGCTGGTGTTGAACCTTTGCCGGAAGAAATTATTGCACCCGTTGAATTTGCTGTAGAAGATAATAAAGGAAATGCTTTAAAGAATGGTGTAGGTGCAATGGTTGCTCCGCCAGCAACAAATGCAACTCCTCAACATGACCTGCAAATAGTTGAAAAAGAAATAGAACCTATTGCTGCTGTTGAGGAAGAAGATGATTCAGATG
>NZ_JBMRGJ010000050.1:0-456 GCF_049384325.1 Stenotrophomonas sp. CASM114 | reverse complement strand
GCTCATGGATGAACTCCTTCTTCGGCCCCATCGTCCTCGCCGTGCTATGATGCTCCCGACCGTTGATCAAACCACAGGACAAGCCCGCCTGCTGCATGACGTAGGGCACAGCGACCTCGCAGAAGCAGTTCCGTAGCTCAACAGCCATTTCGATCGAAGCCTCCACAGCACGCTTGCTGAGACGGTAAACGGCAAGGATATGATGGCGGTCGGCTTGAGCCGGGGTTCCATGATGGTCCCACCAGCGGAAGGTGGAGTTCGCGGTCCTGAATCCAACTGTTAAAGTCACACAGTCATACGGGCTTTTCTCCAAGTCCCTGAACAATGCCTTCCACCGGTCCTGCGTGGCGAGCACGTCACTCTCGATGAAAAGGTAATGGTCGGCGTCGATCCCGATCTCCTGCACCGCCGCCAGCGCCACCGCATCGCATTTGAACCATTGGTTGGTCTGTTCCC
>NZ_JBMRGJ010000049.1:0-456 GCF_049384325.1 Stenotrophomonas sp. CASM114 | reverse complement strand
CTCCCTGGTGAAATTAGCGCTGTGGAACCACCCGATCCCATCCCGAACTCGGAAGTGAAACGCAGCTGCGCCGATGGTAGTGTGGCTCAAGCCATGCGAGAGTAGGTCATCGCCAGGGTTTACACCCGAGAACCCCGCTGCATGCGCAGCGGGGTTTTCCTTTTTTTGCAGGCATCGGGTTTCGACCTGGACTTGCGGCAACAACTTCACGAAGAGCTTCAAGTTCCTCAAACAAGTTGTTGACAAAGCTGAAAGGCCTGCCATAATAGGCGGCTCGCAACGACGAAAGGCCCTCGGGCCCAACGACGAAGCAGCATCGGCAACAACGTCCACTCCGGTGAGACGGCCTTGAAAAAAGGTGTTGACGAAGCGGAAAAGCCGGCTATAATGGGCGGCTCGCTACGAAGGAAACTTCGCAGCACACGGGAACGGCGCTGAGGCCACTTCCCCGGATCT
>NZ_JBMRGJ010000048.1:0-458 GCF_049384325.1 Stenotrophomonas sp. CASM114 | reverse complement strand
ATCGTAACCTCTTGACCGTCAATGCTTAATGAAACAGCGACTGAGTTTACAATAGTATCTCCTTTAAATGCATCAAAAACTTTTTCTGCTGCAACATTAAATTCACCAAACTTGCTAACGCCTTCATCAATAACAACAGTAAATATATTATTTGACATACTTACTACAATACCGTTTGATGTAACTTTACCGATTTGCGTTTGAATTTTTTCGTTCAACAATTGCACTCCAGTTTTTACATCACCAGGAGTTGTCGAACCTCCTCCGCCGCCGCCAGAACTAGGAGGTGTTACTACTGGTGGTGTTTCAGGAACTACAGGTTTACCGTCAGGTGTTTCAATTTTTTCAACATTACCTTTAACCTCTTCATAGTTCGTGATAACGTCTTCAATCTTCTTACCTTCTGGAAGGACAATGTTCGTGATTTTCGTGTCTTTACCTAATGTAAACTTGGCGTC
>NZ_JBMRGJ010000047.1:0-470 GCF_049384325.1 Stenotrophomonas sp. CASM114 | reverse complement strand
ATAGAAAAAACGGGACAAGTCTGCTCCATCTCATGTTGAATTGTTTTTGGTTAAATGTCCTGGCCGGGAGCAATGGGGTTCCGGTCCGGCAATACCCTGCTCCGCCCTCCCGGGCAGATGTTGAATTGGAATCATGGGGAAGCCGGCCATCGTTACTCAGGCCAGTACATCCCTGAATTCAGACGTTTTTTCGAAGACTGATCTTGCGAAGCTGCAGAGGGGGATAATCTTCATTCCTTTTTCACGGGCGTATTCCACTCCGTGGTGTACGAGCTGGTAGCCCACTTTTTTTCCCTTAAGGCTTTCATCCACTTCCGTATGTTCGATGATCATCTTGTCCGGTGAGGGCAGGGTATAAACCATTTCGGCAACGATGTTCCCATCGATTTCCACGTAAAACATTTCTTTCGACCCGGTTGATTTTTGCTGGATGAGCATATAAAAAGTTTGGTTAAGGGGAATGAAAAGGC
>NZ_JBMRGJ010000046.1:0-470 GCF_049384325.1 Stenotrophomonas sp. CASM114 | reverse complement strand
GGCATCCACCGATCGTCGCATGAAGCGGTCGCTCGCCGTTTGTTGGGATGACAACGGATGTTGGCAATGCCGCGCCCGTTGAGACGGGAACAACGCCGTCGAACCCCGCCTGCTCGGCAAGAGCGAGGTACTCATGGGGCCGTTGTACCGCTCGTTGTCTGCGGCGCCTACTGGCGAGCCGGCTTCGTCACCCGCGCGACTGCTCGGTGGAGATGGCACGATCGGCATTCCCGGACCTCGAGCAGCGCGAACGGGACGCCGGCCTTCGGTGATCAGCAGCGCCCCACATCACCAGAGAAACGCCGGCCGCTTAGTCGTAGCCGAGAATCGCGATCGATGCCGTCACCGGCCGGTTTGCCGCGACGTCGTCGACCGAGGCGATCGGCACCGACATCGGGTCGCTCGTCATGCCTCCGCCCCGACCGTCGTGAGGCCGCCGACCTGTCGCGATGCGGTGAACGCATCGAGGA
>NZ_JBMRGJ010000045.1:0-474 GCF_049384325.1 Stenotrophomonas sp. CASM114 | reverse complement strand
AAAGTAGACAGCATTGATGTATATATTACAGCTCCATCACAATATGTTGCGGTTTCAAATGGTATTGAAACTACTGCTCCTGTAATTTCAGGCACTAATAAAACAACTCATTTCCATCATGGTTATCCTATCCCTGCATATTTAATTGCTATGGCGGTTGGTAACTATACTGTTTACAATCAAACAGGCGGAACAGTACCAAACACTTATCCAATCATAAACTATATATATCCGGAAAGTTTTGCAACGGTTCAGTCGCAATTGGATGTAACGCCTTTGATTTTGGACTTGTATGAAAATCTATTTGAAATTTACCCATTCCACAATGAGAAATACGGTCACGCACAGTTTGGCTGGGGTGGCGGAATGGAACATACTACCGTTTCTTTTATGGGCGGATTTAACCGACAACTGATTGCCCACGAAATGGGACATCAATGGTTTGGTGACAAGATAACCTGTGGTACATGGAAA
>NZ_JBMRGJ010000044.1:0-477 GCF_049384325.1 Stenotrophomonas sp. CASM114 | reverse complement strand
CCGGTGACCAGGTGGTAGTCCTCGGTGTCCACGTCCAGGTCGTGCACCAACCGGCCGGTGTCGTCGAAGGCCTGCACGCGCACGCTCCGCTTCGGCTTGGGCTGCACGAGCTCGGGAAGGCGGGTCGCGGCCTTGCGCACGAACATCGGCGCCCGGTCGCGCAGCACCTCCACGACCGGATCCACCGGCGAGGCGATCGTGACCCAGATCAGGCCGTCGCTGCCGCGCGAGATGTTGTCGGGGTAGCCCGGGAGGTCGCTCGCGAGCAGGTCCGTGGACCCCGCCCTCTCCCCCGTCAGCCACCGGCGTACGACGGTCCGGCGACCCGTCTCGGCCACGCACACGAAGGACTCGTCGGCGGCCAGGGCGACCCCGTTGGCGAAGGCCAGCCCGTCCACGTGCACCTCGACGGTCCCGTCCGCACGACGGCAGAGCAGCCTGCCCGTCTCGGTGTTCTCGACGAGGTCGGCCTTCCAC
>NZ_JBMRGJ010000043.1:0-482 GCF_049384325.1 Stenotrophomonas sp. CASM114 | reverse complement strand
GTTGCGGTATTTTGGTTGTATTGGCATTGGTGCAATAGAAATAATTTTTTTTACAGGTAGAAAAAGTTGAGGTAAGCAAAAGTAAAAAACCAATTTTCAATATTATTTTCATAACGCAAAGTTTAATCCCGATACTTTGAGGCATTTTTGGCGAAACCAATATATGCAGATTAAGGGTGAAGTGCGAAAGGTAAATTGTAAATGCTTATTTTTGATATGATAATTTTAACGATATAAATTTCTTGTTTTTGTACTCAGCTTTCCAAACCCAAAGTTACATATTCCTGCGCTTAAAGCATTTTTTGGCATAGCCCTATATGCGAAAAATAAAAATACGAGAAAAAGCACCAGAAATTTGAATTTCTTAGCTAATTTTGGCTTTGGCAATGCTCCATTTTCGGGGCATTGCTGTTTTTAAGAACTTATTGTTAATTTCGCACCGAATATATATTGTTAAATGCCAACCGAAAACTATACTTCAA
>NZ_JBMRGJ010000042.1:0-960 GCF_049384325.1 Stenotrophomonas sp. CASM114 | reverse complement strand
CGCATGGCCAGCAAGCCGGGCAACCGCATTGCCATGGGTACCAACGACGTGGTGAAGGGTTACAACGTGACCTACCGCTATGACGGCGCGGAGAAGACCGTGCGCATGGACAACAAGCCGGCCAGCGATCGCCTGCCGGTGGTCGATGGCCAGCTGGTCACGCAGACCGCTGCCGCCGGTGCCACTGCCGCAGCCACGCGCCAGTAATCCCGGCGCAGCATGCAGTACCTGACGGGCCGGCTCATGCCGGCCCGTTTTATTGCGACCGGCGATATTCATCCGCGCAGCGAAGCCATCCTCCATCATGGGTGCCCCCTTCGACATGGAGCCGGCATGAGCATCTTCGACCTGCGCATCGAAACCGAGCGGCTGATCCTGCGCCCGCTGCTTCGCGAGGACTACGAGCCGTACCTGGCGTTCTGCGCCGACGAGGCCACGATGCGTACCCTGGGCGGCGTGCAGCCACCCTCGGTGGCCTGGCGCGGTTTCTGCAGCCTGGCCGGCGCCTGGCAGCTGTTCGGCTTCTCGATGTTCAGCGTGATCGAGAAATCCAGCGGCGACTGGATCGGGCGGATGGGACCGTGGCAGCCGCAGGACTGGCCGGGTACCGAGGTCGGTTGGGGCATCCGCCATGCCAGCTGGGGCCGGGGCTATGCGCCGGAGGCGGCGGTCGCGGCGATCGACTGGGCGTTCGATACGCTGGGCTGGGCTGAGGTGATCCATACCATCGCCGAGGACAACGACAACTCGCGGGCCGTGGCACGCAAGCTGGGAAGCACCCTGCTGCGCATGGGGGAGTTGCCAGCGCCATACAACGACAAGCCCATGCAGATCTGGGGCCAGTCGCGCGAACAGTGGCGGCAACGCGCGCGCTGAGCGTGGCTTGGTAGTGCCGGCCGCTGGCCGGCATCCTCGATGCAGCTGGTAGTGCCGGCCGCTGGCCGGCATCCTCGATGCAGC
>NZ_JBMRGJ010000041.1:0-2500 GCF_049384325.1 Stenotrophomonas sp. CASM114 | reverse complement strand
TGATAAGGGCGCATAGTCGCGGGCAGTAGACCCGAAACCGGGTGATCTAGTCATGCCCAGGGTGAAGGTGCGGTAACACGCACTGGAGGCCCGAACCCACTCCCGTTGCAAAGGTAGGGGATGAGGTGTGATTAGGAGTGAAAAGCTAATCGAACCCGGAGATAGCTGGTTCTCCTCGAAAGCTATTTAGGTAGCGCCTCATATGTATCCTCTCGGGGGTAGAGCACTGTTATGGCTAGGGGGTCATCGCGACTTACCAAACCATTGCAAACTCCGAATACCGAGACGGACTGTATGGGAGACACACGGCGGGTGCTAACGTCCGTCGTGAAAAGGGAAACAACCCAGACCCACAGCTAAGGTCCCAAATTTTGTGCTAAGTGGAAAACCATGTGGAAAGGCACAGACAGCCAGGAGGTTGGCTTAGAAGCAGCCACCCTTTAAAGAAAGCGTAATAGCTCACTGGTCGAGTCGGTCTGCGGGGAAGATTTAACGGGGCTAAGCACAGAACCGAAGCTTGGGGTGCATAACTTTGTTATGCGCGGTAGAGGAGCGTTCCGTAAGCCGTTGAAGGTGGATTGAGAAGTCTGCTGGAGGTATCGGAAGTGCGAATGCTGACATGAGTAACGATAATGCGGGTGAAAAACCCGCACGCCGAAAGCCCAAGGTTTCCTTGCGCAACGTTAATCGGCGCAGGGTGAGTCGGCCCCTAAGGCGAGGACGAAAGTCGTAGTCGATGGGAAGCAGGTTAATATTCCTGCACCTCGCGTAAGTGCGATGGAGGGACGGAGAAGGTTAGGTGTACCAGGCGTTGGTTGTCCTGGGGAAAGGCGGTAGGTTTGGATCTTTGGCAAATCCGGGATCCTCTAAGACCGAGCACCGAGACGAGCCTTTAAGGCGAAGTCACTGATACCACGCTTCCAGGAAAAGCTCCTAAGCTTCAGCTTACGCAGACCGTACCGTAAACCGACACAGGTGGGTAGGATGAGAATTCTCAGGCGCTTGAGAGAACTCGGGTGAAGGAACTAGGCAACATGGCACCGTAACTTCGGGAGAAGGTGCACCCTTTTTGGTGGCTCGTGCGAGCTATAGCTGAAGAGGGTCGCAGTAACCAGGCCGCTGCGACTGTTTATCAAAAACACAGCACTCTGCAAACACGAAAGTGGACGTATAGGGTGTGACGCCTGCCCGGTGCTGGAAGGTTAATTGATGGGGTCAGCCGCAAGGCGAAGCTCTTGATCGAAGCCCCAGTAAACGGCGGCCGTAACTATAACGGTCCTAAGGTAGCGAAATTCCTTGTCGGGTAAGTTCCGACCTGCACGAATGGCGTAACGACAGCGGCGCTGTCTCCACCCGAGACTCAGTGAAATTGAAATCGCTGTGAAGATGCAGCGTTCCCGTGGCAAGACGGAAAGACCCCGTGAACCTTTACTATAGCTTTACACTGAACGTTGAGTTCGTCTGTGTAGGATAGGTGGGAGGCTATGAAACCATGGCGCTAGCTGTGGCGGAGCCATCCTTGAAATACCACCCTGTCGTGCTTGACGTTCTAACCTGGGCCCATTATCTGGGTCGGGGACCGTGTATGGTGGGTAGTTTGACTGGGGCGGTCTCCTCCTAAAGAGTAACGGAGGAGCTCGAAGGTACGCTCAGCGCGGTCGGACATCGCGCACTGTGTGCAAAGGCATAAGCGTGCTTGACTGCAAGATCGACGGATCAAGCAGGTAGGAAACTAGGACTTAGTGATCCGGTGGTTCTGTATGGAAGGGCCATCGCTCAACGGATAAAAGGTACTCCGGGGATAACAGGCTGATACCGCCCAAGAGTTCATATCGACGGCGGTGTTTGGCACCTCGATGTCGGCTCATCACATCCTGGGGCTGTAGTCGGTCCCAAGGGTATGGCTGTTCGCCATTTAAAGTGGTACGCGAGCTGGGTTCAGAACGTCGTGAGACAGTTCGGTCCCTATCTGCCATGGGCGTTGGAGATTTGAGAGGGGCTGCTCCTAGTACGAGAGGACCGGAGTGGACGAACCTCTGGTGTTCCGGTTGTCACGCCAGTGGCATTGCCGGGTAGCTATGTTCGGAAGCGATAACCGCTGAAAGCATCTAAGCGGGAAGCGCGCCTCAAGATGAGATCTCCCGGGGCACAAGCCCCCTGAAGGAACCATGTAGACTACGTGGTTGATAGGTCAGGTGTGTAAGTACAGCAATGTATTGAGCTAACTGATACTAATGATCCGTGCGGCTTGACCATATAACCTCAAGTTGCCTTGGCTTTACGACAACGTCGTAAGAGCATCCAAGTGCACGCTACGTCACAAGAACTATGCGAGGCTGGCGCCTTGTCCCCCGGGACGAGTGCGACGCTCCAAAAGCCTCCCTGGTGAAATTAGCGCTGTGGAACCACCCGATCCCATCCCGAACTCGGAAGTGAAACGCAGCTGCGCCGATGGTAGTGTGGCTCAAGCCATGCGAGAGTAGGTCATCGCCAGGGTTTA
>NZ_JBMRGJ010000040.1:0-11570 GCF_049384325.1 Stenotrophomonas sp. CASM114 | reverse complement strand
GGTGCCGGGCAGCTATGCATCTCCGCACGGGTCAGGGGGTTGCCGGCCAGCGGCCGGCACTACCACAAACAAGAAAGGCGGCCCTGCGGCCGCCTTCTCGTGAATCACTTGCCCTTGACGTGCTTCATCAAGCGCCGCTTGGCCTTGACCTGCCGCTCGGTGAGGACGTTCTTCTTGCCCTCGTACGGGTTGGTACCCTCGCGGAAGATGAAGCTCACCGGCGTGCCGATCAGCTTGAAGCGCTTGCGGAAGAAGTTCTCCAGGTAGCGCTTGTACGACTCCTGCAGCTCCTTCAGGCGCGTGCCGTGCACGATGAAGGTCGGCGGGTTGGAACCGGCCGGATGCACGTAGCGCAGCTTGGAGACATGGCCGCGGATGGTCGGCGGCGGGTTGGTCTCGTAGGCCACTTCCAGCGCCTTGTTCACTTCGCTGGTGGTGAAGGTCTTGTTCGCCGATTCGTGCGCGCGGTGCACCGCACGGAACAGCTCGCGCAGGCCCGAGCCATGCTTGGCCGAGATGCGCACCGACTCTGCCCACGGCACGAAGCCCAGCTTCAGCGACAGCATGGTTTCAGCCTGCTCGCGCTGGTACTCGGTCAGGCCATCCCACTTGTTGATGGCGATCACCAGCGCGCGGCCGGCATCGAGCACGGCACCGAGCACGGTGGCGTCCTGGTCGGTCACGCCTTCGGTGGCGTCGAGCATCAGCACGGCCACCTGGCACTGCTCGATCGACTGCATGGTCTTGACCACCGAGAACTTCTCGACGACCTCGTCCACGCGCGACCGGCGGCGCAGGCCGGCGGTATCGATCAGGCGGTATTCGCGGCCATCACGTTCCAGGTCCACCGCGATCGAGTCACGGGTGGTGCCCGGCACGTCGGAGGCGATCATGCGCTCCTCGCCGAGGATGCGGTTGACCAGGGTCGACTTGCCCACGTTCGGGCGACCGACGAAGGCGATGCGGATACGGTTCGGATCGTTGTCCAGCTCTTCGCCGCTGCCTTCTTCCGGCAGGCGCTGGATCACTTCGTCCAGCAGGTCATCCAGGCCCTGGCGATGCGCGGCCGACACGGTCAGCATCTCGCCGAAGCCGTAACGGGCGAACTCCGAACGGACGGTGTCCTCGTCGGTGCCGTCGATCTTGTTGATCAGCAGCAGCGTCGGGCGCGACAGCTTGCGCAGCCAGGCCAGGATCTCATCGTCCATCGCCGACGCACCCTCACGGGCGTCGACCACGAACAGGATCAGGTCGGCTTCCGCGGCAGCGGCGCGGGCCTGGCGGGTGGTAGCCCCTGCCAGACCCTCTTCCTCTTCCGCGATACCGCCGGTGTCGACGACGAGGAAATGATTGTCCTCGTCCAGCCGGCAGACACCGTAGTTGCGGTCGCGGGTGACGCCGGGCTGGTCATGGACCAGCGCGTCACGGGTGCGCGTAAGCGCATTGAAAATAGTCGACTTGCCGACATTCGGCCGTCCAACCAGGGCGACCAAAGGCAGCATCGCGATTACTCCAATTTTTAATTTGCCAACCGGAAGGCGGTCAGCTTGCCATCAACGTTCTGCACCAGCAGCACCCCGTCTGCGACGACCGGCTGGGCCAGCAGGGCGTCGCCGCCACTTTTTGCCCGTGCCGCCATCGCACCATCGGACGCCTGCAACCAGTGCACGTATCCCTTGTAGTCGCCGACCACCACGTAGTCGCCGTGCAGCGCCGGGCCGGTCAGCGAACGACGGGCCAGCGCGGTCTGCGACCACATGGCCGCGCCGCTGGCCTTGTCCAGGCCGAACACGCCGCCCTTGTTGTCGGTGACGAACACATTGCCCGACGACACCGCCACGCCACCGGCACCGCCATGGTCGCGCGCCCACAGCGGGCGACCGGTCGGGCCTTCGATGGCCATGGTCTGGTTCTTGAAGCTGCTCACGTAGAGGGTGTTGCCCTCCAGCACCGGCGCGCCGTCGACGTCGGCCATGCGCTCCAGCTCGGTGCGGCCTTCGCCGTTGCCGAGGTTCTGTTCCCACAGCGTGCGGCCATCCTGCTGGGCCAGGGCCGCAACCGCACCCTCGTCCTTGCCGATGAACAGCACGCCCGGGCCGGTCACCACCGGCGCGTTGCCACGCACGGTCAGCGCCGGCAGCTCGCTCGGGTTGAACCACTTCTGGGTGCCGTTGCCGGCATCGAAGCCGGTAACGCGGCCGTCGTTGCTGCGCACGTAGACCATGCCCTGGGCAACGGCCGGCGCGGCGATGACTTCACCCGGAACACGGGCGCGCCACTTCTCGCTGCCATCGTTGATGTCCAGCGCGATGACCTGGCCATCCAGCGTGCCGATCACGACCAGGTTCTCACCGACACCCGGGCCGCCGGACAGGCGCAGCTTGGCCTTCTTCTTTTCCTTCTTCGGCTCCCAGGTCCAGACCTTCTTGCCGGTCTGCAGGTCGATGGCGTGCACGCCACCGGTGATCGCCGCAGCGAACACGTGGCCGTTGGCCACCGCCGGGCCTTGGCGCACGCCGATGCGGCGCTCGCCCTTGCCGAGGTTGACCGACCAGGCCTTGCTGACCTTCAGGGTCGGCTCGAACTTGACCAGCTCAGCCGGTTCCTGTGCCTTCTTCGCGGCCGCGTCCTTGCCGGCGAACCAGCCCTTCATGGTGCTGCAGCCGGTCAGGGCCATGCCCATCAGGAGCACGGTGGCGACGCGGGTGATCATGACCTTCTGACTCATCAAACCGACTCCGCAGGGGCGGCGACGGTGCCGCCGGCGTCCATAACCTTGGTTTCCAGCAGGCGCCGCTGCGGCGCTGCCACGTCCAGCGTCTTCAGCGCCTTCTCGTACTGTGCACGGGCGTCATCGCGCTTGCCCTGCGCCATCAGCGCATCGCCATGGATTTCCAGGCTGCTGCTGTCGGTCGCGCTGCCCAGCAGCTTGATGGCCTCGTCGCTCTTGCCGGTGGCCACCAGCAGGCGGGCCACACGCTGGTCGACCACGCGCTGCAGGTCACCTTCGACCTTCACATTGCGCAGGGTTGCCAGTGCCTCTTCATTCTTGCCGGCGTCGACCTGGGCCTTGGCCAGCTGCAGCGCCGCGAGGTCGCCGTAGATGCTGGACGGGCCGGCTTCGAGCGCCTTGACCGCCTTGGCGGCGTCGTCAAGCTTGTTCTGCTGCAGGCCCTGCAGGGCCTTCTGGTACTCGACATTGGCCGAGGCCAGCTTGCCGCCCTGATCCTTCTGGTACCACTGCCAGCCGGCAATGGCACCGATGGCGATGACTACGCCACCGAGGATGCTGGCGCCATTCTTCCGCAGCCAGCTGCGGACGCGTTCACTTTGTTCGTGCTCGTCGAGCAGATCGTCGATCGCCATGCGTACTCTCGCCCCGCCCGTCGGGAGGGACCATTGGGATTATCGAAGGTGGTGAAACCGCGCCTCAGTGCGAAACCGGGACAACGGAGCCTTCAGAGGATACCTGAAAGCGTGCCACGTTGGCTCGCTGGTAGGGGGTCAGATCGACGATAGCGCCGTTCTGCTGAACCTGGACCGCCGAGGCGTTGCCCAGGGTCACCCGGGTCACCTGGCCCGGCGTGAAGCTGCGGGTCTCGCCGGACCTGATCAGCGCCTTCTCGACGGTGCTGCCGTCCGGGCCGCCGATGTCGACCCAGCTGTCGCCGCTGAACTGCATTTCCAGCGCGTTGCCGGCAGCCGCCGGAGCCGGCGCCGGGCGCGGCACCGGGGCCAGCGAGGCCACGTACGGGGTGGCCGCGGGCTTGCTGGCCGGGGCAGTGGCCGCTTCGGCCGGCGCAACAGCCTCGGCACCGGCCGTGGACGGGGTGACCGGCACGGCGGCCGGGATCACATCCAGCGACGCGGTGCTCGGCGACGGGGTCGCGCTGCCGTCGAAGTGGCCACGGGTGGCGAACCACACCGGCACCGCCAGCACGGCGGTGATGCCGACATACAGCACGCGCCGGCCGAGGTTCTCGGCGATGCGGCGCGCACGCGGGGTATGGGTATGGCTGACCAGGGTGGGCGGAACCACCGGGCCGACCTGGGCCTGTTCCAGCAGCTGGCCGACATCCACGTCGAGCAGGCGCGCATAGCTGCGCAGCTGGCCACGCACGAACACCGGCGCCCCCAGCTTCTGCCATTGTTCCTCTTCCAGCGACTTGACCACCTGGACCGGCATGCGCAGGCGCGAGCCGACATCTTCGAGGGTCAGTCCGGCCGCTTCGCGGGCCTGGCGCAGGCGGGTGCCGCAGCCGGCCGCAGTCTCGAGAGCGCTCACAGTCTGGTCATCAATCACAATGCATCAACCCTGGAGTTAGGAGCCCGCGTCCTGCGGAAATTCCTGTCGAATCCGCTGCAGATAACGATCAGATGCCGCCCGATCGCCCAGCTTCACTTCGATTTGAGACGCAAGTTGTAACACGGAACGCGTTGCGGGTGCAGCCGCAATCCTACGTTCGGCGAAGGCCCGGGCCTCCATGTAGCGGCCCTGGCGGTAGCTCAGCTGGGCCATCGACTCCAGCGCGACCGGGTTGGCCGGGGCCGCCACGAGCGCCGCACGCAGGTCGCGTTCGGCACGTTCAAGCTGGCCCGCATCCAGTGCGCAGCTGCCGGCATTGGCCTGGGCTTCGCCCGGGGTGGCATAGCCCGGCGCCTGCAACGCGCGGTCGAACCAGACCAGCGATTCGGCCGGCTGGCCCTGCTGGCACAGCCAGGCACCGTAGTTGTTGAGCACGTCGCCGCGCTGCGGCGCCAGTTCGGCGGCCTTGCGGAAGTTCTCACCGGCCTGGCGGGTGCGGCCACGACGGTCATCGATGCCGGCCTGGAGCACCAGCGCATCGGGCGCCTCGGGCGCCAGCTTCAGTGCTTCGCGCACCTTGCGCTCGGCGGCATCGAGATTGCCGACCTGCATGTCGCGGGTCGCCAGCGTCAACAGGTCGCGCCAGCGCACTTCGCGCCGCACGCTTTCCGGGTCACCCACCGAATAGACCGGCGCCTGGCTCGGACCGAGCTTGGCCTTGGGATGGGATTTGCAGCCGCCGACCGCAACGGCCAGCACGCCTGCGAGAAGCGCCAGCCAGAGGCGGTCAGGCCGCGGCATCGCTCCCCTTCCCCGCCTGCAGCGTCTTGTTGAACTCCGCCTGGCGGCGGGTGCGGTCCATCACCTGGCCCTTGAGCTGGCCACAGGCGGCGTCGATGTCGTCGCCACGGGTACGGCGGACCATGGTCAGCACGTTGCTGTCGAGCAGGATCTTCTGGAAGGCGCGGATGTGCGCTTCTTCCGAACGCTCGTAGCGGGTGCCCGGGAACGGATTGAAGGGAATCAGGTTGACCTTGCCCGAATCCTTGGCCTGCACCGCGTTGTCGAACTGGCGCATCAGGCGGGCCAATTCGCGGGCATGCTCGGGCTTGTCGTTGATGCCCTTCATCAGGGTGTATTCGAAGGTGACCGATTCGCGGCGCTTGTTGGCGCGCAGGTAGCGTGCGCACGAGGCCATCAGCTCGGCGATCGGGTACTTCTTGTTGAGCGGCACAAGGGTCTCGCGCAGCGCATCGTTCGGCGCATGCAGCGACACTGCCAGCGACACGTCGCTCTCGGCGGACAAGCGGTCGATCTGCGGCACCAGGCCGGAGGTCGACAGGGTCACGCGCTTGTTGGCCAGGCCGTAGCCCAGATCGTCGCGCATCACGCTCATGGCGCGCACGACGTTGTCGAAATTCATCAGCGGCTCGCCCATGCCCATCATCACCACATTGGTGAGGCGGCGCATCTGGTGCGGCACGTTGCCCAGGTGGCGCGCGGCAACCCACACCTGGCCGATGATCTCGGCAGTGGTCAGGTTGCGGTTGAAGCCCTGGGTGGCGGTGGAGCAGAACGTGCAGTTCAGGCCGCAACCGACCTGCGAGGACACGCACAGCGTGCCGCGGGTCTTGTCCGGGATGTACACGGTCTCGATGGCGTTCTTGCCATCCACGCCCATCGCCAGCAGCCACTTGTGGGTGCCGTCGGCGGAGGGCTTGTCGAACACGATGTTCGGAACCAGCACCTCGGCATGGGCCTGCAGCTTGGCGCGCAGGACCTTGCCGAGGTCGGTCATTTCATCGAAATCGGTGACGTAGCGATGGTGGATCCACTTCATCACCTGGTGGGCACGGAATTTCTTTTCGCCGAGAACCTCGACGAAAAACTTCTCCAGGCCCGCGCGATCGAGGTCGAGCAGGTTCTGCTTGCCAGCCGTGGGTGCCGACTTCGGCAGCGGCTGGATGGCGGGGGACTGTACGACCTCGTTCACGGCATTACTCTCAGCGCGAAACGACTTCGGTGGCGGCGAAGAAGTAGGCGATTTCAATCGCGGCATTCTCGACCGAGTCCGAGCCGTGGGCGGCGTTGGCATCGATGGATTCGGCGAAGTCGGCGCGGATGGTGCCCGGCGCGGCTTCCTTCGGGTTGGTGGCGCCCAGCAGGTCGCGGTGGGCCAGGACGGCGTTCTCGCCTTCCAGGGCCTGGATCATCACCGGGCCGGAGATCATGAATTCGACCAGCGCGTTGAAGAACGGACGCTCGCGGTGCACGGCGTAGAAGCCTTCGGCTTCACGGCGCGACAGCTGCTTGTACTTGGCGGCCACGACCTTCAGGCCGGCCTTCTCGAAGCGGGCGTAGATTTCGCCGATGACGTTCTTGGCAACGGCGTCCGGCTTGATGATCGAAAGGGTGCGCTCCAGCGCCATGGGATGTCTCCAATGGAATCGGGCCGCTGATGGCCCGAAGGGTAACATGAAAAAAACCCGCGTCGGGACGCGGGCTTAGCCTGATAAACGTAGGCGAATTGTAAAAGATAAAGCGGCGGCATGGTAGTGCCGGTGGCCGGCCGGCAAACCCTCATGGCAGGGGTCAGATCCCCACAGGGGCTCTGACCCCATCCCGGCCCAGTGTCGGGGTCGGAGCCCCTGCGGGGATCCGACCCCTACCCCATTCACCCAGCTGAGTGGATTCTGACCGTCCGGGCCATTTTTGCTGCACTGCAAAATGCCATACGCTACCGTCTGGTCCTAGTATCAAACAATCGTTTGATTAAGGTCCGCCCGCCGATGGCCAAACCCGCCCACTTCTCGACCAAGGACCGCATTCTCGGCGCGGCCGAGGAGCTGTTCGCACAGCACGGCTTCGCCGGCACTTCGCTGCGCCAGGTGACCAGCCAGGCCGACGTCAACATCGCAGCGGTCAACTACCACTTCGGCTCCAAGGAGAACCTGGTCAACGAGGTGTTCCGCCGCCGCATGGACGAGATGACCGGCGCCCGCCTGTCGCAGCTCGAACGCGCCCGCAGCGAACACCCCGGGCAGCTGCGCCCGGTGCTGGCCGCCTTCGTCGAGCCGGCATTGGCGCTGGCCCAGGATCGCCAGAACGGCGGTGCCTTCGTGCGTGTGATCGCCCGCGCCTACGCCGAGAAGAACGACAACCTGCGCAAGTTCCTGTCCGACCACTACGGCCACGTGCTGCGTGCGTTCGGCAAGGCCATCGGCGAGTGCGTGCCCGACCTGAGCAAGGAAGAGCTGTACTGGCGCCTGGATTTCCTGGCCGGCTCGCTCACCTATGCCATGGCCGACTTCGGGCTGATCAAGCGTCCCGCCGATGTCACTGAAGCGGCGCATCGTGCCCATGCCGCCCACGAACTGATCCATTTCGCCGAAGCCGGGTTCCGCGCCGCCGCTCGCGCCGGCGCCCTGCCCGCTTCCCTTTGATTCCACCCAGTAACTGCTGACCAACAAAGGCCCTACACCATGTCCAATTCCCTGCTAGTCCGCCGCGCCGCCGTGCTGGGTGCCGGCGTCATGGGTGCCCAGATCGCTGCCCACCTCACCAACGCTGGCGTCGACACCGTGCTGTTCGACCTGCCCGCCAAGGAGGGTCCGGCCGACGGCATCGTGCTGAAGGCGATCGCCAACCTGGGCAAGCTGAGCCCGGCACCGCTGGCCAGCAAGTCGCTGGCCGAAGCCATCACTCCGGCCAACTACGAGTCCGGCCTGGAGCAGCTGAAGGACTGCGACCTGATCATCGAGGCCATCGCCGAGCGCATGGACTGGAAGCAGGACCTGTACAAGAAGATCGCGCCGTTCGTGGCCGACCACGCGGTGCTGGCCTCCAACACCTCGGGCCTGGGCATCAACAAGCTGGCCGACGTGCTGCCCGAGCAGCTGCGCCACCGCTTCTGCGGCGTGCACTTCTTCAACCCGCCGCGCTACATGCACCTGGCCGAGCTGATCCCGGCCACCACCACCGACGCCGCCGTGCTGGAAGGCCTGGAAGAGTTTCTGGTCACCACCCTGGGCAAGGGCGTGGTGTACGCCAAGGACACCCCGAACTTCATCGGCAACCGCATCGGCGTGTTCTCGATCCTGTCCACCATCCACCACACCCAGCAGTTCGGCCTGGGCTTCGATGAAGTGGACGGCCTGACCGGTCCGCTGGTCGGCCGCCCGAAGTCGGCCACCTACCGCACCTCCGACGTGGTCGGCCTGGACACCATGGCCCACGTCATCAAGACCATGGGCGATACCCTGCCGAACGACCCGTGGCATGAATTCTTCAAGTCGCCGAAGTGGCTGGACGCGCTGATCGCCAAGGGCGCACTGGGCCAGAAGACCGGTGCCGGCATCTTCCGCAAGGTCGGCAAGGACATCGTGGTGCTGGACCTGGAGAAGCAGGACTACCGTCCGGCCGATCGCGCTGCCGCGCCGGAAGTGGTCGAGATCCTGAAGATCAGGAACCCGGCCGAGAAGTTCGCCAAGCTGCGCGAGAGCCAGCACCCGCAGGCGCAGTTCCTGTGGGCGACCTTCCGCGACCTGTTCCACTACAGCGCCTACCACCTGGCCGACATCGCCGAGACCGCGCGCGACGTCGACCTGGCCATCCGCTGGGGCTACGGCTGGTCGCTGGGCCCGTTCGAGACCTGGCAGGCTGCCGGCTGGAAGCAGGTCGCACAGTGGATCGCCGATGACATCGTGGCCGGCAAGAGCATGAGCAGCGCGCCGCTGCCGGACTGGGTGTTCG
The DNA here is from genome assembly GCF_049384325.1 of Stenotrophomonas sp. CASM114. NCBI lineage: Bacteria > Pseudomonadati > Pseudomonadota > Gammaproteobacteria > Lysobacterales > Lysobacteraceae > Stenotrophomonas > Stenotrophomonas sp. CASM114. The sequence goes on along the minus strand of NZ_JBMRGJ010000040.1, from coordinate 2,512 downwards.
ATGGCCGCGATGGCGTGCACGCCGCCGAGGGCAGCTACAGCCCGTCGCGCAACGCCAAGCTGCCGCGCTCGTCGCTGCCGGTGTACCAGCGCCAGCGCTTCCCCGATCCGCTGCTGGGCGAAACGTTCGCGCCGGGCGAGACCGTGTTCGAGAACGACGGCCTGCGCATGTGGCACGACGGTGATGGCATCGCCGTGGTCAGCTTCAAGACCAAGATGAACACCGTGTCCGACCAGGTGCTGGACGGCCTGCAGGAATGCGTGAGCCGCGCCGAGAAGGACTTCCAGGGCCTGGTGATCTGGCAGCAGAAGGAACCCTTCTCCGCCGGTGCCGACCTGGCCGGTGCCCTCGGCCTGCTGCAGGCCGGCAAGGTCGACCAGTTCGAAGAAATGGTTGCCAACTTCCAGCGCACCAGCCAGCGCATCAAGTACTCGCTGGTGCCAGTGGTGGCTGCCGTGCGCGGCCTTGCCCTGGGTGGCGGCTGCGAGTTCCAGATGCACAGCGCCAAGACCGTGGCCTTCCTGGAAAGCTACATCGGCCTGGTCGAGGCCGGCGTCGGCCTGCTGCCGGCCGGTGGTGGCCTGAAGGAACTGGCCGTGCGCGCCTCGCAGGCCGCGGGTCCGGGCGGCGACGTGTTCGCCGAACTGAAGAAGACCTTCGAGACCGTGGCGATGGCCAAGGTGTCCAACTCGGCGGTCAACGCCAAGGAACTGGGCCTGCTGCGCAGCACCGACAAGGTGGTGTTCAACAGCTACGAGGCCCTGCACATCGCCAAGGCCGAAGCACGCGCCCTGGCCGAAGCGGGTTACCGCCCGCCGCTGCCGGCACGCCGCATCCAGGTGGCCGGTGACGTGGGTATCGCCACCTTCAAGATGATGCTGGTCAACATGCTGGAAGGCCGCTTCATCAGCCCGTACGACTACGAGATCGCCGAGCGCATCGCTACCGTGCTGTGCGGTGGCAAGGTCGACCGCGGCACCCTGGTCGACGAAGAGTGGCTGCTGACCCTGGAGCGCAAGCACTTCGTCGAACTGGCCCAGCAGGAAAAGACCCAGGCCCGCATCGCGCACATGCTGAAGACCGGCAAGCCGCTGCGTAACTGATCGCCCATCCCTGCTTCCGGTGGGTGCCGACCGTTGGTCGGCACTCCGGCTAAAAAATTCAAGAGATCACTGCAATGACCAAGCAAATCCAGGACGCCTACATCGTCGCCGCCACCCGTACCCCGGTTGGCAAGGCGCCCAAGGGCATGTTCCGCAACACCCGCCCCGACGACATGCTTGCGCACGTGCTGCGCAGCGTCGTCGCCCAGGCCCCGGGCGTGGACGTCAACCGCATCGATGACGCCATCATCGGTTGCGCCATGCCGGAAGCCGAGCAGGGCATGAACGTGGCCCGCATCGGCGTGCTGCTGGCCGGCCTGCCGAACACCATCGCCGCACAGACCGTGAACCGCTTCTGCTCCTCCGGCCTGCAGGCCGTGGCGCAGGCCGCCGACGCGATCCGCCTGGGCAACGCCGACCTGATGCTGGCCGGCGGCACCGAGTCGATGTCGATGGTGCCGATGATGGGCAACAAGATCGCCATGGCGCCGAGCGTGTTCGACAACGACCACGTTGCCATCGCCTACGGCATGGGCATCACCGCCGAGAAGGTCGCCGAAGAGTGGAAGGTCTCGCGCGAAGACCAGGACGCCTTTGCCCTGGCCTCGCACCAGAAGGCCATGGCCGCGATCCAGAACGGCGAGTTCAAGGACGAGATCAGCCCGTACGAGATCGTCTCGCACCTGCCGGACCTGGCCGACGGCCAGCGCATCATCACCCGCAACAAGATCGCCGACACCGACGAAGGCCCCCGCCCGGACTCCTCGGCCGAAGGCCTGGCCAAGCTGCGCCCGGTGTTCCGCAACGGCCAGTTCGGCGGCACCGTCACCGCCGGCAACTCGTCGCAGATGAGCGACGGCGCCGGCGCCGTGCTGCTGGCCTCGGAGCAGGCGATCAAGGATTACGGCCTGACCCCGCTGGCCCGTTTCGTCAGCTTCTCGGTGGCCGGCGTGCGCCCGGAAGTGATGGGCATCGGCCCGATCGCCGCGATCCCGAAGGCACTGAAGCAGGCCGGCCTGACCCAGGACCAGCTGGACTGGATCGAGCTCAACGAAGCCTTCGCCGCGCAGTCGCTGGCGGTGATCCGTGACTGCGGCCTGGACCCGGCCAAGGTCAACCCGCTGGGCGGCGCGATTGCCTTGGGCCACCCGCTGGGTGCGACCGGCGCGATCCGTACCGCAACCCTGCTGCACGGCCTGCGTCGTCGCCAGCAGAAGTACGGCATGGTGACGATGTGCATCGGCACCGGCATGGGTGCGGCGGGTATTTTCGAGGCGCTGTAAGGTTCAAGGCGTTGCCTCGTTGGGCTTCATGGCGTGGGTCGGGTTGGCAGGGCTGCCCGGGACACGCCGTGAACCCTTCCATGGGGGCTCGATGGCGCCATCCATGGCGCCAACGGTCCCGGGCAG
>NZ_JBMRGJ010000039.1:0-17554 GCF_049384325.1 Stenotrophomonas sp. CASM114 | reverse complement strand
GCCCCAGACAGATCTCTGCGGCTGCCCCACCACGGGAAAATCAAGAGAAAAGGCAAAAGCAACAGCAAAAGCAACAGCAACGGCGGTTGGCTGGCGGGCTCAGCTTTGCGAGCGAAGCGACCCGCTTTTGCTCTTGTTTGTGATTTTCCGGGGTGGACGCCGCAGGAAACTGTCCAGGGCCGGGTGGGGAGGCGGGGCGGGGGTGTCCGCGGCATGGATGCCGCGGCCAAGCCCCCATGGATGGGTTTACGGCGTCCCCCGACCCGCCTACCCACCCGGCCAAGCCCCAGCATCACGTTGTAGCGCCACCACGGAGGGGCTCCGCCGTTCGCCGTCCCCGCCGAAGGCGCGCTTCTGCGCTGCAACATGCCCATGCGCCATCCTGCGCCATCATGGGCACCCCGCCCCCGCCAGGACCGTGCCATGCAGCAGTACCTGCTTCTGATCTACATCGAGCCTGCCCTGCTGCAGGCCCTGCCCATCGAAGAATTCAACGCGCTGATGCGCGACTGCCTGGCCCACGCCGACAAGCTGCAGGCCGAAGGCACGCTGCTGGCCGCGCAGAAGCTGCAGCCGGTCGACACCGCGCAGACCCTGCGCGTGCGTGATGGCAACAGCCGTGTTCTCGATGGCCCGTTCGCCGAAACCCGCGAACTGCTGGCCGGCTTCAACCTGATCGTCGCCCGCGACCGCGACGAAGCCATGCGCATCGCCCGCGACTTCCCGTGGGCGCGCTTCGGCAGCATTGAAGTGCGGCCGCTGGAAGACATGGACGCCGAGCGCGAACGCTGCGGCGCCCCGGCTGCGGCTATGGCAGCAGCCGTACCCTGATCTCGCGCGGGCCGACGCCTTCGTTGCCGCTGTAGTCGCGCACGCTGGCGCGCACGATGTACTCGCCCGGCGGCAGCGCCGCCGGCTGCCAGCGCCCGGTTTCCATCAGGCCGTCGCGCACGGTGTTGGTGGCCAGGTAGCGGAACCGGGTCACCGCGCTGCCGTGCACGGTGATACCACTGTCGGGGGCGTAGGCCACCCGCACCGCTTCCTTCTGCGGCGGCATGCGGTTGAACACGATGTTCCAGCGTGGCTGTTCATAGCCCTGCAGCGCTCGGCCATCGGCGTCGAGGATCTGGTAACCGACCTGGTACATGCCCAGGCGGCGGCGCGGCAGGTTGTTGTCGACCTGGTCCCAGGCCTCGACCACGATCTGCACGCCGCGGCCCTGGCGCGCCACCATCACCACGCCATCGCCGCCCGCCGCCATCGGCTGGTCGTTGTCATCCAGCAGGGCCACATCGGTGATGCGCGGCGCGAAGTGGTCGGCGTAGCCCTGGAAGCCCAGCGCCACCGCGTTGGTCTCGAAGCCGCCGGTACCCACCGCCAGGTGCACGTGCGCCTGGTTGTTGATGCTGCCCAGGCGGTCACCGACGTGGATGCGCATGCCGCGGCGCACGCGCATCCGCTCCAGCCTGCCCTGCTCGTCGTACAGCGCCTGCCAGCGCGCATCGTAGGGTTCGTCGCGCGGGGTGCGGCCGACCCGCATGTGGATGTACTTGAGGCGATCCACGACCAGGCCCTCGGCCTGCTCACCCAGGTTCCAGGCGGCCACCGGGCTGCTGATCTTGCCTTCGGCGATCGCCAGCACGGTCTGGCCCACATCACCGCGCACGTCGAAGCCGCCATGCAGGTGGTGGCGGCTCTCACCGGTGAAGTTGCCGCGCACCTCGCCCAGGGTGCCGACCACTTCGTGCCAGCCGTCCTGCGGTGCCAGCGGCCAACGGCCCCCGGTCTTCGGCAGCGCGGCATCGGCAGCCGGGCCGACCAGTGCCGGTGCCGGCAGGTCGCCCACCGGCAGCGGGCGCAGGCGATGCAGGCGGTAGCTGGCGGCGTCGGCCACCAGCACGCTGCCATCGGCATCCAGCGCCAATCCGCTGGGGCGGGCCAGGCGCGGCAGGCGGCCATTGCCGACCAGCGCGATCTGATGGCCCTGCGGCGTCACCTGCACGATGCGGCCATCGAGATCACCCACGTACAGCACGCCGTCATGGGTGGTGGCCAACGACAGCGGCCCATTGATCACGCCACCGGCGGCGACCACGGTGCTGACCGTACCATCGGCACCCACCCTGCGCACGGCGTTGTTGAACAGGTCGGCCACCAGCAACGCGCCCTGCGCGTCGAAGGCCAGCGCCACCGGCGTATCGAAGCGCGCAGCGGCGCCCACGCCATCGGCAAGGCCCGGCCGATCACCACCGGCCAGGGTGCGCACGCTGCCATCCGTACCGATCACCCGGATGCGATCGTTGAACGTATCGGCCACGTAAACCTGGCCCTGCGCATCCACGGCGATGCCCATCGGCGCATCGAAGCGGGCCTGCGCGGCAGGGCCGTCGGCGTGGCCCTGTTCGCCACCGGCCAGCGTGGTCACCTGGCCATCGGTGCTGATGCGGCGGATCGCATGGTTGCCGGTGTCGGCCACATACAGGTTGCCCTGCGCGTCGGCGGCAATGCCCGAAGGCGTGTTGAAACTGGCCTGCAGTGCAGGGCCATCGACACGTCCCTCGCCCTGCCCGGCCACCGTTTCAACGCGGCCATCGGGAAGGCGGCGACGGATCCGGTTGTTGTCGCCGGCATCGGTGAAATAGACGCTGCCATCGGCACTGCGCAGCAACGCGTACGGATCGGCGAAGCGTGCCTGCGCGGACGCGCCATCACGGTCACCCGGGTGGCCATCGCCGGCCAGCGGTTCGATCTGCGCGGTCCACGCCAACGGCGTTGGAACCGGACCCACCGGTTCAGCGAGCGTATGCAGCGGTGTCTCCCACCAGGTTGCGGCCAATGCCACTACCGTCGCCAACGCTACGCCTGCCGCCATCCATTGCCACCGTGCCATCGTGCTGCGCTGCCTGCCTGCTGTCTGAAGAGGCACCGACAATAGACGCTGCGCGGGCGATCCGCCACGGCCGATTGTGCGGCTGAACGCCAGAATTCGCTCCGTCGTGCTTGTCCTCGCTGGCTGCAGCAGGTTCAATGCGGTTCCCACGGATGGAGATTCTCCATGCCCCGCGTTCTCCCGCTCACCGCCCTGCTGCTGGCCGCATTGGCCAGTGCGCCCGCCTCCGCCTCGATCACGGTGGCCCCGCAGAAGCCATCGGCCACCGCCGATGCAATACACGCGGCGTACGCCACGCGCTGGGATGAAGCCATCCAGCAGGCGCGTGGCGGCAACACGCTGGGCGCGCTGATCAGCATGGAACGGCTGATGGAGGATCCCCTGCTGGACGACTTCGATGCCGAGCATCGTGGCCGCGCCTCGCAGGTCGCTGGCTGGACCGCACTGATGCAGAAGAAGCCGGCCCTGGCCCGCCGCTACCTGCAGCGGGCGCAGGAGGCCCTGCCGGAGGATGCACAGATCCTGCTTACCCAGGTGTCGGTGGAACTGTCGGACAACCAGCCGGCCGCAGCCACCACCTTCCTGGTGAAGGCACTACAGCATGCCGACGCGCCGCTGCCGGTCGATCACCATGCCATCAACTACCTGCAGTACCGCCTGCGTGACCAGCCGATGAAGCGCATGGACCTGCTGCAGGCGCTGTTTGACAACGGCTGGAAAAATGGCGGCCTGGAGCCCACCGGGCTGTGGCTGACGCTGGCCACGCTGCAGGCCGACAATGGCCGTGGCGACGGCATTCCAGCCACGCTGGCGCGCATCGACAGCCCGGCCGAGATCATCCGCCTGCGCAGCGACAAGCGCTTCGACCGTTACGTCGATCGCGGCGATGCGCGCTTCGATCCGGTGCAGGCGGCGCAGCGCCACCTCGATGAACTGCGTGTTTCCGGCCTGCTCGACCGCGCACTGGACGCGCGCATGGCCGAGTTCAGCACCACCCTGCTGATGCTGGACCGCAACGAGGAAGTGCTGTCGTTGACCGAGGGCATGGCCGGTGCCGCGAGCAACGGCGAATCACCTGCCGCCGCCGAAGCGGAATGGGTGGCTTGGCTGCTCAACAGCCGGCTCACCGCATTGCGCCGGCTGGGTCGCACCGATGAGGCACTGGCCACGGCGCAACAGGCCCAACGCATCGGCGCGCTCGGCCCGGATGGTGTCGAGCATCAGATGAATGTGGGCTTCGTCTTCAGTTCGCTGGGGCGCATGCAGGACGCCGCGCAGGCAGTGAATGACATGCCGGGCCTCGCCGGCTACGGCAAGGCCGCGCAGGCGCTGCTGCAGTTCGCCGCCGCCCGCGAGCGCGGTGATGCCAAGGCGCGCGACGCAGCACGCGCGGTGATCCTGGCCCAGCGCGAGGATGCCCGCCTGTTCCATCGCGAAATGCTGCTGGAGGAAGGCAACCTGGACGGTGCCGCCGCCGTGCTGATCGAACAGCTGCGCTCGCCCATCGAACGCGGGGAAACCCTGGCCAGCCTGCAGGACATGCGCACCTATCCGTCATTGCCGGGCGATGTGCGCATCGATGCCGCGTGGCGTGCACTGAAGCAGCGTGCCGACGTGCAGGCCGAGGTGGCACGCGTCGGCCGCATCGAGCGCTACGACCTGGTCAGCACCTCCACCTCGCGCTGAGCGGCTTTTGTGTAGAGCCGAGCCGATGCTCGGCTGCAATTGGCGCAGCCGAGCATCGGCTCGGCTCTACAACGCCACGTGCAGTCAGCACCGCCCGCTAGCGCGCCGGCACTTCGGTGCGGATGCCCATCGCTTCGCGGTAGCGTGCGTACAGCGCCATCACCTTGTCCACGTAGGCCAGGGTTTCGGCGTAGGGCGGCACGCCCTTGTAGCGGGTGACCGCACCGATGCCCGCGTTGTAGGCAGCCGCCGCCAACGGGCGGTCGCCGTTGTAGCGGCGCAGCAGCGCGCGCATGTAGCGCGCGCCACCCTCGATCGACTGCTGCGGCGAGAACGGATCGCTCACCCCGTATTCCTGCGCGGTTTCGGGCATCAGCTGCATCACGCCCTGTGCGCCCTTGCTGGATACCGCCAGCGCGTCGAAATTGCTTTCGGCGTGGGCGATGGCACGCAGCCAGGCATCATCGACGCCGGTGGCCCTGGACGCGGCCTTGAACTGCCTGGCGTGCTGCGCCAGCTGCGGCGTGCCGACCTTGCCCAGGCCCTCGTGCGCCGGCTCGCCTGGCGGCGTGGCCACGGTGAACTTCAGGAACACCCGTGAGCCGGGCAGGTTGCGCGTGGAGTAGACCAGCGCCCCGTCCTGTTCGCGCTCGTACAGCACGCCGCTGAACACGCCCATGTTGCCCCACAGGTTCGGGGTCTGGACGGCGTTGTCGTCGATCTCCTTCGGCGTGCACCGCGATCCCGGCTCCGGCGCGGTGGCCAGGCTGACGGTGTTGCCCTGCACGCAGCGGTAGACGGTGCGCGCGGCGGCCAGCCCGGGCCACAGGCTGGGCAGCAGCAACAGCGCGAGCAGGACGGGGCGAGGGGACATGGCGGCCGGATGATCCGGCCGTGCCCGCTAATGTTGGGTGAATGGGGGCCGGCAGGGCGGCGTCCTGCACCCGTGGTAGTGCCGGCCGCTGGCCGGCGACCTCCCGCGACCTGCCGGGGTCAGATCCCGTTGCTGAGCAACGGGATCTGACCCCACTTCGGATCACTTCGCGGTCCTCCGACGCACCCAATAGCCCACGCCCAGCAGCACGAACCACGCCGGGCTGGCGATCAGCGCCTGGCGGGTGTCGCCCTGCAGGCTCAGCAGCACCAGCACGGCGGCGAAGAACACCAGGCAGGCCCAGCACATCGCGACGCCGCCGGGCATCTTGAAGATCGATGCAGCATGGCGCTCCGGATAGCGACGGCGATAGGCCATGTAGGCCACCAGGATCAGCGACCAGACGAAGATGAACAGCACCGTCGCCAGTGTCGTCACCAGGGTGAAGGCGGTCACCAGGTTGGGAATCAGGTAGATCAGCAGCGTGCCGCCCAGCAGGCACAGGCACGAGAACAGCAGGCCACGGGCCGGCACTGCGGCGCGCGACAGTTTCGACAGCCCGCGCGGGGCGTGGCCCTCTTCGGCCAGGCCGTACAGCATGCGGCTGGTGGAGAAGATGCCGCTGTTGGCCGAGGACGTGGCCGAAGTCAGCACCACGAAGTTGATCAGGCTGGCGGCGGCGGGAATGCCGGCCAGCACGAACAGCTGCACGAACGGGCTCTTGTCCGGCACCACCTGGCGCCACGGGGTGACCGCCATGATCGCGATCAGCGCCAGCACGTAGAAGATGATGATGCGCACCGGGATCGAGTTGATCGCCTTGGGCAGGTTGCGCTCGGGGTCGGCGGTTTCGGCGGCGGTGGTGCCGACCAGCTCGATGCCGACGAAGGCGAACACCGCAATCTGGAAGCCGGCGAAGAAGCCGACCAGCCCCATCGGGAACATGCCACCGTCATTCCACAGGTTCGACAGCGACGCGGTGTGGCCGCTGGGTGAGGTGAAGCCCCACGCCACCAGCCCGGCGCCAGTGATGATCAGCGCGCAGATCGCCACGATCTTGATCAGCGCGAACCAGAATTCCATTTCGCCGAACAGCTTCACCGTCACCAGGTTCAATGCCAGCAGCAGCATCACGCAGGCCAGCGCCGGTTTCCAGGCTTCAAGCCCGGGGAACCAGAACTGCGCGTAGGCGGCAATGGCGATCACATCGGCGATGGCGGTGACGATCCAGCAGAACCAGTAGGTCCATCCACAGAAGAACCCGGCCCACGGGCCGAGCAGGTCGGTGGAGAAATCGATGAAGGATTTGTACTGCAGGTTGGACAGCAGCAGTTCGCCCATCGCGCGCATCACGAAGAACAGCATCGCGCCGATGATCAGGTAGACGAAGACGATGGAGGGGCCGGCCAGGCTGATGGTCTTGCCCGATCCCATGAACAGGCCGGTGCCGATGGCACCGCCGATGGCGATCAGTTGCAGGTGGCGGTTGGACAGGCTGCGGCGCAGGTGCTCGGGGGGCGTTGCGGGCTCGGTCATGGGCGCGGGCAAAAGGGGCGGGCGAAGCATTCGACGGTAGTCCTCCGCGGCGCCGAGCGCCAGCGCCAGACGGACCTATTGCGTCAAAGCGGGCCGCTTTCACCACAATGTGACCGAATACCGTATTGATCCCATTCCGCCCGGCCCGGCGCCATGCTCAGATAGCCGCACCTGCCCAAGGACCGGCCCGACCATGCGCCCTGCCCCGCCCGCCCCGCTGGAGCCCCGGCCATGAGCCGGCTGCGCGTCATCATCGGCGGCACCGCCCTGGCCCTGCTGGCCGCTGCGCTGCCGATCGCGGTCATGGCCTACGCCACCTGGGACCGCGCGATCAGCGTCGAACAGCAGCGCCTGCGCGACATCGCCGATCGCACCCTGCGCCGCTCCGACCTGTCCTACCAGGAAGCGCTGGCGGCACTGAAATCGGCCGAGGCCGGTGCCTACGCATCCTGCAGTCCCGAACACATCCGGCGCATGCAGACTCTGGTGATGACCACCCCATCGATCGACCAGATGGGCTACTTCGAAGGCGGCAAGCTGCGCTGCACCTCGTGGGGTCCGTTCCTGTCCGATGTGGATCAACCCACGCCGGACCACGTCACCAGCGACGGCGCAGGCATTGCAGTGGATGTGCGCCCGGAAATCAGCGGCCGCCGCCAGGTGCTGGCGGTCCTGTATGGGTCCTACGACGCACTGGTGGACCCGCGCCGCTTCGTCGATGTCATTGCCGACCCGAACGTGCGGCTGGCGCTGGCCAGCCCCGATGGACGCCTGCTGGCCAAACAGCCCGGCCTGGATCCGGACCTGCTGGAGGCACTGCTGCGCGACCCCGGCGAAGGCCTGGATCACGCCACGCTGTTCGCCACCGCGCGCAACGAGGAATGGCTGGCCATCGCCACCACGCCGCGCACCGCGCTGGCCGCCGCCTTCCGCCAGCAGGCATGGCTGTACGTGCCGGTCGGCCTGCTGCTGGCCGCCGCCGGGGCCGGCCTGGTGATCTGGCTGTCGCGGCGCCGCCTGTCGCTGCGCGGTGAGCTGGCCACCGCCATCCGCCGCCGCGAGCTGTACCTGCATTACCAGCCGATCATCGAACTGGACACCGGCATCTGCGTCGGCGCCGAGGCGCTGGTGCGCTGGCAACGCCCGGATGGCACCCAGGTGCGGCCGGACCTGTTCATTCCGCTGGCCGAAGAGGCCGGCATGATCGCCGACGTCACCGACCTGGTGATCGAGAACGTGGTGCGCGACATGCGCGAGCTGCTGGTGGCCGACCGCAGCGCGCACATCGCGATCAACCTCGCCGCCGAAGACATCAGCAGCGGCCGCGCCCTGAAGATGATTTCCCGGCACATGGCCGGCAGCGGCATCCTGCCGCAGCAGATCTGGATGGAGGCCACCGAACGTGGCTTCCTCGACCTGGACCGCGCGCGCACCATGCTCGCCGCCGCCCGCCGCGCCGGCCACAGCGTGGCGATCGACGATTTCGGCGTCGGCTTCTCCAGCCTGCAGTACCTGCAGCAGCTGCCACTGGATGCGCTGAAGATCGACAAGTCGTTCATCGATGCGATCGGCACCGAAAGCGCCACCAGCCCGGTCACGCCGCACATCATCGACATGGCCAAGGAGCTGGGCCTGTGGGTGGTGGCCGAGGGCGTGGAAACCGAAGCGCAGCTGGCCTACCTGCACAGCCGGCATGTGGAATTCGGCCAGGGCTGGCTGTTCTCGCGGCCGCTGCCGCGTGATGAGTTCGTCGCCTTCCACCACAAGCGGCAGCAGCAGTACGGCGCTGCACGCGAGCACATGCAGAACCCGCGCAGCGTGCCGATCGAGCGTGAAGGGATCGAGTAGGACGGCCAACGGCAGAGCCCCCCGTGGTGGGTCGCGTACAGCTATCCCGGCGTTGGCCGGGACGGTCTCTGACAGGTTCCGGCGGCGGTCCCACCACGGAATCAACAGAAGAAGCAAACGCGGGTCGCTGCGCTCGGTAGATCCACGCCATGCGAGGATGGCGCGGCCCACGGTAGTGCCGGCCGCTGGCCGGCACCGCATCATCGTTGAGCGCCGCCTACGCCCACGCCTTCGGCCGTGCCAGCAACCACGCGACGGTCACCGCCAGCAACAGCAGCGGCAACCATCCCAGCTGGCTCGGGCCGCTGGCCTGCAGCAGCACGCCGCCTGCCACGCCGCCGGCCGCAATGGCCAGGTTCCAGCCGGTCACCAGCATCGACTGCGCCAGGTCCGCAGCGGCCCCGGCGCGTCGTGCCAAGGCGGTCTGGAACAGGGTCGGCACCGCGCCGAACGCCACGCCCCACAGGATCGTCGCCAGCAGCAGCGCGCTGGCCACGCCGGGCCATGCCAGCAAGGCCAGCACCGGTACGATGAAGCCGATCACCGCCGCCCACACCAGCGCACGCAGGTGGCGATCCACGCCCCAACCAGCAATCCCGATGCCGGCAATCGCCGCCACGCCGAAGGCGAGCAGCAGCCGGTCCAGCCACGGGCCGGCACCCGCCTCCACCGCCAACGGTTCGATGTAGGTGTAGAGCACGTTGTGCGCCAGCACGTACAGCACCATCACCAGCAGCGCGCTGCGCACGCCCGGCATGCGCCAGACCTTGGCCAGCGACGCACGTTGACCGGCACCGGCCGCTGGCAGCGCCGGCAGTGCCCAGCGCGCGTACGCCAGCAGGCCCACGCCCAGCACGCTCATCAACGCGAACGCCCAGCGCCAGCCGACCTGCTGGCCCAGCAACGTACCGGCCGGCACGCCCAGTGACAGCGCCAACGGCGATCCCACCATCGCCACCGCGATCGCGCGCCCCTGCAGCGACGGCACCACCATGCGTGCGGCATAGCCAGCCACCAGTGACCACAGCAGGCCACCGCTCACGCCGGCCAGGAAACGCGCAGCAAGGATCAGCGCATAGCTGCTGCTCAGCGCCGTCAACGTGTTGACCACCACGAAGCCGGCGATGGCCGCCAGCAACAGCGGACGCCGCGGCAGGCGCTGGGTCAACGCTGTCATCGGCAGTGCCGCCATCACCGAGCCCAGCGCATACACGCTCACCAGCTGGCCCACCGCCGCATCACTCACGCCCAGGCTGTCGCCCATCGGTCGCAGCACGCCGGCCGGCAGGGTCTCGGTCAACAGGGTGATGAAGCCGCCGCCTGCCAGCGCCAGCAGGCCCGCCCACGGCAAGCGCGTGGCCTCACCGGCCGGGCTGGCCGCATCGATGGCGTGGCCGCTCATCGCGCAGCCTCCAGGTCTGCATAGACCGCATCGCGCAGGTCATCGACAAAGGCGCCATCCATGCCTTCGTACAGGGTGTTGGTCAGCGCCACCACGCTCAGCCCATGCGACGGGTCGACGAACCAGCTGTGCCCATAAGCGCCGCCCCAGCGCCAGGTGCCTTCGCGCTGCGGCGTGCCGCTGGCAGCGGCCTCGCGCAGTACTGCAAAGCCCAGCCCGAAGCCCCAGCCGGCCGGTTCCGGCGGCCCAAATTCGCCCACCTGCGGGCTGGCCATCTCTGCCGCCAGCGCGGGCGGCAGCAGGCCGGAGCGCTGCACGTCACGCAGCGCCTCCAGCACCGACATCACGTCATCGGCAGTACCCACCAGGCCGGCGCCGGCCGAAGCGAAACGGCGGGCATCGAGGGCACGCGCAAGGCTGTACTCGATGCCCACCGTTCCCTCGAACGGCGCGACCACCTCCCCTTCCTGCAGGCGATGCGGCTGGGGCGTGTCGCTCACGTACGGCGTGGCCAGCCGTGCGGCAGCGCGCGTGGCGAACGCGGTATCGCGCAGGCCCAGGGGGGCAGCCAGCAAACGCTTGAACAGCACCTGCAGCGTTTCACCGGTCGCCGCTTCGGCCACTGCACCGGCCACGTCCACGCCCAACGAGTACAGCCATTGGCTGCCCGGTTCGAACAGCAGCGGCGCCTGTGCGATACGGCGCACGTTCTCGGCCAGGGACACCGGGTTGGCGTCCATGCCATCGCTGACGCCGGCCCGGGCGTACGGTCCGTGCGCATCGGCTTCCAGGAAACGGTAGCCCAGCCCGCTGCTGTGGCTGAGCAACTGGCGCAGGCTGATCGGCGGCCTGCGGCCATCGGCCAGCGCCGGCCGGAAGTCCGGCAGCCAGCGCCGCACCGGCGCATCGAGGTCGAGCACGCCCTCGGCCACCAGGCGCAGGATCACCGTGCTCAACAGCGGCTTGCTGACCGATGCCAGCCGGAACAGCTGGTCGCGCTGCATCGGCAGGGCCGACTCGCGATCGGCCTGCCCGGTCGCGCTGGCATGGCGCAGCACGCCGTGCTCGCACACCAGCACCACCGCACCGACCAGGCGCGTCGGGTGGACCTGCTGCAGCAGCCGCTGCACCGAAGGCAGCATCGGTGCAGGTTCGAGGGAAAGAGCGGCATTCATCGCGGTGATCCGTGGGGAGAGGCCCGCCACGTTAGGCAGCACGGCGCGGCGCAAAAAGCCGGTTGCCGCTCCGGGCATCATGGACCGTGGAGTCCGCAATCGGCATGATGGCCGGAACTGCAAGGCCGCAACAGCAGGCGCCCCCACCCTGCACCACAGTGTTGCGGTGGCGGCGCCGCCCGCCGTGATCACGCCGCCCCTACCCTGCCGCTTTCATTGCCCCTACGCCGATGTCAGTCCTGGACAATCTCGCCAACCTGCAGACCTTCGTGCACGCCGCCGACACGCGCAGCTTCGTCGAGACCGGGCGCCTGCAGGGCATCTCCGCATCTGCCGCCGGCAAGTGCGTTGCCCGGCTGGAGCATGCACTGGGCGTGCGCCTGTTCCACCGCAGCACCCGCAGCATCACGCTCACCGCCGAGGGCCAGCTGTTCCTGGCGCGCTGCCGGCGCATCCTCGACGAGCGCGATGCCGCACGCACCGAGCTGGCACAACCGCACGCCACGCCCAGCGGCACGCTGCGCATCAGCCTGCCGCTGGTCGGCGATCTCACCCTGCCGTTGATGGCCGAGTTCATGGCGGCGTATCCGGACATCCGCCTCGACCTGGATTTCAGCGACCGCCTGGTCGATGTCATCGAGGAAGGCTTCGATGCGGTGCTGCGCGTCGGTGAACCCAGCGACTCGCGGATGAACGCACGCCGGCTGGGGGTGTTCCCGCGCCGTGTAATCGCCTCGCCGGGCTACCTGCAGCGCCGCGGGGTTCCGCGCACGCCGGCGGAACTGATGCAGCACACGCTGCTGCACTATCGCTTCCCCAGCACCGGCAAGCTGGAGCCGTGGCCGATCCACTGGCCCGATGACGAAGCACCGCAGGAACTTCCGGTGCACATGGTGGCCAACACCATCGAAGCGCGGGTGGCGCTGGCACTGCGTGATGTCGGCCTGGCCTTCGTGCCGGTGCACTCGGTGCGCGATGCGCTGGCCGACGGCCGCCTGGTCACCGTGCTGGAGGATCATGTGCACTCCTGCGGCACCTTCCACCTGCTGTGGCCTTCGGGCCGACACGTACTGCCGAAGCTGCGGGTGTTCATCGACTTCGTCGGCGCCCGCCTGGGTACCGTGCCGTAGATCCACGCCATGCGTGGTGCTTAAGGTCAGCCGAGCATGGCTCGGCTCTACCGCTGCACGCAGCCATTCAGCCAGTCCCGCTATACTGGCCCCTCATTCCTCCAAGAGGCTCGCGACCAATGCGCCATTGATGCCGCCGTCTTCCCATCAGACGGCCTGACTCTTCCCGCCCCTGCGCGCAGGGGAGAACCCGGCATCCATGGAGGTCGCATGACCCCGCATTCCCTCACGCTCGATCGCGTGTCGTATCGACTGGCCGACGGCCGCCCGCTGTTTTCCGATCTGACGTTTTCCTTCGATCCGGTCGCCACCGGCCTGGTCGGTGCCAATGGCGCTGGCAAGAGCGTGCTCGCACGCCTGCTCGCCGGCCGGGTGCAGCCAGAGAACGGGCAGGTACGCGGCAGCGGCCGCGTGTTCCTGTTGCCGACGCCCGGCTATCCACCCGCTGGCACGGTCGGTGAACTGGCCGGCGTTGGCGCTGAACTGGCCGCACTGCAACGCATCGAAGCCGGCAGCGTGGACGAGGCCGACTTCGCCTGCGTCGGCGACCGTTGGGACCTGCGCGAGCGCCTGCAGCAGCAATGGCAGGCGCTACGGCTGCCCGACGACCTCGATCCCGCCCAACCCGCCGCGCGCCTCAGCGGTGGCCAGGCCATGCAGGTGGCGCTGTCCGGCGCCTGGGCCAGCGGCGCTGATTGGCTGATCCTGGACGAACCCAGCAACCACCTCGATGCCCGCCATCGCCAGCAGTTGTACGAACGGTTGCAGCAGTGGCGCGGCGGCCTGCTGGTGATCAGCCATGATCGCGAACTGCTGGCGCACATGCAGCAGATCGTCGAGCTCGACGCGCGCGGGCTGCATCGCTATGGCGGGCCGTGGCAGCACTACGCCGACGCGCGTGCCGCCGAACGCGAAGCGGCCGCGGCACAGCTCGACCACGCCCGCGCCCAGCACCGGCAGCAGCAGCGCAGTGCGCGCGAACAGCACGAACGGCAACAGCAACGCCAGGCACGTGGCAATCGCGATGCAAAGCAGGCCAACCAGGCACCGATCCTGCTCGGCCGGCAGAAACAACGTGCAGAGGCCAGCCACGGCCGCGCACAGCAGGTACAGGCCGAGCGCCTGCAGGCCAGCGCAGACCAGCTGCGCGCTGCAGCCTCGGCGGTTCACGCCACACCGGAGCTGGCACTGTTTGCCGGCGAGGGGGAACGCGGCAGCGCACGCCTGCTGCAGGCGGAGTCGCTGGTGCTGCCGCATGGCTGCCGCGCGCCGTTGCAGCTGGACATCCGCCGCGGCCAGCGCATCGCCGTGGTTGGTGACAACGGCAGTGGCAAGTCCACGCTGTTGCGCGTGTTGGCCGGCCAGTTGCCTGCACGCAGTGGCAACGTACAACGGCATGCACCACTGGCGCTGCTCGACCAGCAGCTGCTGGGGCTCTCCGGCGAACGCAGCATTCTCGACACCGTGCAGGCTGCCAACCCGGCGGCCAATACCGGTGAACTGCGCACACGGCTGGCCCTGCTCGGGCTGGACGCGCAGCGCATCCAGCGTGCAGCCCATCACCTCAGCGATGGCGAACGGGTGAAAGGCGCGCTGGCCAGCGTGCTGTATGCCGACCCCGCACCGCAACTGTTGCTGCTGGACGAGCCCGGCAATGCGCTGGATCTGGGTGCCCTGCAGGCGCTGGAAGAACTTCTGGTGGCCTGGCCGGGCGCGTTGGTGATGGTCAGCCACGACCGGCATCTGCTGCAGGCGTTGCGGCCGACGCAGGTGTTGCAGGTGAGCGCCGAGGGTTGGCAGTGGCGTGACGCCTTGTAGATCCACGCCATGCGTGGATGGCGTATCGACCAGGGGTAGTGCCGGCCGCTGGCCGGCAACCCATCGATCCTCAGTGCACCGTCACCGCTTCCACGCCGGGAACGACTGCGGCAACTGATGCCACAGCAGCGGGCCCGCACGCAGCTCCTGGTCGTTGAGCAGGCAGGCATCCAGTTCCGCACGTACCGCACGCTCATCCATGTGCACGCCGATCACCACCAGCTCCTGGCGGCGATCCCCCCACAACGGGTGCCACAGGCGTTGCATCGCCGAATGCGCGGCCGCATCCGGGAAGTCTTCCGGCCCGGGCAACGGTGCGCTCCAGCAGTCGGCCTGCTGCCGCGCCCAGCCCAGGTCGCTGTAGGGCAGCGGCGTGGGCGGCAGCAACGGCGGCGTGTCCTCCAGCCCTGCGCGTACGCGATCGCGCGCGGCATACCAGAACCCTGCGGCCTGCGTGCGTGTCGCAGCGCCGACGCTGCTCAACTCACCCACCCAGTCCATGCGGTTGGCCAGCCAGAACCAGCCCTTGCTGCGGATCACGCCGGGCATGCCCGACTGCAACGCGCGGGCGAAACGCGCGGGATGGAACGGTCGCCGCGAGCGGTAGACGAAACTGGCGATGCCGTACTCCTCGGTTTCCGGCGTGTGCTCGCCACGCAGCTCCTTTACCCAGCCCGGCGCACGTTGCGCACGCTCGAAGTCGAAGCGACCGGTGTCCAGCAGCTCGGCCAGCGGCACGTCACCGAAGCTGGACAGCAGCAGTTTCGCGTCGCGGTTCAGGCCACGCAGCACGGCCAGCGTGTCCTGCAGCACTTCGTCATCGGTCTGATCGACCTTGCTGACCACGATCACGTCGGCGAACTCGACCTGTTCGCACAGCAGGTCGACCACGCCGCGATCGTCATCCGGCCCAGCCTGCTGGCCACGCTCGGCCAGGCGCAGCGTCGAGCCGAAGTCGGCGAGGAACGCGCTGCCATCCACCACCGTCACCATCGTGTCCAGGCGCGCGATGTCACTCAGGCTGAAGCCCTGCTCGTCGCGTACCGCGAAGGTGGCCGCCACCGGCATCGGCTCACCGATGCCCGTCGACTCGATCAGCAGATAGTCATAGCGCCCCGCATCGGCCAGGCGCCGCACTTCCTGCAGCAGGTCATCGCGCAGCGTGCAGCAGATGCAGCCATTGCTGAACTCCACCAGCGTCTCTTCGGTGCGGCGCAGTTCGGCGCCGCCCTCGCGTACCAGCTGCGCATCGATGTTGACCTCGCTCATGTCGTTGACGATGACCGCCACACGCAAGCCCTCGCGGTTGCGCAGGATCTGGTTGAGCAGGGTGGTCTTGCCGGCCCCGAGGAAGCCGGACAGCACGGTGACCGGAAGGCGACGGTCGGCGCGGGAAACAGTGTTCATGTCGGAGCGGGTTGGCTGCGGAACGGAAATGTTACTGTATAACAATTGCTGCGCAAGGAACCTCCCCCCATGAAGTCGCCTTCTGCCGCCCTGCTTGATGCCAGCGCGGTCGCCCTGTCCAGCCTGTGCCTGCTGCACTGCCTGGCGCTGCCCCTGCTTGCCGCCGCGCTGCCGCTGTTCGGCACGTGGGCCGAAGCGGAATGGGTGCATCTGCTGTTCGTGGCCATCGCCTTGCCGCTGACCGGCTACGCGCTGTGGCGGGCAGAACGCCGTCACCCGCTGCCCGTGCTGGCCTGGGCCACCGCCGGCGCCGGGCTCGGCCTGCTGCTGGCCGGCGCGTTGGCGCTGCCCTCGCACGACTGGGAAACACCGATGACGGTCACCGGCAGCCTGCTGCTGGCCGCCACGCATATCTGGAACGCGCGGCACTACCCGGTCATTTGCCGTAGCGGCGCAGCAGCTCGACCAGCACCTCGGCCTCGGCCGCCCGCTGCTGCGGGTCTTCGGCGCCTACCACGTGTTCCTGCAGGTGCTCGTGCAGCAGCTCCATCAGCAGGCTGTGGGCGGCACCGCGCACGGCGGCAACCTGCACCAGCACGTCCGCACAGTCGCCGGCCTCACCCTCCGGCCTGTCCAGCGCCTGCTCCAACGCCGCCACCTGGCCGCCGATGCGGCGCACCCGGGTCAGCAACTGCTTTCGATGCTTGTGTACATGAGCCATGCCGGGATCATATACCCTATAGGGGTATCCACTCCACCGCTGGCCCCCATGCACCTGGACGCCCTTGCCGCCGCCCGTCGCCACGAACACCGCTTCGACGACGGCAACCCGCTGGCCGAACGCAATACCCGCCGCGCCCTGTGGCTCACCGTCAGCATGATGGTCGTGGAGATCGTCGGCGGCTGGTGGTTCAACTCCATGGCCGTGCTCGCCGACGGCTGGCACATGAGTTCGCATGCGCTGGCGCTGGGCCTCTCGGTGTTTGCGTACCGCTGCGCACGCCGCTACGCGCACGACCCGCGCTTCGCCTTCGGCACCTGGAAGATCGAGATCCTGGCCGGCTATACCAGCGCCATCGCCCTGCTCGGCGTGGCCGCGCTGATGGCCGTGCAATCGCTGGAGCGGCTGTGGGTACCAGCACCGATCCACTACAACGAAGCCATCGCCATCGCGGCGGTCGGGCTGGGCGTGAACCTGCTGTGTGCCTGGTGGCTGCACGACAGCCCGGGCCACGCGCATCATCACCACGGCCATGACCACGGGCATGGCCACGAACACCACGACCACGGCCATGCGCACGGTCACGACCTCAACCTGCGCTCGGCCTACGTGCACGTGCTGGCCGACGCCGCCACCTCGGTGCTGGCCATCGTCGCCCTGCTCGGCGGCAAGCTGCTCGGCCTGACCTGGCTGGACCCGGTGATGGGCCTGGTCGGCGCCGTGCTGGTCACGGTGTGGGCGGTCGGCCTGCTGCGCGACAGCGGCCGCATCCTGCTCGACGCGCAGATGGACGCGCCGGTGGTGGCCGAAGTACGCGAGGTGATCGAACAGGGTCCGTGGCCGGCACGCCTGGCCGACCTGCACGTCTGGCAGGTCGGTCGCGGCAAGTACGCGGTCAGCGCCAGCGTGGTCACCAGTGACGCCACGCTGGATGCCGATACCGTGCGCAACGCGCTGGCCATCCACGAAGAACTGGTGCATGTAACGGTGGAGATCCACCGCAGCGAGTGATCCACGCCAGGTAGTGCCGGCCGCTGGCCGGCAACCCCATGAACACTGCACGCCAC
>NZ_JBMRGJ010000038.1:0-17823 GCF_049384325.1 Stenotrophomonas sp. CASM114 | reverse complement strand
CTGGGAAACTGTCGAGGGTGGGGCGGGAGGGGCAGGCAGGACCGTTGGCGCCATGGATGGCGCCATCGAGCCCCCATGGATGGGTTTACGGCGTGTCCTGCCTGCCCCTCCCGGCCTGCCCAGCACGTAAAAATCCAGAGCCATGAACACCGCTGTTGCTGTTGCCTTGGCTTGAAACGGGTGCCGGGCAGCGCCCGGCCGGGTATCCTCTCCCTCTGATGTCCGACCTTGTCCATGCCAGCCGCGAAGCCCTCAGCGAAGGCGGCGCGCTCGCCTCGCATCTGGATGCCTTTGTCCCGCGTCCGGCACAGCTGCACCTGACCGACGCCATCGCCGAAGCGCTGCAGCAGCGCGACCTGCTGCTGGCCGAGGCCGGTACAGGCACCGGCAAGACCTTCGCCTATCTGGTGCCGGTGCTGCTGTCCGGGCTGCGCACCATCATCTCCACCGGTACCCGCGCGTTGCAGGACCAGCTCTACCACCGCGATCTGCCGCGCGTGCGCCAGGCACTGGGCGTTGGCCTGCGCAGCGCGCTGCTGAAGGGGCGCGCGAATTACCTGTGCCGCTACCGCCTGCAGCAGGCGCGGGGCGAACCGCGTTTTTCCAGCCCGGAGCAGGCTGCGCAGTTCCAGCGCATCCTGGCCTGGTCCGGCCGTTCGGAGTTCGGTGACATCGCCGAACTGGAAGGCCTGGCCGATGACTCGCCGCTTCTGCCGATGGTCACTTCCACGGTCGACAACTGCCTGGGTACCGATTGCCCGTTCTGGGACGACTGCTTCGTGGTGCGCGCGCGCCAACGTGCGCAGGCTGCCGACGTGGTGGTGGTCAACCACCACCTGCTGCTGGCCGACCTGGCACTGAAGCAGGACGGCTTCGGTGAGTTGCTGCCGGGGGCGCAGGCCTTTGTCATCGACGAGGCGCATCAGCTGCCCGAGTTGGCCGCGCAGTTTTTCGGCGAAGGCTTCGGCATGCGCCCGTGGCAGGAACTCGGCCGCGACTGCCTGGCCGAGGCGCGCGGCGTAGGCGGCGCGCAGTCGGCCCTGCAGGAACCGGTCGACCAGTTGCAGCAGGCGTTGCTGGCGCTGCGCTCGGCGATGGAGGGGCTGCCGCCACGGGGTACGCAGTGGCGTGCGCTGGCGATGCCGCAGGTGCGCGATGGATTCGATACGGTGATGGCCGGCCTGGTGACGCTGGAGCAGGCACTGCAACCGCTGCGCGAGGCGGCGGCGGGTCTGGATGCCTGTCATGCGCGGGCACGCGAGGCAGTGTCGCGGCTGCAGCGCTGGCTGGGCGATGATGAGCCCACCCTCGATTTCGATACCGATCCGGCGGAGACCCCCCGTGCCGCCGATGTGCTCTGGTATGAGCTCACCCCGCGTGGTTTCCGCTGCCAGCGCACGCCGATGGATGTGTCCGGCCCGCTGCGCGAGCATCGCGAGCGCAGCCGCGCGGCATGGATCTTCACCTCGGCCACGCTGACCGTGGGCGGTGGCTTCGACCACATCGCCACGCGCCTGGGCCTGGACGATCCGCACACGCTGGTCCAGCCGAGCCCGTTCAACTGGCCCGAGCAGGCGTTGTGCTACCTGCCCGAAGGCCTGCCCGATCCGGCGGCGCGCGGGTTTGGCACCGCGCTGATCCAGACCTTGCGGCCGGTGTTGCAGGCCTCGCAGGGCAGGGCGTTCCTGTTGTTCGCCTCGCACCGTGCATTGCGCGAGGCCGCCGAGGCACTGCGCGACGGGCCGTGGCCGTTGTTCGTGCAGGGCGAGGCGCCACGCGCGGCGCTGCTGCAGCGTTTCCGCGAATCGGGCAATGGCGTGCTGCTGGGCTCGGCCAGTTTCCGCGAGGGCGTGGACGTGGTCGGCGAAGCGCTGAGCGTGGTGATGATCGACAAGCTGCCGTTCGCGGCACCGGATGACCCGGTATACGAGGCGCGGCTGGAGGCGATCCGCAGCCAGGGGGGCAACCCGTTCCGCGACGAGCAGCTGCCGCAGGCGGTGATCGCCCTGAAGCAGGGCGTTGGCCGCCTGATCCGCAGCGAAGGCGACCGGGGCGTGCTGGTCCTGTGCGATCCGCGCCTGCTCAACCGTGGCTATGGCCGGGTCTTTCTTGAGTCGCTGCCGCCGTTCCGGCGCACCCGCAGCCTGGCCGATGTGCAGGCCTTCTTTAGGCCACAATGGCTGCCCGTGGCCGATGATGCGGGTGCCCCGGCCGCCGTTGCGGCGGGCCCGGAGCCTGCTCCCGGTGCCACGTTCCCCTTGTTCTGACCTGATCCAATGAAACTGCTTGCCTTTGAAACCGCCACCGAAGCCTGTTCCGTTGCCCTGCATGTCGATGGGCAGGTGCTGGAACGCTTCGAGATCGCCCCGCGCCGGCACGCCGAGTTGAGCCTGCCGTGGGCCGAGGCGCTGCTGGCCGACGCCGGCATCAGCCGTCGCCAGCTTGATGGCATCGCCCTCAGTCGCGGTCCGGGTGCGTTCACGGGCGTGCGCCTGGCGATTGCCATTGCCCAGGGCATCGCACTGGCACTGGACCGTCCGCTGCTGCCGGTCTCGACGCTGCAGGTATTGGCGCTGCGCGCACCGGCGGAAGAAACGCAGATCCTGTCGGCGATCGATGCGCGGATGGGCGAACTCTACGTCGCCCGCTTCGAGCGCGTGGACGGCCTGCCGGTCGCGCGCGATGCCGAGCGCGTCTGCGCGCCGGCGGCGGTGGCGCTGCCGGAAGGGCTGTCGGCCTACGGTGTTGGTACCGGGTTCGCCGCAGCCGGGGGTGCGCTGGTCGCGCAGCTCGGTACAGGTTTGCGCGGATTCGACGCCACGGCATTGCCGCGTGCGTCGGACGTGCTCGCACTGGCGGTGCCGGCGTTCGCGCGCGGCGAAGCCATTGCACCGGAGAAGGTCGAGCCGGCCTACCTGCGCGACAACGTGGCACTGACCCTGGTCGAGCAGCAGGCCGCGCGCGAGGCGAAGGCGAAGGCCAACGGCTGAGCCCCTCGTGACGGGGTTGGTTGATCGCATAAACCCAAAGCCGCGCTTGGCCGGGCGGGGTGGGTTCGCGGGGGACGCCGTGAACCCCGCTCCGCGGTCCGGCCCAGCCGCTGGCGGCTGTGCGTTCGGGCGCTTGCGAAGCAGTGCTTCGCAAGCAAAGCGCCCTCACCCATGGGGGCTTGGCCGCGGCATCCGTGCCGCGGACACCCCCGCGAACCCACCCCGCCCGACCTCTGACAGTTTCCGTGTGCGTCCGCCACGGAAAATCAAAAGAAAATCAAAGTCAACAGCGGATCGCTTCGCTCGCATCCACGCGTAGCGTGGATGTGTGTCGACCAAGGTCGACACCTACCAACAGCAATGATGCGTCGGGATCTGTCAGAGGCGGGGCGGTATGGGCTTGCAGGACCGTTGGCGCCATGGGCCCGAGGCACGCCTCGGGCGGGTTGGGCAGGACGCTCAACCCCGGTCTTGCCGCGTGCGCAGGACAGCGCACACGAGCAAGGCGCCATCGAGCCCCCAGGGACGGGTTTACGGCGTGTCCTGCAAGCCCATACCGCCCCGCCAAACCCAATATCCCGACCGCTGCTGTTGATGTTGACTTTGACTTTGCTTCCAGCGGGTCCCGGGCCGCAGGCCCGGGCAACAAACCCCTACCGGTCGTCGTGCAGGGTGCCACCCGGCAGGAACACCCAGGTGCGGGTGACCTGCAGGATGTCGATCTCGTCCTCGGTCTTCGGCAGCGGCGGGAATGGCTGCGCAAGCTGCACCACCCGCAGCGCCGCCTCATCCAGCAACGGCGTCCCGCTTGAACGCAGGATCCGGCTGCTTTCCACGCTGCCATCGCGGCGCACGCCCACGCTGATCACCACCTGGCCGCCGAGCCGGCGCTGCCGGGCCTCGTCCGGGTAATTCAGGTTGCCGACGCGCTCGGCGCGGTCGACCCAGGCGCGCAGGTAATTGGCGTAGGCATATTCGCGCGTGCTGGCCGACACGAACTTGCGGTTCGGGCGCTTGGCGTACTGCGCCGAGCGCAGATGCACCTCGGCCGCCAGCCGCGCCATCTCGGCATCACGCTGCTCGCGTGCCGTCAGCGGTGCATCCGGTTCCGGCTGCTCCGGTGTCGGGCGCGCCTGCGCCTGGGCCACTGCCTCTTCGCCGTTGCGGCTGCTGACCACCCGCGCCTGCGGCGGGGGCGCCGGCGCGGCCGATTGCTGCTGTTGCGGCACCGGGCTCAGCCCCGCCTGGGCCTGCGGAACGATGCCGGCCTGGTTGTCGCGCGGGCGCTGCGCACGGTCGTGCTCGCCGCCACCTTCCTGGCTGGCGGCGGCAAGGAAATCGGCCTGCTTCGGGGTCAGTGCGGTGCGGGTCTGGCTGAAGATCACCTCCAGCGTCGGCACCAGTGGTGCGTCGCCTTTCACCGCAAAACCCACGCCCAGGATCAGCAGGGCGTGGACCACGATCGACAGCGCGATGGTCGCGCCCAGCCGTTGCGCTTCGCGCGCCGGCGGGGGCAGGACGGCAGGTGCGGCCGCCATCAGCGCAGGCCGGCCTCGAGCGCGTCGAACAGGGTGCCGGCGATGTTCAGGCCGTACTGCGCGTCGAGCTCGCGCACGCAGGTCGGGCTGGTCACGTTGACCTCGGTCAGGTAATCGCCGATCACGTCCAGGCCGACGAAGCGCATGCCACGGCGCTTCATCTCCGGGCCAACCTGGCCGGCGATCCAGCGGTCACGCTCGCTCAGCGGGCGCCCTTCGCCACGGCCGCCAGCCGCCAGGTTGCCGCGGAACTCGTCACCCTGGGGAATGCGCGCCAGGCAGTAGTCGACCGGTTCGCCGTCGACCAGCAGGATGCGCTTGTCGCCGGCCGTGATGTCGGGAATGAACTTCTGGGCCAGCGCCAGCTTGCGGCCGCCGTCGGTCAGGGTTTCCAGGATCACGTTCAGGTTCGGATCGCCCTGGCCGCTGCGGAAGATCGAGCGGCCGCCCATCCCATCCAGCGGCTTCAGCACGGCCTGGCCGTGCTCCAGCGCGAAGGCCTTCAATGCCTTGGCTTCGCGGCTGACCAGGGTCGGCGGGCAGCACTGCGGGAACAGCAGGGCGGCCAGCTTCTCGTTGTAGTCGCGCAGGCCCTGCGGGTTGTTGACCACGCAGGCGCCGGCAGCGGCAGCCACGTCCAGCACCTGCGTGTCGTAGATGTACTCGGCGTCGACGGGCGGGTCCTTGCGCATCAGCACGATCTGGCCGGGACCGAACGCGGTACGGCTGAACGCGCCCAGCTCATACCAGCCGGCCGGGTCGTCGCGCACCTGCAGCGGTGCGGTCTGGGCCACCGCCACGCCACCTTCCAGGGCCAGCCCGCCGGGCCGCACGTAGTGCAGGGCATGGCCACGGCGCTGGGCTTCCAGCAACATGGCGAAGGTGGTGTCCTTGGCGATCTTGATGTGGGCGATGGGGTCCATCACCACGATGACGTTCAACGGCATGGGCGCACCTGTCAGGCAAGGCGTTGATGGTAGCGGCAACGCCGGCCGTGCGCCTCCCCGCCGCAGTGCAACGCAGCGTCCGCCTGCCGGCAGCGCAGTCATTGCGAACCCGGTCACGTTCAGCCCGGTGCTACCCCCTGCGCGGCAGGCCGGCCTTGAAGCGGGCGCGGGAAGTGCGATATAGATACGCTTTCGCAGCGGCTCCCGCCAGAGATTGGGCCGTGCGCTTGGGGATAGGCAATGACTGAAAACACGACTGCGGGCGGGGAACTCGCAGGACTCCGGGTGATGGTCATCGATGATTCGAAGACCATCCGCAGGACTGCGGAAACGCTGCTCAAGCGCGAAGGCTGCGAGGTGGTCACCGCCACCGACGGCTTCGAAGCGCTTGCCAAGATCGCAGACCAGCAGCCGCAGATCATCTTCGTCGACATCATGATGCCGCGCCTGGATGGCTACCAGACCTGTGCGCTGATCAAGGGCAACCAGCTGTTCAAGGCGACCCCGGTGATCATGCTGTCGTCCAAGGATGGTCTGTTCGACAAGGCGCGGGGGCGCATCGTCGGCTCGGAGCAATACCTGACCAAGCCTTTCACGCGCGAAGAACTGCTGGGTGCCATCCGCACATACGTCAACGCCTGACCAGGGGGGAAAGGCACAATGGCTCGTATCGTCCTGATCGAGGATTCACCGACCGACCGCGCGGTGTTCACCCAGTGGCTGCGCCGTGCCGGCCACGAGGTGCTGGAAGCGGACAACGCCGAGGATGGCCTGCAGCTGGTCCGCGACCAGGTGCCGCAGCTGGTGCTGATGGACGTGGTCCTGCCCGGCATGAGCGGGTTCCAGGCCACCCGGGCGATGGCCCGCGATGCGGCGATCAAGCACATCCCGGTGATCATCGTCAGCACCAAGGCGATGGAAACCGACAAGGCCTGGGGCCTGCGCCAGGGCGCGGCCGATTACATCGTCAAGCCGCCGCGCGAGGATGAACTGATCGCGCGGATCAACGAACTGGTGGCCTGATGCGCTCGCCCTTCGACATCCTTGAAGCCTACGAACGACGCAGCCTGGCCCATGCAGTGCAGCTGCCCGGGCGGCAGTTCGCCCAGGACCTGTGGCGTGGCGTCGGTTACCGCGTCGGCCAGCGCCGGCTGGTGTCCGATTTCCGCGAAGTGGTGGAAATCGTGCCGATGCCGCCGGTGACCCCGGTGCCCTGCGCGCAGCCCTGGCTGCTCGGCGTGGGCAACCTGCGTGGCAACCTGTTCCCGGTGGTCGACCTGAAGTACTTCCTGGAAGGCACGCGCACCGTGCAGCAGGAAGGCCAGCGCGTGCTGATCATGCGCCAGGCTGGCGGCGACGTCGCACTGACCATCGATGAACTGTTCGGCCAGCGCAGCTTCGAGCTGGACCAGCAGATCGACGCGGGCACGTTGGCCGAAGGCCGCTACGGCCATTTCGTTGACCGTGCCTTCCATGCCGACGGCCATGACTGGGGCGTGTTCTCGCTCTCGCTGCTGTCGCGCACCCCTGAATTCCGGCAAGCCGCGGCCTGAGGCCGGGCATCGCCCCCTGCATTGAAGATCGAGGTTGAACGATGAGTACTGCTTCGGACGCCACCAAGACCGGCAAGCTGCGGCTGGGCGGCAGCAACCTCTGGCTGTTCCTGCTGCTGGCATCGATGATCCTGTTCGGCGTCAACACCGGCGTCGCCACCTGGCAGGGCAGCCGCCTTGCCGACGCCGGCTCCAAGGCCGCCGACCTGCAGGTGCTGTCGCAGCAGCTGGCCAACCAGGGACGTGACGCGGTCGGCGGCAACGCCCAGGCCTTCACCGCCTTCAAGGCCACCCGCAACGCGATCGAACAGAACGTGTCGACGCTGCAGGGCCGCTATGGCAAGGAGCCGGGCGTGTCCGGCGCCATCGCCACCCTGGGCGAAACCTGGGCGCCGCTGGGCAAGCAGGCCGGGCAGCTGGTGGCCAGCGAGCCGGCGGTGCTGGCGCTGGCCGGCAATGCCAACAACTTCACCGGCGCGGTACCGGGCCTGCAGGCCCAGCTGAACGAGCTGGTGCGCGCGATGTCCGCCTCCGGCGCCCCCTCGTCGCAGGTGTACAGCGCACTGCAGCAGGTCGTGGTGGCCGGTTCGATGGCCCGTCGTGTGACCGAAATGCGTGCCGGTGGCAGCGCCGCAGCGACCTCCGGGGATGCGCTGGCGCGCGACATCACCGTGTTCTCGCAGGTGCTCGACGGCCTGCGCAACGGCAACGAGGAACTGGGCATCACCGCCGTGCGCGGTGCTGCCGCCGTGGCCGCACTGGAGCAGTCGCAGCAGAAGTGGGAAGCGATGAAGCAGGACGCCGATGCGATCCTGGCCAGCTCGCGCCAGCTGTTCGCGGCGCAGTCGGCGGCGACCGCGCTGGGCCAGGGCTCGGCCCACATGCTGGACGACAGCCGCAAGCTGTTCGATGCGTTCTCCTCGTTCGGCTCGGTGTCCGACACCCGCCTGTTCCCCAACTTCTGGATCGGCGTGGTGTCCGGCGCGCTGTCGCTGATCGCGATCATCGGCTTCGTCTCCACCAACGTGCGCAGCCGCTCGCGCGAGCAGGAACTGCGTTACCAGACCCAGGTGGAATTCAACAGCCGCAACCAGCAGGCGATCATGCGGCTGCTGGACGAAATCTCCTCGCTCGGTGAGGGTGACCTGACGGTGAAGGCCTCGGTGACCGAGGACATGACTGGCGCGATCGCCGACGCGATCAACTATGCGGTGGACGAGCTGCGCCACCTGGTGACCACCATCAACGACACCTCGGCCAAGGTCGCGATGTCCACCCAGGAAACCCAGGCCACCGCGATGCAGCTGGCAGAGGCGGCGGGCCACCAGGCCAACCAGATCACCTCCGCCTCGGACCGCATCGGTGAAATCGCAGCGAGCATCGAGCAGGTGTCGCGCAACTCGGCCGAGTCGGCCGACGTGGCACAGCGCTCGGTGGTGATCGCCGCCGAAGGTGCCGGCGTGGTGCGCGAGACCATCCAGGGCATGGACCAGATCCGCGACCAGATCCAGGAAACCTCCAAGCGCATCAAGCGCCTGGGCGAGTCGTCGCAGGAAATCGGCTCGATCGTGGAACTGATCAATGACATTTCCGAGCAGACCAACATCCTTGCGCTGAACGCGGCGGTGCAGGCGGCGTCGGCGGGTGAAGCGGGCCGCGGTTTCGCGGTCGTGGCCGACGAAGTGCAGCGCCTGGCAGAACGTACCTCGGGTGCGACCCGACGCATCGAAAACCTGGTGCAGGCCATTCAGGCCGATACCAACGAAGCGGTCACCTCGATGGAGCAGACCACGGCCGAAGTGGTGTCCGGTGCGCGCCTGGCCGAGGACGCCGGTACCGCGCTGACCGAGATCGAGCGCGTGTCCAACGCCCTCAATACCCTCATCAAGAACATCTCCATCGCCGCCCAGCAGCAGTCGGCCGCGGCCTCGGACATCACCCGCACCATGGGCGTGATCCGGCAGATCACCGGCCAGACCTCGCAGGGTGCCGGGCAGACCGCAGAGTCGATCGGCCACCTCGCGCAGCTGGCGGCGGACCTGCGCCGTTCGGTCGCCGACTTCAAGCTGCCGGCGTGACGCGGGCAGGGCGGCGAGCAAGGAACCAGTCGATGAAGCATTTCCATTCCCCACGCCAGAATCCGCGCGGCCATCGCGCGGCGGCGAACGGAGCGCGTCCATGAGCAGTCTGCGCGATGCGATGAGCCACGCAGCGCTGGGCTGGGTCAAGCCCGAGCTGGACGAGACCCTGCGCCAGGTGCGCAACGAGGTCGAGTACTACGCGGAAGACCCGAGTGATGCCAGCCGCATGCGCATCTGCGCCGGCTACCTGCACCAGGTGCAGGGCACCCTGCGCATGGTTGAACTGTATGCCCCGGCGATGGTGGCCGAAGAGCTGGAGCAGCTGGCCAATGCCATCGGCGCCGGCCAGGTGGCCGACCGGGATGAAGCCTGTGCGACCCTGATGCGTGGCAGCGTGCTGCTGCCGGACTATCTGGAGCGCCTGCAGAACGGCCATCGCGACATTCCGATCGTGCTGATGCCGCTGCTCAACGAGATCCGCGCGTCGCGTGGCGAAGAAGGCGTCAACGACAGCGTGCTGCTGGCCTTTGCGCCGGACAGCATCACCGCCACCGAGGCCGAACTGGACCATGCCCGGGGCAGCCTGAGCGGGCGCAACCGCGAGCTGCTCGATACCGTCGGCAGCGCAGTGAAGGAAGAACTGCTGCGCATCAAGGATGCGCTTGACCTGCACCTGCGCACCGGCGGTGCACCGGAACAGTTGCAGACCCAGGCCAACGAACTGGGCGCCGTGGCCGACACGCTGGGCATGATGGGCCTGGGCGTGGCCCGCGGCGTGGTCGTGCAGCAGCGCGACGCGCTGCGTGGCGTGGTCGAGGGGCGCCAGCAGATCGACGAGAACCTGCTGCTGGATATCGCCGGTGCGCTGCTGTACGTCGATGCCTCGCTGGACGACCAGGTTGCCCATCTGGGCGCCGGCGGCAGTGGCGAGGACGATCCGAGCGCGGTGGAGAACCGGCGCACGGTGGAAGTGCTGGCCCATGAAGCCATCGCCAACTTCGCTGCCGCCCGCGAGCATTTCGTCGCCTTCATCGAAACCAGCTGGAACCATGCCGAGCTGCAGGATGTACCGCGCCTGCTGGGCGATGTGTCCGGCGCGCTGCGCATGCTCGACCTGGGTACCGCCGCCGATTACCTGCGTGGCGTGCAGCAGTACATCGAGGCCGAGCTGATCGGCCGCCAGCGCGTGCCCAGCGGCCGCCAGCTGGACACCCTGGCCGATGCCATGGCCAGCCTGGAGTACTACCTGGAAGCCCTGCGCGATCGTCGCCCGGGCCGCGAAGACATCCTCGAAATCACCCGCAGCAGCCTCGAGGCACTGCGCTACTGGCCGCTGCCCGAACGCAACGCCGCCGCACCGGAAGCGCCGGCAGCGCTTGCGATCGAACGTGAGCCGCTGCCGGTGCAGGTCGAGCCGCTGCAGCCCGAGCGCATCGAGGTACCGGTGCAGCCTGCTGCGCCCGCGGCCGGCGACGTGCCGGTATCGCTGCCGGACTTCACCTTCGATCCGCCGCCGGCCACACCGGCACCGAGGGTGCCCGACAACAGCCTGATGTTCGGCGCGCTGGGCACCGCGGGCGTCGTGGCCGCCAGCCCGTTGGATGCTGGCGCCTCGCCGCTGCCAACACAGGATGATGCCGAGGCATCGCTGGTCTTCGCCGCGTCCAGCGCACCTGCGCCTGATGTCCCGCAGTGGGAGCTGGCGCCGTTCTACCCCGAAGCCGAGGCGGCAGCGTCCGCCGGCGACGAACGCGCGCCGACGTTCGCCAGTTTCGATCCCGTCAGCTTCGAACTGGCCGACAGCGATCACGCCGATGCACCGCAGTGGTCGCTGTCCGAGGCGCCGCAGGTGCTTGAGGAAAGCGCAGCGCCTGCGATCGACGAGACGACGGACAGCGTGGTTTCGCCCGTGACCGGATTCGATGCTGCGCCGGTGTTCGATCCGGTAGCGGCCGAACAGGGCGCGGTTGCCGAGGCCGACGACGTGGTGTTCCGCTTCGACGCCGATGCATTGGACAACGCTGACGATGTGCTGTCGCTGCATGCGATGGAAACGTTGTCGCTGGACGATGACCCCGGGTTGCATCCGTCGCTGGAGATCGTCGATGCCGTGGCGCCGCCGCTGGTCGATGCATCGCCTGCGGCGGAGGTCAGGGTGGACGAGGCTCCGGATGACCTGCCGGCATCGTCGATCACGCCGCCGTCGATCGAAGCGCCCGCCCCGGCAGCGGAAACGTCGGCGCCGGCCGTGTCGGTGATCGATATCGACACCATCGCGCCGATCGATTTCAGCGAAGCCGATGCCCAGTTCTTCGCCGAGCTGAGTGCAGCCGCTGCCGGCTTCAATCCGCAGGCGATGCCGACCGCGACGGCACCGGAAGCGGTCGTTGCGACCGGCGCCGACGCCAATGCCGATGCGACTACGGGCTTCGACGCCGGCTTCGACGACGACGCCGAGAACATCGACGAGGACATCCGCGAGGTGTTCCTGGAAGAGTTCGACGACGAGCTCGCCAATCTGGGCACGCTGCTGCCGGCGTGGCGCATGCAGCCGGACAACATGGACCGGCTGCGCCCGATCCGCCGCATCTTCCATACCCTCAAGGGCAGTGGCCGCCTGGTTGGCGCACGTACGCTGGGCGAGTTCGCGTGGAAGATCGAAGGCATGCTCAACCGCGTGCTGGATGGCAGCCGCGCCGCCTCGCCGGCGGTGCTGGCGATGGTCGACAACGCACATGCGGCGCTGCCACAGCTGAACGCAGCGCTGCGCCACGGCCAGCGCATCAGCGTCGACCTGCAGGCCATGCAGGCCATTGCCGATCGTGTCGGCGCAGGCGAGGAAACCTACTACGTACCGCTGCCGGGTGCGGCTGCGCCGGTTGTACCGGTTGCTGAAGCTGACGGCGAAGACGAGATCAGCCGCATTCTCGACGCGGAGGCTGCCGCCTCGGCGCCGGCCGATACCGACGTGGAGGCCGAAGTGGCCGGTACGCCGGCCAACATCGACAGCGTGCTGCGCGAGATTCTCGAGGCCGAGGTGGAAGTCCACCAGGCCACCCTGCAGGACTGGCTGCGTTCGGCGCAGCAGGCGCCGCAACCGGTCAGCGATGCACTGCTGCGCGCGGTGCACACCATGAACGGCGCCTTCGCGATGACCGAAGTGCCCGAGATCACGG
Organism: Stenotrophomonas sp. CASM114; assembly: GCF_049384325.1. NCBI lineage: Bacteria > Pseudomonadati > Pseudomonadota > Gammaproteobacteria > Lysobacterales > Lysobacteraceae > Stenotrophomonas > Stenotrophomonas sp. CASM114. The sequence continues at coordinate 5,538 of NZ_JBMRGJ010000038.1, read as the reverse complement.
CGGTGACCGGCGGCGCGGAGTCCTACATCAAGCGCGCACTGGCCGCCGAGGTGGTCCCGGGTGATGAAGGCGTAGCCGCCCTGGATGCGACTGCGCAGGCGATCACCGCCACCATGGAAGCGTTGCAGGCCGAACAGCCGCGCATCGCGCCGCAACAGGTACTCGCGCAGCGCCTGCAGGCGCTGGCTGGCGCGTTGCCGGAAGCGCGCTGGCCGATGGTGGGCCTGGAAGACGAAGAAGACGATCTGGCGCTGGATGACGAACCGCCGGTGGAACTGGACGCGGATGCATCGACAGCCGTCGCGCCTGAATCCGATGCGGTGCCGCATTCGTTTGCCGCACCGGAGCAGGACGCGGAAGCACGTGCCGATACTGCCGAAGCCCCGGTCGCCGACGTGGCGATCGAGGCCGGGCTGGAGGTCGGTGAGCTGACGGCCAGCGATGATCTTTCGCGCTACTTCGATGCCGGATGGCCGTCCGTACCGGGTGAGGAGGATGCGTCGCTGCCGGTGGTCGAATCGATCCAGGTGGCCGACGACGTTCCAGCCGTTGCCGCAGCCGGTGTCGAGGCGGAGGCCGAAAGCGTGCTGCCGTTGCCCGACGATGCCGGTTTGACCGTCGTGGATGATCTGTCGCCGTACCTGGATGCCAGTGCGCTGCCGGTCGACGACCGCGACGCCGAAGAGACTCCGGCCGCTGTCGAAGCCGTCGCATCTGACCTGAATGCGCACTCGGCCGATCACGCGCACGTCGCTGATGCCACGGCGTTCGAAATGCCTGCTGCACTGCCACTCGACAGCGAGCTGTCGAGCCTGCAGGATGAAATGGCTGCGCCGGGGTTTGCAGAACCGGTCTCGCTGGAAGCCGCGCTCGAGGCCGGCCTGCACGTGATCGACGAAGAGCAGCCCCTGGCCGACGACGGGCAATGGCCCGTGCTCGGCCTGCAGGCCAGCGAACTCGCGCCGGGCGAGGCGGAAGCCTTTGCCGAGGATGCGGACGTCGGCGGGGAGGCGGCGATCGGTGAAGGAGAGAGCGCCGATCAGCCGTCCCCGGCGACGGTGAATGAGGAGATCGCGGAGGCCGCAGCGCAGGCCACCGCCGAACCGGTTCGCTTCTTCGAACTGGAAGACGCGCCGGGCCAGGCGGAGGTCCACGCCGAAGCCGCCGACGTCGATACGGTTGCGGTATCGGATGCCGTGGCAGCCAGCGCGCCCGAAGCCGACGTGCCTGAAACCGTGACACCTGACATCCTTGCCATGCCGGTGCCGGAAGACAGCACCGATACGCTCGACTTCAGCGTCTACGATCGCGAGCTGGTCGACATCTTCGTCGAGGAAGGCAAGGACCTGCTCGACCACTGCGATGGCCTGATCAGCGAGCTGCGTGATGCACCGCAGGACCGCGAGGTGCTGGCCGGCCTGCAGCGTGACCTGCACACCCTGAAGGGTGGCGCACGCATGGCCGGCATCAACGCCATCGGTGATCTCGGCCACAGCATCGAATCGTTGCTGGAGGCGGTCGCCGCCGGTCGCACCGAGATCGAACGCCGCGATGTGCAGTTGCTGGAGCGCGGATTCGATCGCCTGCACCAGCTGCTGACCCGCACCGGTAACCACCGCGTGGTGGAACCGGCGCAGGATCTGGTCGATGCGTTCGAAGTGCGTACCACCACCGATATTGCCGCAGCAGCAGCGGCTGCCGCAGGCGCAGCGGACGTGGCGAGCGTTGCAGAAACCGCGTCGGCAGCGGTCGCCGGCCCGGCGCCGGCGCTGCTCGATGCGCCGTTGTCGGCACCGCTGCCGGCTGAAGGCGTGATCGATGAAGATCCGCTGGCGCGCCCGCAGCAGGAACAGGTGCGCGTGCGCGCGGATCTGCTCGACCGCCTGGTCAACCATGCCGGTGAAGTGGCGATCTACCGCTCGCGCCTGGAACAGCAGCTTGGTGCCTTCCGCGGCGCGATGGGCGAGCTGGAGCGCACCAATGCGCGACTGCGCGACCAGCTGCGCCGACTCGACCTGGAAACCGAGGCGCAGATCGTCGCCCGCTACCAGCGTGAGCAGGACCAGGCCGATCAGAAGTTCGATCCGCTGGAACTGGACCGCTTCTCCACGCTGCAGCAGCTCAGCCGTGCACTGAACGAGTCGGCGGCCGATCTCGGGGGCCTGCAGGGCGTGCTCGACGATCTGTCACGCCAGTACGATTCGTTGCTGCAACAGCAGTCGCGCGTCAGCTCCGAGCTGCAGGATGGCCTGATGCGCGCGCGCATGGTGCCGTTCGATGGCCTGGTGCCGCGCCTGCGCCGCGTGGTCCGCCAGTCCGGAATGGATACCGGCAAGCAGGTGCACCTGACCCTGGAGGGCACCCACGGCGAACTGGACCGCAATGTCCTCGATCGCATGGTCGCGCCGCTCGAACACATGCTGCGCAACTCCGTGGCCCACGGCCTGGAGGCGCCGGAACAGCGTCGCGCCGCCGGCAAGCCGGAGGAGGGCGAAGTCGCCATCCGCCTGCACCGTGAAGGCTCGGAAATCGTGCTGGAAGTGGCCGATGACGGTGCTGGCCTGGACCGCGAAGCGATCCGCCGCCGCGCCATCGATCGTGGCCTGTTGGCCGCCGATGCGCAGCCCAGCGAGCAGGAACTGGACAACCTGATCTTCGCCTCCGGTTTCTCCACCGCCGACCAGGTCAGCCAGCTGGCGGGTCGTGGCGTGGGCATGGACGTGGTGCGCAACGAAGTGCGCCAGCTCGGCGGCTCGGTCGACATCCAGTCGGTGCGTGGCCAGGGCGTGCGCTTCACCTTGCGCCTGCCGCAGACGCTGGCCGTCACCCAGGCGGTGTTCGTGCAGATCGGTGAAACCACCTTCGCCGTGCCGGTGGCCTCGGTCAGTGGTATCGGCCGCCTGTCACGCGAACGCTTCGAGGCCGCCGACAGCAGCTACCGCTACAGCGGCGAAGACTATCCGCTGTATGACCTCGGCAGCCTGGTCGGGCAGGCCCCGGCACGCGCCGATGGCCAGGACCAGGTGCCGCTGCTGCTGGTGCGTGCCGGTGACCTGCGCGCTGCCGTGGCGATCGACCAGGTGCTGGGCAACCGCGAAATCGTGGTCAAGCCGGTCGGCCTGCAGATCGCATCGGTACCGGGCATCTACGGTGCCACCATCACCGGCGATGGCCGCGTGGTGGTGATCCTGGACGTCGCGCCGCTGGTGCGCCGTTTCCTCGCCAATCCGACCGTACCGGTGCTGGCCAATGCACCGCGCGACGAACGCCAGGTGCCGCTGGTGATGGTGGTCGATGACTCGCTGACCATGCGCAAAGTGACCGGACGCATCCTGGAACGCCACAACTTCGAAGTCAGTGTTGCCCGTGACGGCGTGGAAGCACTGGAGCGGCTGGAAGAGCGCGTGCCGGACCTGATGCTGCTGGATATCGAGATGCCGCGCATGGACGGCTACGAGCTGGCCACGGCGATGCGCGCCGACCCGCGCTACAAGGATGTGCCGATCGTGATGATCACCTCGCGCAGCGGCGACAAGCACCGCCAGCGCGCCTTCGAGATCGGTGTCCAGCGTTACCTGGGCAAGCCGTACCAGGAACTGGACCTGATGCGTAACGTGTACGACCTGCTGGGGATCGCCCGTGTCCGTGAGTGAAACCCATCCGGCCCCGGCCGTCGCCCTGCTGGCCCGCCCCGGTGCGGCGCGCGAACGCCTGCGCGAGGCGCTGTCGCATGCAGATGTGCAGCTGGTCCTGGAAGATGACCCGAACGGCCTGGAGCCACAGGTCCTGCAGGCTGCGGATCCGCAGTTCGTGGTGATCGCGCTGGAAGCGGCCATCGAGGACGCACTGGAACGGCTGGACGCCGTGCTCTCGGCACCGGGGCTGACCCTGGTGTTCGATGAGGCCGAGCTGGCCGCGCGCCGCGACGGCTGGGAGGCGCAGCGTTGGGGGCGCCATCTGGCCGCCAAGCTGCACGGCCACCAGCAGGTGTTGCCGCCGGGTGCCGAGGAAGAGCCCAGCCTGCAGCTGGAGCCCGGCCATCCGGCGCCCGCGCCGGCACCGCAGGAAGAAGCCCTGCAGCCGCATCTGGCGCAGGCGCTGAGCTGGGCCGATGACGTTCCGGCCGACGGTCTGTACTCGCCGCCGGCACACCTGCACGAACCGATCGCGCTGGAGCAGGCCCTGGCGGCACTGCAGCCGGACGTGCCCGAACCACGGGATCCGCCTTCGCCGCCGCAAGCGCCGGCCGAACCGGCGGCGCCTGCGGCACCGCCGATCTCCTTCGATCACACCGCCTGGTCGCTGGTCGAGGAATCGATCGAAGCGCCGGCACCGGCAGAAGTGGCGGCGCCGGCCGCCGCGCCGCAGCCCTCCTTCGATACCGATCATTTGACCCTGGTCGATCTGGATGCCGCCGCCCCGGCCGGTGCGCGCGCCGCATCACTGCTGGTGCTGGCCGGCATCGGTGGCCCGGATGCGTTGCGTCGCCTGCTGGGCGCACTGCCCGCGTCGTTGAGCGTGCCGGTCCTGGTGCACATGCGCCTGGACGGTGGCCGCTACGGCAACCTGGTCAAGCAGATGTCGCGTGTTTCGCCGTTGCCGGTGCAGCTGGCCGAGGCCGGCCAGCGCGCCGCGCCGGGCGAGGTCCACGTGCTGGCCGATGATATCGGCGTGCGCGCGGCCAGCGATGGCCTGCATTTCCAGAGCGATGCCACCGGTATTTCGCTCGCTGCATTGCCGGCCGCACACACTGCGCTGGTGCTGCTCAGCGGTGCCGACCTGGCCCATGTCGGCCCGGCGCTGGACCTGGCGGCCGCCGGTGCGTGGGTGGCCGGGCAGGTAGGCGAGGGCTGCTACGACCCGGCTGCGGCCACCGCCGTGGTTGCTGCCGGCATGGTGGCCGGTGAACCGCAGGAGCTGGCGCAGGCAATTGCCGCGCGCTGGGGTGAGCAGGACGACAACGGAGAGGCACCATGAGCTACGCCAGCAACGACGAAATCCGCGGCGTCCTGATCCAGGCCGGCAACGAGCGCGTACTGCTGCCCAATGCCACCGTGGCCGAAATGATGTCGCGCGTACCGGTGCAGCCGGTCTCCGATGCGCCGCGCTGGCTGGTTGGCGAGATCGGCTGGCACGGCTGGCAGGTGCCGCTGGTGTCGTTCGCACGCCTTTCCGGGCTGGGCGAAGAGACGGTGGCCGGCCACAACAAGGTGGTGGTACTGAAGTCCCTCAGCGGCAACGCGCAGCGCCCGTACTACGCGCTGCTGACGCAGAACTTCCCGCAGCTGATCTCGGTGCCGCGCGACGGCCTGCTGGCCGACGCCTCCGAAGAAACCCTGCCGCAGATCGTGCACATGCGCGTGCTGCTGGGTGAGCAGAGCGCGCTGCTGCCGAACCTGGATGCACTGGAAGCGGCGCTGGATTCGCTGGCGGCCTGATCGGCAATCCGCCGGTCGGGTAGCTGGTAGTGCCGGTCGCTGGCCGGCAACCTCATGATCCCGTGGATGCCGGGCCGCGGCCGGGCCTTCCACGCAGCCT
>NZ_JBMRGJ010000037.1:0-19737 GCF_049384325.1 Stenotrophomonas sp. CASM114 | reverse complement strand
CGCCCGGGGCCCGCCACTACGGGGTAATCACGCGCCTCCGCCGCCGCTCCAGCACCACGGCCACCACCAGCACGGTCAGGGCCAGCCCGAACCACTGCACGGCGTAGCCCAGGTGGCGCTGAGGCGGCAGCGTGTTCGGCAGCAGGTCCAGATCGCGCTCGTCGCCAAAGGGCAGTGCCGGGTCCAGCCTCAGCACGCGGTCGGGTAGCGCCTGCAGCCCCAGCGCGCGCGCCAGGCCGTCGTCCGGCAACCGGCTGGCCAGCCAGCGCCCGGCCTCACCGGTAGCAGAGAACGCCGGGCCCAGTAGCAGTCCCGCCGACGGTGGCGGTGCCAGCAGCCCGCGCACGGCCACCGGCGAAGGCGGCGACGGCACCTCCGGAAGCGTGCGATCCGGCGGCAGCGCACGCCAACCGAGGTCGACCAGCAGCACGCTGCCGTCGTCACTGCGGAACGGGCGATAGATCTTCACGCCGGCGCGGCCATGCCGGATCTGGTTGTCCAGCAGTACCACGCCGGGCAGGAAGCGGCCGTGGTCGGCCACGCCGTGCAACGCGCCGGGCGCCGCCAGGGCCTGCGACAGCGGCAACGCCTGTGCCACGGCTGGACCCTGTGCATCCAACATTGCCTGTTTGGCATGCATGCGCTTCAGCTGCCACAGCCCCAATGCGGTGAATCCGGCCATCGCCAGCACGGCCAGCAACCATCCGAACACGCGCGTGTGCTGGCGCATCATGACAAGTCCGCGCAAACGCGGTCAGATAGGCACATCCACCCTGCCCTCGAGCCGCGCATGAGTGATTCGCTGAAGACCCTGCTGGTAATCGCGTTTCTGATCGTCATCGTCTGGAATCTGGGCGCCGGCCTGTACTACCTGCTGGTCGACCGCGGCCAGACCAAGCGCACGGTCAATGCACTGACGCGCCGCATCGCGGTGTCGGTCGCGTTGATCCTGCTGGTGATCGTGAGCATCTACATGGGCTGGATCAAACCACACGGCATCGGCGGCTGAGACCACCGATGCGCGCCTGATCAAAGCACGTAGACGAACAGGAACAGCATCAGCCACACCACGTCGACGAAGTGCCAGTACCACGCGGCGGCTTCGAAACCGAAATGGTTGTCGCGGGTGAAGTGTCCCTTGGCCGAACGCAGCCACATCACGATCAGCATGATCGTGCCCAGCAGCACGTGCGCGCCGTGGAAGCCGGTCAACATGAAGAACGTCGACCCGTAGATGCCGGAGCCGAGCGTCAGGTTCAGTTCCTTGTAGGCATGGATGTACTCCTCTGCCTGCAGGGTCAGGAAGCCCAGGCCGAGTATCACGGTCAGGCCCAGCCAGACCAGCAGCTGGCGGCGGTTGCCGGCCTTCAGTGCGTGGTGGGCGATGGTCAGGGTCACGCCGGAGGTCAACAGGATCAACGTATTGATCAGTGGCAGGCCCCAGGCCGGGATGGTCTGGAACACGCCACCGATCGCCGCCGGGCCATTGGTCGGCCATCCGGCGGAATAGCCCTGCCAGAGCAGCTCGTTGGTCATGACCCCACGGCCTTCGCCACTGAGCCACGACAGGCCCAGGTTGCGGGTGTAGAACAGCGCGCCGAAGAACGCGCCGAAGAACATCACCTCGGAGAAGATGAACCAGATCATCCCCATCCGGAATGATCCGTCGACCTGGTGGTTGTAGTTGCCGGCCTGCGATTCGCGCACCACGTCGCTGAACCACCAGAACAGAGTCAGCACCAGCATCGCGATGCCGATGTAGAACGTCCAGCGTCCCCAGCTGGCATCGTTGAGCCAGCTGGCCACGCCCACCATGGTCACCATCATGGCGATGGAACCCACGAACGGCCATTTGCTCTGGGCCGGGACGAAGTACACGTTGGCGTCGGTCGGTGTCTGGGCCATGTCGGTATCCGGGTCAGGGTGCGGCGTGCGCGCCGTCCGAGGTGGCGGCCGGAGCCAGCCGATCAGACAGCGCGTCGTTGCGGTAGAAGGTGTAGGACAAGGTGATCGTCTTGATCTCCGGCGGCAGGTCCGGATCGACGATGAAGCGCACCGGCATGTCGCGCTTCTCGCCGGCCTGCAGCGTCTGCGCGGTGAAACAGAAGCACTCGGTCTTGCTGAAGAAGCCCGACGCACGCGCCGGTGCCACCGAAGGCACCGCGCTGCCGACCACGGCAGCTGCGCTGTCGTTGCGGGCGAAGTACAGCGCCTCGTTGAGCTCGCCGGGCACCACGTCCATGGTCAGCTGCTCAGGATGGAACGACCACGGCAGTCGCGAATTGACGCCGCCATCGAACTCCACCCGCACGGTGCGCTTGCCGGCCGCGGCACCTGCGCTGGCTTCGCCACCGGGACCGCGTTCCAGGCGCACGCCGAACACCTTCTCGCAGGCGATGCGGTACAGCGGCACCAGCGAGAACGTCAGCAGGAACACCGCCACCGCCACGCCGATCAGGCGCGGCAGCCCGGCACTGCGTGACGGTGTGCTGGCCGGTGCCTCGCTCATCGCCCGATCACCCCGCTGAGGATGAAGCCGACGTAGACCAGCACAGCGATGGCGCCGACCCACACCGCCGTGCGCTTCGCACGCTGGCGCTGCTGCTCGATGCTTCCGCCCTGGTAGAGCCGACCGCTGGTCGGCTGCTTCTCATCCGCCGAGCATGGCTCGGCTCTACAGGTCTGCAGCGGGCTCTCGTTATGCATGCCCCACCTCAATGCGTGATGTCGTCATGCGCCAGATCCCCCGGGCGGATGGTCGGCGGGGTGGTGAAGGTGTGCGCCGGTGCCGGCGACGGCAGCGTCCATTCCAGGCCGCGTGCACCCTCCCAGGAACGCGCTTCGGCCTTCTCGCCGTTGCGCAGCGAGGACAGCAGGATCGCGGCCATCATGAACGGGGTGACGAACATGCCGAACGCACCGATCGAGCTGATCAGGTTCCAGTCGGCAAACGCCACGCTGTAATCGGGAATGCGGCGCGGCATGCCGGCCAGGCCGAGGAAGTGCTGCGGGAAGAACAGCAGGTTGACGAACACGATCGACCACCAGAAGTGCACCTTGGCCCACTTCTCGCTGTACATGCGCCCGGTCCACTTCGGCCACCAGTAGTACACCGCGGCGATCAGCGCGAACACCGCACCGGTCACCAGCACGTAGTGGAAGTGCGCGACCACGAAGTAGGTGTCGTGGTACTGGAAGTCGGCGGCCACGATGGCCAGCATCAGGCCGGAGAAGCCACCGATGGTGAACAGGATGACGAACGCCACCGACCACAGCATCGGTGCCTCGAACGTCAGCGAGCCACGCCACATGGTGCTGACCCAGTTGAACACCTTCACGCCGGTCGGGATCGAGATCAGCATGGTGGCGAACATGAAATAGATCTCGCCGCCCAGCGGCATGCCCACGGTGAACATGTGGTGGGCCCAGACGATGAACGACAGGAACGCGATCGCCGCAGTGGCGTACACCATCGCCTGGTAGCCGAACAGCGGCTTGCGGCTGAAGGTCGGGATGATCTCGCTGACCACGCCGAAGGCGGGCAGGATCATGATGTAGACCTCGGGGTGCCCGAAGAACCAGAAGATGTGCTGGTACATCACCGGGTCACCGCCACCGGCGGCGTTGAAGAAGCTGGTGCCGAAGAACTTGTCGGTCAGCAGCATGGTCACCGCACCGGCCAGCACCGGCATCACCGCGATCAGCAGGAACGCGGTGATCAGCCAGGCCCAGCAGAAGATCGGCATTTTCAGCAGGTCGATGCCCGGCGCACGCATGTTCAGCACGGTGGCGATGATGTTGATCGCACCCATGATCGAACTGATGCCGGCCACGTGGATAGCGAACACGCTGAAGGCCACGTTGTAGCCGCCCTGCAGCGACAGCGGCGGATACAGCGTCCAGCCACCAGCCGGCGCACCACCGGGCAGGAACAGGGTCAGCAGCAGCAGGCTGAAGGCCACCGGCAGCAACCAGAACGACCAGTTGTTCATGCGCGGCAGCGCCATGTCCGGCGCGCCGATCTGCAGCGGGATCATCCAGTTGGCGAGGCCGACGAAGGCCGGCATCACGCCACCGAAGATCATCACCAGCGCATGCACGGTGGTCATCTGGTTGAAGAACTCGGGCTTGACGAACTGCAGGCCGGGCTGTGCCAGCTCGGCGCGGATCACCACGCTCATCGCCGCGCCGATGATGAACATGATGAAGCTGAAACCCAGGTACAGCGTGCCGATGTCCTTGTGGTTGGTCGAGAAGAACCAACGCTCGAAGAAACTCTGCTGGTGATGGTGATCGTCGTGCCCAACTGCCGAGTGCGCCATTGCAAAACACCTCTCAGAATCGGTTGTCACCACGGCCGCGGGCGGCCGCGGGCTTTACATCACGCGCCGCTGGCTGCAGTGGCAGGTGCGCTGGCCGCTTCTGCAGCAGCAGGCGCAGCCGGCGCCTCGCCCGCCGGTGCAGCCGGTTCGGAAGGTGCCGCAGGCGTGGCCGGCGCGGCAGCCGGCGCCGGCTTGCGCTGCGCCAGCCACTGTTTGAATTCCTCCTTGGACACCGCCTCGACCACGATCGGCATGAAGCCGTGGTCCTTTCCGCACAGCTCGGCGCACTGGCCGCGGTACACGCCAGGCTGCTCGATGCTGGTCCAGGCTTCGTTGATGAAGCCGGGAATGGCATCCTGCTTCCAGCCCAGCGCCGGCACCCACCAGGCGTGGATCACGTCGTCGGAGGTGATGACGAAGCGCACCTTGGTGTCGACCGGCAGCACCAGCCGGTTGTCGACATCCAGCAGGTAGTGCGGATGGCTTTCACGGGTCGGCACGATGCCACTTTGCCGCACGCGGTCGGACTCGCGGTCCAGGCGGCTGGTGAAGGTGACGTTCTCGCCGAGGTATTCGTACTTCCACATCCACTGGTAGCCGGTGACCTTGACCGTCATCTCGGCATCGCGGGTGTCGTACATCTTGATCAGGTTGGCCGTGGCCGGCCACGCCATCACGATCAGGATGATCACCGGGATCACCGTCCAGATGATCTCGGCCTTGGTGTTGTGGCTGAAGGTGGCGGCGACTGCCCCCTTGGATTTGCGGAACTTGAAGATGGCGTAGGCCATCGCGCCGAACACGATGACGCCGATCACCGTGCAGATGATCAACGAGAGATTGTTCGATTCCCAGGCCAGGCGCGAGGTCTGGGTCACCCCCTTGCCCATGTTCAGCTGCCACGGCTTGGGATCGGCCGCCTGGGCCCAGGCCAACGCCGGCATCAGTCCCCCGGCCACCATGGCGGTGACCACTGCAACGCACTTCGTGCCCCACCTGCTGCTTTGCTTCATTGCCTAGACCCTTAGCGTCGTCGGTTGCCGCCATCGCTGGCGGCGAGCAAGCTTTCAAGTGTCTCTGCGAGCGTCTGACGTTCGGCCGGCGCGAGGAAACTCCCCACCTCCACCTGCCGGCCGCTGGATGCCAGCCGGACCCTCTCATCGCCGGTGAGCAGGCGCACCCAGTGGGGGTGGGCCCGGAACACCGGCGATCCACCGGGTACGGGGATGACCTCCACGTACGCCGGCACTACCCGGATCTCCTCCTGCCGTTCACCGCTGCGCCACAAGGCACGCAGCGCCGCCGCCAGCACCAGGCTGTACAGCAGCGCGAACAGGGGGGCGAATGCATTGCCGGCCAACCACCCGAGGGCGGACACCAGCCACATCGCACCCGACAACACGGTGAACAACAGGACGAACTGCCGGGCATCGAGCGCCCGTGGGGGACGCAGCCGCAGCTGCGTACCTGACCCATCCGGAGCTGGAAGCACCTCGATCATGTCGCAACCGCGTTCCTGCCGCGGGAAACGTCTCGATGGTAGCCCCGCCCTCTCGCCGGTAGCAAGGGTGCATTCACACTTTTTCCCATGCTGCAACACAGCATGGGGTCGGCGGCGCGAATGCCGAATTCAGCACAAATATTGCCGGGCTTGCTGAACACGCTGAATCCACCACCGTTAGGGGCTATCAGCCCTTCACGAAGGTGGCCGCGGGGCACTTCCGCAACCCGCAAAAATGATTAAAATCGCCAAGTTTTCCATTGGCCGGACCGGCATGAACGCACCTTCCTCCTCCCCTGCCGCCAGCGACGCCCAGCGTCCCGGCGTGCTGCTGTCGCCGGAACTGCCGGCGCCCCCCAACCCGTTCCGCCAGGCCATCACCGATGCCTGGTTGAAGGACGAGGCCAGCCACGTCCGCGAGCTGCTGGCGCAGGCCCGGCTGCCGGCCGACGAGCAGGCCAGGGTGCAGGCGCTGGCCGCCGACCTGGTCGGCCGCGTGCGCGTGCGTGCCAAGGACCAGGGCGCGATCGAAGCCTTCATGCGCCAGTACGACCTGGGCAGCGAAGAAGGCGTGCTGCTGATGTGCGTGGCCGAAGCGCTGCTGCGCATTCCGGACCAGGACACCGCCGACAAGCTGATCCGCGACAAGCTGGCCGATGCCGACTGGGAAAAGCACCTGGGCGGCAGCGACTCGGTGCTGGTCAACGCCTCCACCTGGGGCCTGATGCTGACCGGCAAGCTGGTACAGATGAACGACGCCACCCGCGCCGATGCGCCCAGCGCGTTCAAGCGCCTGGTCGGCCGCGTCGGTGAGCCGGTGGTGCGCCTGGCCGTGCGCCAGGCGATGAAGATCATGGGCCACCAGTTCGTCATGGGCCGCACCATCAGCGAGGCGCTGTCGCGCTCGCACAAGGGCGACAACGCGAACTACCGCTACTCCTTCGACATGCTGGGCGAAGGCGCGCTGACCATGAAGGACGCGCTGCGCTACCTGGAAGACTACCGTCGCGCGATCCACGCCATCGGCGGTGATCACAAGGCCCGCGGCGGCCGCCCGGATGGCGACGTCAACAACGCACCGGGCATCTCGATCAAGCTGTCGGCGCTGTACCCGCGCTACGAGCACGCCAAGCGCGAGCGCGTGCTGAAGGACCTGGTGCCGGGCGTGCTGGAGCTGGCGCAGCTGGCCAAGAGCTACGGCATCGGCTGCACCGTCGACGCCGAAGAGTCCGACCGCCTGGAACTGTCGCTGGACATCATCGAGCAGGTGTTCTCCGACGCCTCGCTGGCCGGCTGGGACGGCTTCGGCGTGGTCGTGCAGGCCTACCAGAAGCGCACGCCGTACACGATCGACCACCTGGCCGACATGGCGCGCCGCGCCGGTCGCCGCCTGCAGGTGCGCCTGGTCAAGGGCGCCTATTGGGATGCCGAGATCAAGCGCGCGCAGATCGAAGGCTATCCGGGCTACCCGGTGTTCACCCGCAAGCAGAACACCGACGTGTCCTACCTGGCATGCGCCAAGCGCCTGTTCACCCATGCCGACGCGATCTACCCGATGTTCGCCACGCACAACGCGCACACCATCGCTGCGGTGCGCAGCATCGCCAACGGTGGCGTGTACGAGCACCAGAAGCTGCACGGCATGGGCGATGACCTGTACGCCGAAGTGGTGCCGGCCGATCGCCTGGGCCTGCCCTGCCGCGTGTACGCCCCGGTCGGTTCGCATGAAGACCTGCTGCCGTACCTGGTGCGCCGCCTGCTGGAAAACGGCGCCAACTCCAGCTTCGTCAACCGCATCACCGATGAGCGCGTGCCGATCGCCGACCTGATCCGCGATCCGGTCGAGATGGTCGCCTCGTTCGCTTCGATTCCGCATCCCAAGATCCCGCTGCCGGTAGACCTGCTGCGCAGCCAGAACCACGACAGGAAGAACTCCATGGGCGCCAACCTCGCCAACGACAACGAACTGCGCGCCCTCGCCGAGCAGCTCAACGCGGCCGTGAAGCCGTGGCAGGCCGCCCCGCTGGTGCCGGGTGCGAACCCGGCCGGCGCCTCGCTGCCGGTGACCAACCCGGCCGACACCCGCGAAGTGGTCGGCCAGTGGCTGGCCGCCGATGCCGCCACCGTGCAGAAGGCGCTGGCGAATGCCGTAGCCGCGCAGCCGGCCTGGAACCGCACCCCGGCCGCCAGCCGCGCCGCCATCCTCGAGCACGCCGCCGACCAGCTGGAAGCGCGCATGCCGGAGTTCATGGCGCTGTGCGTGAAGGAAGCCGGCAAGAGCCTGCCCGACAGCATCGCCGAAGTGCGCGAAGCCGTGGACTTCCTGCGCTACTACGCCAAGCAGGCGCGCGAGCAGTTCAGCCACGCCGAGAAGCTGCCCAGCCCGACCGGTGAGTCCAACGAGCTGCAGCTGCACGGCCGCGGCGTGTTCGTCTGCATCAGCCCGTGGAACTTCCCGCTGGCGATCTTCCTGGGCCAGGTCGCTGCTGCACTGGCCGCCGGCAACAGCGTCATCGCCAAGCCGGCCGAACAGACCAACCTGATCGGCTACTACGCGGTGAAGCTGCTGCACGAAGCTGGCGTGCCAGCCGAGGTGGTGCAGTACCTGCCGGGCGACGGCGCCACCGTCGGTGCCGCACTGACCGCCGACCCGCGCGTGGCCGGCGTGGCCTTCACCGGCTCCACCGACACCGCACGTGCGATCAACCGCGCCATGGCCGCGCGTGACGCCGCCATCGGTGTGCTGATCGCCGAGACCGGCGGCCAGAATGCCTTCATCGCCGACTCCTCGGCGCTGCCGGAACAGCTGGTCAAGGACGCGATCGGTTCGGCCTTCACCTCCGCCGGCCAGCGTTGCTCGGCCGCGCGCGTGCTGTTCGTGCAGGACGACATCGCCGACAAGGTGATGACCATGCTGGCCGGCGCGATGAAGGAACTGAAGGTCGGCAACCCGGGCCTGCTGTCCACCGACGTCGGCCCGGTGATCGACGCCGACGCGCTGAAGATCCTGCAGGACCACGCCGAGCGCATGGACCGCGAAGCCCGCCTGATCGCGGCCGCCGAGCTGTCCGCCGAAGCGGCCAATGGCACCTTCTTCGCACCGCGCGCGTATGAACTGAAGGACCTGGGCCAGCTGCACAAGGAAATCTTCGGGCCGGTCCTGCACGTGATCCGCTGGAAGGGCGACCAGCTCGACGCGGTGATCGACCAGATCAATGCCACCGGCTACGGCCTGACCCTGGGCGTGCATTCGCGCATCGACGAGACCGTTGATCGCATCAGCAACGGCGTCCACGTCGGCAACGTCTACGTCAACCGCAACCAGATCGGCGCGGTGGTCGGCGTGCAGCCGTTCGGCGGCCAGGGCCTGTCCGGCACCGGCCCGAAGGCCGGCGGCCCGCACTACCTGCTGCGCTTCGCTACCGAGAAGACGGTGACGGTGAACACCACCGCCGCCGGCGGCAACGCCTCGCTGTTGACCCTGGGCGACTGATCGCCTGCTTGATGCAGTAAACAAAAAACCCCGCGAACGCGGGGTTTTTTGTGCTTTGCTTCCTGTAGAGGCGGGCCCACGCTCGGCTTTTCCGGCTGTAGAGCCGAGCCCATGCTCGGCTTTTCTGGCGCAGCCGAGCGTGGGCTCGGCTCTACAGAGGCTGGGCCACACTGAACCGATTGTCCGCCCGCTTCGCCAGCTCGCCCTGCACGCGTGCGATGCGCGTCTCCAGATCGCCTTCCAGCAGCACATGCTCGACACCCTCTGCCTGCAGCTGCTCCAGGTACCACGCATGCTGCTGCGCCCGGAAGGCTTTGCCCACGCGCGTGCCATCCTGGTCAAACGGAATATCCGGCGCGCACAGGAACAGCAGGTCGTAGCGTCGTCGTGCCGCTTGCCGCAGCGGCTGCGGCGCCGTGCCAAACATCCAGCCGCTGTAGCCCAGCGTCACCAGCGGCGTGGTATCGCAGAACAGCCAGCGATGCGCACGCCGCACAGCCTCGTCTTCGTGCTGTGGCTGTGTCATTGCGATGCGCAGCAGGTCGCCCGGCGTCAGCTCTCCGCCTCGCTGCTCCCACAGCGTGCGGCCATACTCCGGCACCCAGACGGTCTGCAGACGCTCGGCCAGCACGCGGGCCAGCGTGGTCTTGCCGCTGGACTCGCCACCGATGAAGGCCACGCGCTGTACATGGTCGGCATACACCTGCGGTGCGAGCCCATGGCGATGCGCATGCGGATCGCTGCGCAGCTGGGTGCCGCAGGCCTGCCCGACGTCTAATGCACGTTCGAGCCGCTCATGGCGTACCGGCGCACCGAAGTGCGTGGCCAGTGCCTGCGCGAAGCCGTCACCGTAGTCCTCACCGGTGTACACCGCCTGCACCGGTCCACCGAACAGGTTCAGGCACAGCCAGGCGGTAAAGTCACGCTGCACCTGTTCGTCATCACTGTCCTGCGGCAGCGCTCGCACTGGCAAGCCATGCTGCGCGCACAATGCGGCCAGTCGCGCGTCGTCAAGCACCGCTACCGTGGCCTGCGGGAAACGCGCACGCAGCCATCGCTCGCGGCGCGCAGCGCTGTAGCCGGCAAAGCCCGGCTGCGACCAGCCGATCACCAGCAGCTGCTGGCAGCGCGTGGCGGCGAAGTCGATCAGTCGTTCATGGCCGCGATGCAGCGGGCAGAACTTGCCCACCACCAGGCCGCGTGCAACGCGCTCAGGCAGCGGCATCGGCCGCCCTGGCCTCGTCCCGCATCAGGTGCCGCCAATGGCGCAAGGCGACCAGCGCGTTGATCCAGAAGCCCACATACAGGATCGAGGTCAGGTGCAGGCCACGGCTGTAGTAGAGCGGCACCGCAACGGTGTTCACCAGCAGCCATACCCACCACGATTCCAGCTTGCGTCGCATCATCAGGATCTGCGCGATCACACTCAACATCAGCACCGCCGAATCGATGTACGGCGCATAGGCATTGGTCAGGCGGGTCAGCATCCAGCCGTAGCCGAACGTGGCCACTACCGCCAGCGGCGCCAGCCAGGCCCAGGCGCGCGGCCGCAATGAAGTGATCGGCAACGGCGCGCCATGGTCACCACGCAGCCACTGCCACCAGCCCAGCACGCTGATGGCGATGAAGAAGAACTGCAGCACCATGTCCGCATACAGATGCGATCGTTCGAACACGGCAGCAAACAAGGCGCAGCCGACGATGCCCAGCCACCAGGTGTGCACGTTGTTGCGGCCGGCCAGCAGGATCGAGCCGGCGACGGCGATGTTGGCAGCCAGCTCCAGCTGGAAGTTCGGATCGGACAGGTTCATGTCGCTATTGTCGTGGATCCTTGCGCTGCGTGGACGCCCCGGCCCGTCCCCACAAAAAGAAAGGCCCCGCTTGCGCGGGGCCTCCTTCGTACTGCTTCAGGCAATCGCCCGAATCAGAACTTGTACTGCATCGAAGCCGCCAGCACGTCGCCGCTGACCTTGTACTTGCCGGTCACGGTGTTGCCGGTGGCAGAGGTCGAGGTGATGTTCGGATCCTTGGTGAACAGGTGGGTGTAGCCCACGCTGTATTCCATCTTGTCCGAAGCGGCGTAGGTCATGCCCAGCGACAGCCACTTGCGGGTGGTGTCCGGCACGCGCACGTCGCGGTGGGCATCGGTGGTCGGGGTCTGGTCATAGGCCAGGCCGCCGCGCAGGGTCAGCTTGTCGTTCACGCGGAAATCGGTACCGATCGACGCGAAGGTGGTGTCACGGTAGTGGAACGGCAGCACGCTGTCCGGCTGGTTGGAGTCGTAATCGACGACGACCTGGTCGAACTTGCTCCACGCGGTGCGCGTGACTTCAGCCATGATCTGCCACTGGTCGTTCACACGGTGGGTGAAGCCCACGGTGGCGCTGGCCGGCAGGGTGATGGTCGCGCGACCGTTGCTGTCGATGAAGGTACCCGGGGCAGCAGTGGCCAGGAAGGCCGCCGCATTCTGCGGGGTGGTGAAATCGGCCTTGCCGTCGGTGATCTTGTGCTCGACCTTCGAGCGGTAGCTGAACGCGATGTTGGTGCCTTCCACCGGGGTTACCGTCATGCCCAGGGTGTAGCCGACCGACACTTCATCGCCCTTGATGCGCAGGTAGCCATCGGCGGTGCCCGGCGAGAAGCCGAGCTGGGCGGCCTGGCGTGCAGCGGCCTGCGAGGCCGCCGCAGCCTGGGCTGCGGTGCCGCCGGCAGCCAACACACGCGCCGCAGCGGTGCGCTGGGCAGTGGCGTTGATCGCGGTGCCGGTGTCGACAGCACTGGTCAGGTCGACGTTCAGGCGCTCGGCGAACACCGACGCACCGAACGACAGGTACGGGTTGACGTCATAGGAGAACGCCACGCCCAGGTCGATGGCCTGCAGCTCGGTCTTGACGCCGTTGTAGCGGCCGACCCAGTCGCGGTCGTATTCGGTCTTGAAGCCGAACGGCACGGTCAGCGAAGCACCGAAGTGCATGTTGTCGTTCTCGCCGAACGGCACGTGGAAGTACGCGGCCGGAACCGGGGCGATCATGCCGGCGTCGCCGCCGTTGCCACCGGAAATCGGCGCGCCGTTGGCGTACTTGCCCTGGCCGCGGAACTTGGCGCCGAAGCTGATGGCGCTGACGTCGCCCTGGACCAGGGTGCCATCGAGCAGGCGCATGGACGCCGGGTTGGTGGCGATGACCGAGGCGTCACCTTCGGTCGAGGTGGAGCCGGCGAACGCGCGGCCCAGGCCCTTGGCGCTGTTTTCCTTCAGCTGGAAGGCGGCAGCATTGGCATCGGCGGCGGCCAGCGCACCGGCAACGCCGACGGCCAGCAGGGTCAGTCGGGCAATGGTGGAAGCGGTTTGCATCGTAGTTCTCTCTCCGGTAAGCGGTGATGGTGCTCTGAGTGCGCCTGCGCCCGCCGGGTCCTGGGACCCATCGGAGCGCGCCGGATTCCCCTCCCGACATACGACGCCGTATGCGAGTATTACCCAGAGCTGTTAATGAAACAATAACAGCGCAGGCGGTTTTTTCGTCTCAAAAGCTGAACAGGACCGTCCCCACCGAACGTGGCCGCACGCTAGGCTATTGGCATGTTCGTCTCCCTCCCGTCGCGCAAGAAGGCGACCCTGCGCTGGGCCACGCCCGTGCTGTTCGCGTCATTGTGGCTGGCATTCCTGTGGTCGATCTCGCGCCCGGACGATGCCCGCGGCAGTCTCTGGCTGGACTGGGGCGCCCTGTCCACCGGCCTGACCCGTCCGCTGGACTGGTGGGCGACCCTGCAGGACGGCAGCGTGCTGCGCCTGTTCACTGCGCTGTTCCTGCACGCCGACTGGTCGCACCTGCTGGGCAACCTGGTGTTCCTGCTGATCTTCGGCCTCCCCGCCGAGCGGGTGCTGGGACCCTGGCGGTTGCTGCTGCTGTTCCTCGTGGGCGGCGCGGTGTCCAACCTGGTGGCGATCTACACCATGGGCAGCCCGGACCAGATCATCATCGGCGCCAGCGGCGCGGTGTCGGCGCTGATCGGCGCCTATCTGGCCCTGTTCCCCGGTGCCCGGCTGGGCGTGGTGATCCCGCTGGGCCTGTTCCTGGAGTTCGTGCGCGCCCCGGCCTACCTGCTGATCGGCGTCTGGGCCGCGCTGCAGGTGGTGTTCGCCCATATCGGCCCCAGCTTCGGCATGGTGGCCTGGTGGGCGCACATCGGCGGCTTCGTGTTCGGCGTGGTGTATGGCGTGTACGTGCGCGCCGCGATCGCGCGCCGCCTGCGCAAGCGGCACGGATTCTGACCCCTGGTAGTGCCGGCCGCTGGCCGGCTCCACGCTCACCCGCTCGTTCGTAGATCAGTCGAGCATGGCTCGACTCTACAAAATCAAGGCTTGGCCGGGACGGGTTCGGGCTTTGCTTCCGGCTTTGCTTCCGGCTTTGCTTCCGGCTTTGCTTCCGGCTTCGCCGCAGCGGCCTTCGCGGCCTTGGCCGCATCCGCCTTGGCGGCCTCGGCCTTCAATCGTGCGGCCACCGAACCCGGGTTCTTCAGCTCGGCCAGCGCGTCGTTGATCGGGCCATCGCCCGGCAGCACCGCACCGGCGTGGTAGCCCTCCGTGCCTTCGTCATCGCCGCGCAGATGGCCCGGCAGGGTCGCTTCGCTGTAGTCGCTCAGGCTGGCTGGCAGTGCCTCCTCGGCCGGCGTGGCGGCGGGCTTCAGTTCGACGTCCGGCACGATGCCGGTGGCCTGGATCGACTTGCCGCTGGGCGTGTAATAGCGCGCGGTGGTCAGCTTCACCGAATCACCGTTGTCCAGCGGCAGCACGGTCTGCACCGAGCCCTTGCCGAAGGTACGGCTGCCGACCACGCGCGCCCGCTTGTTGTCGCGCAGCGCGCCGGCCAGGACTTCCGATGCACTGGCCGAACCGGCATCGGCCAGCACGACCACCGGTGCGCCCTTCAGCAGGTCGCCCGGGGTCGCGTCGAATCGTGCATCGCTGATGCTGATGCGGCCACGGGTGCTGACGATGTTGCCCTTGTCGAGCAGATCATCGGCCACCTGCACGGCAGCGGTCAGCAGGCCACCCGGGTTGCTGCGCAGGTCCAGCACCAGGCCCTTGAGCTGGCCACCGGACTGCTTCTGCAGCTGCTGCACGTGCTTCTGGAAGTCCGAACCGGTATCGGCCTGGAAGGTGCTCAGGCGGATGTAGCCATAGCCGGGTTCCAGCAGGCGGCTGCGCACGCTGGTCACGCGGATGGTCTGGCGGGTGAGGCTCACGTCGAACGGCTTGGGCTTGCCTTCGCGCACGATGGTCAGCACCACCTTGCTGCCGGCCGGGCCGCGCAGCGGCTCGCTGGCATCGATCGCACTGATCGGCTTGCCGTCGATGGCGATGATCAGGTCACCAGCGAGGATGCCGGCCTTGGCCGCCGGGGTGTCGTCGATCGGCGCGATCACCTTCATGCTGGCGTTGTCCGGCTGCTGCTGCAGCTCCACGCCGATGCCCTCGTAGGCACCATTGGCCTGCTCGTCGAAGGCCTGCGCGTCTTCCTTGTTGAAGTAGGTGCTGTGCGGATCGAGGTCGAGCAGCAGGCCACGCACGGCCGACTGCATCAGCTTCTTGTCATCGACCGGATCGACATAGGCGGCGCGCACCGCGTTGTACACGGCCACGAAACGGCGGATGTCCTCCAGCGGCACCTTCGAGGTCACCGCCTCCTCGCTGTTCGCTGCCTGCCCGCTGGTTTCCTGGCTCGGGGCGGGCGCGGTCTGCTGCGCCCAGGACAGCGCTGGCAACAGGGCCAGCAAGAGGGTGGCGGTACGGGCTGCGCGCATGGATCACTCCTGTCGACGTTGGCATCGTGCCCAAGGCACATGCACCGATTATGCGCGAAGCACAGCTAAATTCCCGTTGAATCCAACCCGCATCCGGCAGGCCTGGATTCAGCGCCGCTGCAGCCAGCTGTCCGGGTTGACCGGCTGCCCGCCACGGCGCAGCTCAAAGTACAGCGCGGTGACGCCCTGGCCACCGGAATTGCCGACCTTGGCCACCGCATCACCGCGGCTTACCCGTGCGCCGGCATCCTTCAGCAGGGTGTCGTTGTGGGCATACAGGCTCATGTAGCCATTGCCGTGGTCGACGATCAGGATCATGCCGTAGCCGGTCATCCAGTCGGAGAACACCACGGTGCCGTCGGCCACGGCCGTGACGGTGCTGCCGGCCGGCGCGCCGATCAGCACGCCGCTGCTGGTACGGCCATCGGGCAGCTTGCCGCCATAGCGGGCCAGCAGGTTGCCGGACAACGGCCAACCCAGGCCGCCGACCTTCGGTGCCGGTGCCGACGCCACCGCAGGTGGAACCTTGGTTGCCGGCGGCGGTGGCCGGCCCTGTGCGGCCGCCTGGCGTGCGGCCCGCTCGGCAGCGGCCTTTTCGGCAGCAGCTCGACGTGCCGCCGCGCGACGCTCGGCTTCGGCCCGGGCGGCAGCGGCACGCAGATTGGCCAGCAGCGTTTCCAGCGCCTTGGCATCCTGGCCCAGTGCCTGTTCCTTCTCGCGCCGGTCCTTGAAGCGTTCGTCAAGCGAGGCCACGGTCTGCGCGCGGTCACGGCGGTCGGCCGCCAGCGCCGCTGCCTGCTGCTTCTGGTCCTGCTGCGCCCCCTGCAGCTTCTGCTTGCGCTCGGCGATCTGCGCCTGCAGCGCTTCCAGTTCCTTCAGGTCGGCGGTGAGCGTGGTGATGCGCTGCGCTCGTTCGCGCTGCAGGTAACGATGGTAGGCCAGGGCGCGATTGGCATCGGCCACCGTGTCCTGCGACAACAGCAGCTTCAGCGGTGCGTGATTGCCAAGCTGATACGCCGCGCGCAGCAGGCCGGCCAGTTCGCGGTGCTGCTGGGCCAGGTTGGTTTGCAGGCTGCTGCGGCGCTGCTCGGCCTGGGCCAGGGCCTGGGCCTGCTCGCGCAGCGCCGCTTCGGTCTGCGCAAGCGCGCGGCCGGTGCGTGCCACCTTCTCGTCGGCCTCGCGCAGCTGTTGCGATGCTTGGCCACGCTGCCCTTCGATCTGCCGTCGCTCCTGCGCCACGCCCTTCAGCTCGGTACGCAGCTTCTGCAGCTTGCGCTCGGTCTCGCGGGTGGTCTGCGCAGCACCCGGCAGGGGCAGGGGCAGGGCCAGCGCCACAGCCAGCCCCAGCAGCAGCCAGCGCCCGCCGCGTACGGCGGCGATGTGATGTCGGCGTGATGGGAAGGCGTTGTCGCGCAAGGGCTTTCCAGTGACTTCAGGCAGTTGCGGGGGGTACCGGGGAATGGTGACATCTCCGCACGCGGCCTGCCAGCCGCACATCCATCGAGGTTCCCATGAAAACTCTATCCATTCCGCTGCTGTTGGGCGTACTGCTGGTCACCGGGCCGGTCTGCGCCCAAGAGAACATCAGCAAGGTCAACGGCAGCATCAGCGCCGACCCCGGCCAACGCTACGGCAAGCTGGACACCGTCAACGGCGGCATCCGCGTCGGCGAAGGCGTCGAGACCGGAAGCATCGACACCGTCAACGGCGGGGTGAAGGTTGCCGACCGCGCACGCACCGGCAAGATCGAAACGGTCAACGGCGGTGTCCGCCTGGGTCGCGAAGTGATCGCCAGCGGTGGCGTCAGCACCGTCAACGGCAGCATCTTCACTGATCGCGGCAGCCAGATCGAAGGCGGCGTCGAGACCGTGAACGGCGGCATCGGCCTGGTCGAGAGCCGCGTCGGCAAAGACGTCGAGACCGTCAACGGTGACATCACCGTCGGCATCGGTTCGCAGGTCAACGGCGGCGTGCATGTGCGCAAGCCGAACTTCAGTGTCTCGCTCACCGCCAGCCGCAAGCCGCGCGTGATCATCGGCCCCAACGCGGTCGTCAGTGGGCCGCTGCAGTTCGAGCGCGAGGTGGTGCTGTACGTGCATCGCACCGCACGCATCGGCCCGGTCACCGGGGCCGAGCCGATCCCGTTCGATACCGAAACCGCGCCGGCCGACTGAACCCGTCGCACCCGCCGCTTCGGTGATACTCGCGTTTACCGGTCGCGCATGAGATGCGACCGCCCTTTGTTCTCCAGGAATCGACGATGCCCCGCAAACTCCTCCTGTGCCTGGCCGCCGCGGCCGCGCTCAGTGCCTGCAAAGGCGAATCCACGCCGGCTGCCACGCCGCCCACCGATACCGCTGCCGCGAAGCCGGCCGCCCATCAGTTCTCACCGGAGATCAACGCCGGCGACTTCGCCGAGATGGTCAAGACCCTGGCTTCGGATGAGTTCGAAGGCCGCGCCCCGGGCAGCAAGGGCGAAGAACTGACGGTCAACTACATCCGCGACCAGATGCAGCGCATCGGCCTGCAGCCCGGCAACGGCGACAGCTGGTTCCAGGATGTGCCGATGACCGAGACCACGGCCGATGAATCGACCGTGCTGAAGATCACCCAGGGCGGCAAGACCACCGAACTGAAGTTCGGCACCGACATGGTGGTCGGCACCCGTACCGGCCAGGCCGAGGTGAAGGTCGATGCCAGCGACCTGGTGTTCGTCGGCTATGGCGTCGATGCGCCGGAGCAGAAGTGGAACGACTACGCCGGTCAGGACTGGAAGGGCAAGACGGTCGTGATGTTCGTCAACGACCCGGGCTTCCACGTCGACGACGCGAAGCTGTTCGACGGCAAGCGCATGACCTACTACGGCCGCTGGACCTACAAGTTCGAGGAGGCCGCCCGCAAGGGCGCCGCCGCCGCGCTGATCGTGCACGACACCGCCGGCGCGTCCTACGGCTGGGACGTGGTGAAGAATTCCTGGGCTGGCCCGCAGTACGACCTGCCCGCCAAGGATGACCCGGAAGCGCGCATCCCGGTACAGGGCTGGCTGAGCGCCGACGCGGCCAAGGCACTGTTCGCCGGTGCCGGCCTGGACCTTGCCCAGGCCTACAAGGACGCCAGCAAGCGCGGTTTCAAGCCAGTGCCGCTGAAGGCCACCGCTGCGGTCGACCTGAAGAGCCAGATCGCACAGAAGCAGTCGCGCAACGTGGTCGGCGTGCTGCCGGGCAGCAAGCGCGCTGACGAGGCCGTCCTGTACATGGCGCACTGGGACCACCTGGGCAAGCATGAGGGTGAGACCGGCGACAACATCTACAACGGCGCGGTCGACAACGCCACCGGCGTGGCTGGCATTCTCGAAGTGGCCGAAGCCATGGCCCACCAGGAGCCGAAGCCGGAGCGTTCGGTGGTGTTCCTGGCGGTGACCCTGGAAGAGTCCGGCCTGCTGGGTTCCAAGTACTACGTCGCCCACCCGACCTTCCCGCTGGACAAGATCGCCGGCGTGATCAACATCGATGCGATGTCGGTGGCCGGCCGTGCCAAGGACGTGACCGTCACCGGCTTCGGCAGCTCGGAGCTGGAGGACATCCTCAAGCCGCTGGCCGCCGCCCAGGACCGCACCCTGCACGGTGAGACCTCGGTACAGAGCGGCTTCTACTTCCGCTCCGATCACTTCAACTTCGCAAAAGCGGGTGTGCCGGCCCTGTACGCCGATGGCGGCGAAGACCTGCGCGAGGGTGGCGTGGAAGCGGGCCGCAAGGCGGCGGCGGACTACGGCGCCAACCGTTACCACGGCCCGAAGGACGAGTTCGACGCCGCCACCTGGAAGCTGGACGGCACCGTCGAAGACCTGCAGCTGATGTACGGCGTGGGCAAGGAACTGGCCGGTGGCGATCGTTGGCCGAACTGGTATGCAGGCAATCCGTTCAAGGCAGCCCGCGACGCGATGATGAAGGACAAGGTCCCGGCCAAGTAAAGTCGGGCCATGCTCGACTGAGCACTGTTGAGAGCAGAGCGGCGCCCCACGGGGCGCCGCTTTTCTTTTGCGTACCGTCGGCGGCTCATCCACGGTTGGTGTGGATCTGCCGGTAGTGCCGGCCGCTGGCCGGCAATCGATTGGTAGCGGCCAACCCTGGTTGGCGCCATGCTTCCTCGCAGAGGGCCTCCACGCATGGCGTGGATCTACCGGGCAATGCAACGCCATCGGGTTGCCGGCCAGCGGCCGGCGCTACCGGGGTTTCCTGCGCACAAAGAAAAACCCCGCTGCATGAGCAGCGGGGTTTTGGGTGTAAACCCTGGCGATGACCTACTCTCGCATGGCTTGAGCCACACTACCATCGGCGCAGCTGCGTTTCACTTCCGAGTTCGGGATGGGATCGGGTGGTTCCACAGCGCTAATTTCACCAGGGAGACGGTTGCAGCAGCGCTTGCAGCGCCAGCTTCGCGATCTTGCCCTTGGGGCGGAAGGGACCCGGAAAATGCAGTGCCTTCACTTAATAAGAAAAACCCCGCTGCGCAAGCAGCGGGGTTTTGGGTATAAACCCTGGCGATGACCTACTCTCGCATGGCTTGAGCCACACTACCATCGGCGCAGCTGCGTTTCACTTCCGAGTTCGGGATGGGAT
>NZ_JBMRGJ010000036.1:0-20657 GCF_049384325.1 Stenotrophomonas sp. CASM114 | reverse complement strand
GCTTGCTGGGGGGGGGGGGGGGGGCCAGCGGGACACGCCGTGAACCCACCCCGCCCGGCCCAGCCCATGAAGCCAGCGCTTTGCGCGACCAACCACCCCGCCACGAGGGGCTCCGCCGTTGGCCGGACACCCCGCGACAAACCACCGCACGTGCGCAATCCCGACGAACGGCGGACAATGGAACCCTTGGCGGCTCGCCACGCCGCCCCTCCCGCTTTCCGCTGCAAGGATTCCCCCATGGCCGCCCGCAAGTCCTCCGCCCCCCTGATCGAAGTCACCGCCCGCCCTGGCCAGCCGCTCGGCATGGCGCCGGCCACCTTCCTGCGCGACTTCTGGCAGAAGCGCCCGCTGCTGATCCGCAATGCCTTCCCGGATTTCCAGACCCCGGTACAGCCGGAAGACCTGGCCGGGCTGGCCTGCGAGGAAGGTGTGCTGGCGCGCCTGATCGAGCACGACAAGGCCCAGGACGGCTGGCGCGTGCGCACCGGCCCGTTCCAGGAAGACGTGTTCCCCGCCCTGCCCGACCACGACTGGACCCTGCTGGTGCAGGACGTGGACAAGTGGGACCCGGACGTGCGCGCCCTGATCGAGCACTTCAGCTTCCTGCCGCGCTGGCGCATGGATGACGTGATGATCAGCTTCGCCGCCACCGGCGGCTCGGTCGGCGCCCATGTCGACCAGTACGACGTGTTCCTGCTGCAGGCCCACGGCCACCGCCGCTGGCAGATCGATGCCAGCGAATCGATCAAGGGCAGGCAGCCGCCGCTGGGCTTCCGCCCGGACGTGGAGCTGAAGCTGCTGAAGGTGTTCAAGCCCACCCACGACTGGGTGCTGGCGCCGGGCGACATGCTGTACCTGCCGCCGAACGTGCCGCACCACGGCGTCGCCGAAGACCCCTGCCTGACCTTCTCGTTCGGCATGCGTGCGCCGTCTTCTGCCGAGCTGATCAGCGACTATCTGGACACCCTGATCGCCGATGCCGATGAGAACATCCGCTACCAGGATGCCGACCTGAAGGTGCCGGCCGACCCGAACGAAATCGACACGGTGGCGATGGCGCGGGTGATCACCGCCCTCAACGCCATCCGCATGAACGACCCGGACAAGCTGGGTGACTGGTTCGGCCGCTTCATCACCACCTACCGCGCCGCCGGCGAAGTGATGGCCCACCAGGCCGCGCCGGCCGCGGAGCAAGTGGTCGAAGCGCTGGCCTCGGGCATGCTGCTGCAGCGCCACCCGTGGGCCCGCCTGGCCTGGCGCCGGGCCAAGCGTGGCGCCAGCCTGTATGTCAGCGGCCAGGACTTCGCGCTGCCGGTGAAGGACGCGCAGCGCCTGGCCGGCGCCGAGCAGCTCGACGCCGCCGCCTATCGCGGCCTGTCCGACAAGGGCCGTGCCGTGGTCCAGCAGCTGCTGGTCGGGGGTGTGTTCCAGCTGATCGACCCGAATGAGGTGTACGAGGCCGAAGACGAGGAAGACAGCGAGGATGCCGTGGTGCTCGGCGAGGTCGTCGAAGGCCGCGACCGCGTCGAGGCGATCGACGCCGACGCGGTGTCCGACGATGTCCACTCCGTGACCGTGCACGACGACGGTATCGAGGTCATCGTCAACTTCGAGGACGACGACGAAGACGACAGCACCGGCCGGGCCTGAGCCATCGTCATGATCCGGGTCCAGCAGGTCAGCCACGCCGACGCCCACGTTGCCATCCACGACGTGCGCCAACGCGTGTTCGTGCAGGAACAGGGCATCGCCGCCGAGCTGGAACGCGATGCGCTGGACCCGGTCAGTGCCCATGTGCTGGCGCTGGACAGTGACGGCCAGCCGGTCGGCACCGGCAGGCTGGCTCCGGACGGCCGCATCGGCCGCATGGCCGTGCTGGCCACCCATCGCAGCAACGGGGTCGGCGAGGCCCTGCTGGCGGCCCTGGTCGAGGCCGGGCGCCGGCTCGGCCTGGCCGAACTGCACCTGCACGCCCAGCTGCCCGCGCGCGATTTCTATGCACGCCAGGGCTTCCTGCCCGAGGGCGAGGTGTTCGAGGAAGCCGGCATCGGACACCAGCAGATGCGCCGCCGGCTGGGCGAGGCCAGCGCCATCGACAGCCGCGCCGAGGCGGTGGCGATCACCACGGCCATCATCCACCGCGCCCGTCGCCAGCTGTGGCTGCACAGCCGCCAACTGGACCCGGGGCTGCTCGACGCGCCCCCGGTACAGTCCGCCCTGCGCCGCTTCGTCACCGCCCGCCACGACAAGCAGCTGCGGGTGATCGTGCACGACGCCGCCGCGATCGCGTCTGCCGGGTCGCCGCTGCTGGCGCTGGCCCAGCGCCTGCCCAGCGTGATCCAGTTCCGCGAGGTCAGCGATCCGGTCGACCGCGCGCTGGCCTCGGCCTGCCTGCTCAACGATGCGGGCGACTTCTACTTTCGTCTGATCGGCCATCGCCTCGACGGCGAGGCCGGCATCGCGCTGCCAGCACGTTCGCAGCCGTTCGAGCAGCAATTGCAGCGTGTCTGGGACCGTTCGCGCGTCTGCAGCGAACTGCGTGCGCTTGGCATCTGAGTCGGCACAGCCGACCGAACCTGTCTGGAACCGGCACCGGCGGACGCGGGATACCTGTGGTGGTGCCCCTTCGTGTCCGGTTGGGGGTACAATTTGGCTGTTTGAACGCGCCCGCGCAGGGCTATTCATCTTCCTGCCGGGTCCTTCTGAAGCCATACCCCACAAAGCGAATCAACACCCTCCATCGTGGACAATCAACTGAAGCAGTTTGCGCAATCTTCGCAACTCGCCGGCGGCAACGCCTCCTATGTCGAGGACCTGTACGAGCAGTACCTGGTCTCCCCGGATAGTGTCGATCCCAAATGGAAAACCTACTTCGACGGCTTCAAGGGCCGCGAAGCAGGTGACATTCCGCACTCGGCCGTCATCTCCCACATTGCGGACGCGGCCAAGGATGCGCTGAAGGCCGGTACCGGTAACGGTGCAGGCGACGAGCGCGAGCGCAATGTCGGTCGTCTGATCACCGCCTACCGTTCGCGCGGCCACCTGGACGCCCGCCTCGATCCGCTGGGCCTGGCCGCACCGGTCAATACCCCGGATCTGGGCCTGCCGTTCCACAGCCTGTCCGATGCCGACCTCAACAGCGAGTTCAGCACCGGCGGCGTCGGCGGCCAGCCGCGCATGAAGCTGCGCGACCTGCTGGCACGCCTGAAGGCGACCTACACCGGCTCGATCGGTGCGGAGTTCATGCACATCTCCGAGGTCGAGCAGCGCCAGTGGATCTACAAGAAGCTGGAAGCCGCCGGTGGCAACTACCAGCTGGACGCTGACACCCAGCGCCGCACCCTGGAGCGTCTGACTGCGGCCGAAGGCCTGGAGCGCTACCTGCACACCAAGTACGTCGGCCAGAAGCGGTTCTCGCTGGAAGGCGGCGATTCGCTGATCCCGATGATGGACACCATCATCCGCAACGCCGGCAAGGATGGCGTCAAGGACGTGGTGATCGGCATGGCCCACCGTGGCCGCCTGAACGTGCTGGTCAACACCCTGGGCAAGAACCCGCGCAAGCTGTTCGACGAGTTCGAAGGCAAGTTCGAGCACGACGAGCACGCTTCGGCCGGCGACGTGAAGTACCACATGGGCTTCTCCGCCGACGTCGCCACCGATGGCGGCCCGGTGCACCTGGCGCTGGCGTTCAACCCGTCGCACCTGGAAATCGCCGACCCGGTCGTGGCCGGTTCCGTGCGTTCGCGCCAGGAGCGCCGCAAGGACACCGCGCGCAAGCAGGTCATGCCGATCCTGATCCACGGCGACGCGGCCTTCTCCGGCCAGGGCGTGGTCATGGAACTGTTCCAGATGTCGCAGGCCCGCGGCTTCGCCGTCGGCGGCACCGTGCACATCGTGGTCAACAACCAGGTCGGCTTCACCACCTCCAACCCGCTGGATACGCGTTCCACGCGCTATGCCACCGACGTGGCGAAGATGATTGCCGCCCCGGTGCTGCACGTGAACGGCGATGACCCGGAAGCAGTGGTGTTCGCCGCACAGCTGGCCTTCGAATTCCGCCAGACGTTCGCCAAGGACGTGGTCATCGACCTGATGTGCTACCGCCGCTGGGGCCACAACGAGGCCGACGAACCGGCGATCACCCAGCCGCTGATGTACCAGGTGATCCGCAAGCACCCGACCACCCGCGAGATGTACGCCGAGCAGCTGGAAAAGGCGGGCGTGATCGCCGCCGGCGCCGGCAAGGCGATGGTCGATGCCTACCGCGAGAAGCTGGACGCCGGTGAAGTGACCACCGAGCTGGCCAAGGTCGAGAAGACCCCGCCGAGCAGCCCGCTGTTCGTCGATTGGCCGAAGCTGCTGGAAGGCAAGCTGTCCGACCCGGTCTCGACCAAGGTCGAGAAGAACAAGCTGGTCGAGCTGGCCAAGCTGATCAACACCATTCCCGATGAAGTGCAGCTGCACTCGCGCGTGGCCAAGGTCTATGACGACCGCCGCAAGATGGCCGCCGGCGAGATCCCGGGCGACTGGGGCTTTGCCGAGAACCTGGCCTACGCCACCCTGCTCGACGAAGGCCATGCACTGCGCCTGGTCGGCCAGGACGTGGGCCGCGGTACGTTCACGCATCGCCACGCGATCCTGCACGACCAGAAGACCGACAACTACTACATGCCGCTGCGGCAGCTGGTGGATTCGCCGGAGAAGGCCACCGTCATCGATTCGCTGCTGAGCGAAGAAGCGGTGATGGCCTACGAGTACGGCTTCTCCACCACCGATCCGAACACGCTGTGCATCTGGGAAGGCCAGTTCGGCGACTTCGCCAACGGTGCCCAGGTGGTGATCGACCAGTTCATCGCCGCCGGTGAAGCCAAGTGGGGCCGCATTTCCGGCCTGACCCTGCTGCTGCCGCATGGCTATGAAGGGCAAGGCCCGGAACACAGCTCGGCGCGCCTGGAGCGCTTCCTGCAGCTGTGCGCGCTGGAGAACATGCTGGTGGTCGTGCCGTCGACCCCGGCCCAGGCCTTCCACATGCTGCGTCGCCAGCTGCACATGACCACCCGCAAGCCGCTGGTGGTGATGTCGCCGAAGTCGCTGCTGCGCCACAAGCTGGCCGTGTCGACCCTGGACGAGCTGGCCAACGGCGAGTTCCAGCACCTGATCGGCGACGCCAACGCAGACGCCAAGAAGGTCAAGCGCGTGGTGCTGTGCTCGGGCAAGGTCTATTACGACCTGCTGGAGGACCAGATCAAGCGTGGCCAGGACGACGTGGCGATCATCCGCGTGGAGCAGCTGTATCCGTTCCCGCGTGCGCTGCTGGCGGCCGAACTGAAGAAGTACGGCAAGGCCACCGACGTGGTGTGGACGCAGGAAGAACCGCAGAACCAGGGCGCGTGGTACCAGATCCGCCACCACCTGCAGTTCTGCCTGGCCGATGGCCAGAACCTGCACTACGCCGGTCGCGCACGTTCGGCCTCGCCGGCTGCCGGTCACATGGCTGACCACGTCCGCGAGCAGCAGCAGCTGATCGCCGACGCACTGGTCAACCCGTTCAACGACACGTTCGCTGAATAATCCTCCCCCTATTTAGAAGACAAACCAGGAAGCTCCCGCAATGGCCACCGAAGTCAAAGCCCCGGTACTGCCCGAATCCGTCGCCGACGGCACCATCGCCACCTGGCACAAGAAGGTGGGCGACGCTGTCAAGCGCGACGAAAACCTGCTTGACCTGGAAACCGACAAGGTCGTCCTGGAAGTGCCGTCGCCGGTCGACGGCGTGCTGAAGGAAATCAAGTTCGCCGAAGGCTCGACCGTGACCTCCAGCCAGGTCGTGGCGATCATCGAGGAAGGCGCCGTTGCAGCTGCTCCGGCACCGACCGCCGAGGCCGCTCCGGCCGCTGCTCCGGCCGCCGCCGCTCCGGCTCCGGCCGCTGCCGCTGCGCCGGCCCCGGCCGCCAAGTCGGCCGCCGATGCGCTGCCGCCGGGCGCCCGCTTCACCGCCATCACTGAAGGCGTGAACCCGGCCGATGTCGACGGCACCGGCCGTCGCGGCGCGGTCACCAAGGAAGACATCGTCAACTTCGCCCGCAACGGCGGCGCCGGCAAGGCCGGTGGCGCACGCCCGGAAGAGCGCGTGCCGATGACCCGCATCCGCAAGCGCATCGCCGAGCGCCTGATGGAGTCGAAGAACTCCACCGCGATGCTGACCACCTTCAACGAAGTCGACCTGTCCAAGGTGTCGGCGGCGCGCAAGGAACTGCAGGACGAGTTCGTCAAGGCACACGGCATCAAGCTGGGCTTCATGAGCTTCTTCGTGAAGGCCGCCGCCAACGCGCTGCAGCGCTTCCCGCTGGTCAACGCCTCGATCGACGGCGACGACATCATCTATCACGGCTACTCGGACATCTCGATCGCCGTCTCGACCGAGAAGGGCCTGGTCACGCCGGTGCTGCGCAACGTCGAGCGCATGTCGTTCGCCGACATCGAGAAGACCATCGCCGACTACGCCAAGAAGGCCCGTGACGGCAAGCTGGGCCTGGAAGAACTGCAGGGCGGCACCTTCACCGTGACCAACGGCGGCACCTTCGGTTCGCTGCTGTCGACCCCGATCATCAACCCGCCGCAGAGCGCCATCCTGGGCATGCACGCCATCAAGGAGCGTCCGATCGCCCAGAACGGCCAGGTCGTGATCGCGCCGATGATGTACCTGGCGCTGTCCTACGACCACCGCATCATCGACGGCAAGGACTCGGTGCAGTTCCTGGTGGACATCAAGAACCAGCTGGAAAACCCGGGCCGCATGCTGTTCGGCCTGTAAGACACCTCCCGCCCCTCCGCGCCTGCGCGGAGGGGTTCTGGTAATGCATCAAGGAATAATTCAATGGCTGAACAATTCGACGTCGTCGTCATCGGTGCCGGCCCGGCCGGTTACCACGCTGCCATCCGCGCGGCCCAGCTGGGCCTGAAGACCGCCTGCATCGATGCAGCGCTGGGCAAGGACGGCAAGCCGGCCCTCGGCGGCACCTGCCTGCGCGTGGGCTGCATCCCGTCCAAGGCGCTGCTGGATTCCTCGCGCCAGTTCTGGAACATGGGCCACATCTTTGGCGACCACGGCATCAGCTTCAAGGATGCCAAGATCGACGTCGAGGCGATGGTTGGCCGCAAGGACAAGATCGTCAAGCAGTTCACCGGCGGCATCGGCATGCTGTTCAAGGCCAACAAGGTCGCCGCCTACTACGGCTTCGGTGAACTGCAGCCGGGCAACGTGGTCAAGGTCACCCAGCATGACGGTTCCATCGTCGAGCTGAAGGGCACCAACGTCATCATCGCGGCCGGTTCGGATTCGATCGAACTGCCGTTCGCCAAGTTCGACGGCGAGACCATCGTCGACAACGTTGGCGGCCTGGACTTCACCGAAGTGCCGAACCGCCTGGCCGTGATCGGCGCCGGCGTGATCGGCCTGGAACTGGGCAGCGTGTGGAAGCGCCTGGGCGCTGAAGTCACCATCCTGGAAGCCATGCCGGAGTTCCTGGCGGCTGCCGATGCCGAAGTGGCCAAGGCGGCTGCCAAGGAATTCAAGAAGCAGGGCCTGGACATCAAGCTCAATGCCAAGGTCTCCAAGACCGAGATCACCGGCAAGGGCAAGAAGAAGGAAGTCATCGTCACCTACACCGACGCGGAAGGCGAAAAGACCCTGACCGTGGACAAGCTGCTGGTGGCCGTTGGCCGTCGCGCCGCCACCAAGGGCCTGCTGGCCGAAGGCACCGGCGTCAAGATCAACGAGCGCGGCCAGATCGAAGTCGATGCGCACTGCCACACCGGCGTCAACGGTGTGTGGGCAGTCGGCGACTGCGTGCGCGGCCCGATGCTGGCGCACAAGGGCTTCGAGGAAGGCATCGCGGTGGCAGAGCTGATCGCCGGCCTGCCGGGCCACGTCAACTTCGACACCATCCCGTGGGTCATCTACACCGAACCGGAACTGGCCTGGGTCGGCAAGACCGAAGCGCAGCTGAAGGCCGAAGGCATTCCGTACAAGGCCGGCAGCTTCCCGTTCGCCGCCAACGGCCGTGCCGTGGCGATGATCGAGCCGGCAGGCTTCGTGAAGATCCTGGCCCATGCCGAAACCGATCGCATCCTCGGCATGCACCTGGTCGGCGCCAACGTCTCCGAGCTGGTGCACGAAGGCGTGCTGACCATGGAGTTCAGCGGTTCGGCCGATGACCTGGCCCGCATCTGCCACGCCCACCCGTCGCTGTCGGAAGTGGTCCACGACGCGGCGATGGCGGTCAGCAAGCGCGCCATCCACAAGGCGAACTGATCGGCATCATGGTAGGTGCCGACCGTTGGTCGGCACTCACCTGCAGACGAAAAACCCCGCCCCGGCGGGGTTTTTTGTTGCCCGTTTCCCTGTAGCGCCGAGCATGGGCTCGGCGCTACACCTTTCCAGCCGGCTTCTTCGGTGGATCCTCACAGACCCTGTGCTGTACCACCGTATCGCCGGCCTTCCATTGCTTGACCACCCGGCAGCGCGCCTCGGCTTTCGGCGCAGGGACCGCCGCTGCATTGGCTTCGTCAGCCGCAGCGCTCTGCTCGCGCTCCAGCCACGCCGACGGGGGTGCCGGGGGTGCGGCCAGCACCGGGCCTGGCAACAGGACCAGACCGGCCAGCAGCACCCTCCTCATGCGGGAACCGCCCGGCCGCCAAGCAACCGCGCCGGCAGCATGAACAGCGCTCGCAGGAAGGCGAACAACGCCGAGAAGGTGATGCCGACCAGGCGGAACGGCAGGCTCAGCAGCCACACGAGCGGCCAGGCGATCAGGGCGAGGATCGCCAGCGGCCAGCACAGCACGAACAGCAGGCACCACACACCGAGCGCGAACAGGGTCTTCATCACGGTCTCCTTGGGGCGGCACCCTGCCGCCTGCGGACACCTTGGCGCCCCGCCCTCGCCGCCGGCAAACGGTTTGCGACGAAACCCGGGCTGGGGGCGATGAAATCCGGTGCAGGGCCGTCGTTGTAGAGCCGAGCCTACGCTCGGCTGCTCTTCGTTGCGATCACAGAAAACCCGCGCTGCGCGCGACAGCCGAGCGTGGGCTCGGCTCTACAGGAGCTGCACCGCCCCCGGTCGGCCATGGACCACCTGGAATCGCGCCGCGGTGCGCACTGCGGCATCCGGGCGCAGCACGCTGTCGGCGAAGCGGAGCTCGGCGTCCACGGTCTGCCGGTTCAGCTGCAGCTTCCACCAGCCGCGGCGGTCGCCGTCGAAATAGCGGATATGCGGGTTCTGCGGAATCGATGGCCCGTAGTACGGCCCGTACGGCGTGTCGTCGCCGCCACTGCTGATCGCCGGGGCGATGAATTCGGTGGCCACGACCGGCGCGCTGGCCGCGTCGAAATCCAGCTTCAGGTCGTTGACGAAGGTGGAATGCCAGTCGCCGCCCAGCACGATGGCATTGCCCTGCCCGCCTGCCTGCATCGCCTGCAGCAGACGCCTGCGTGCGGCGGGATAGCCATCCCAGGCGTCGTTCCAGAAGCGCTCGCGTGGCGTGCCGCCGTCCAGCCGCAGCTGCGCCATCAGCAGCTGCTGCACCACCACGTTCCAGCGCGTGCCCTGCGCGGCGGCCATCGACTGCGTGAACCACGCTTCCTGCCCCGTGCCGAGCATGCTCATGCGTGGATCCAGCGCCGCTTCGCAGCGCGGTGACTCGCCCACACCGCAGGGATTGGCCGGGCGGAACTGGCGGCAGTCGAGCAGGGTCAGCTGTGCCAGATCGCCGTAACGCAGGCGCCGGTGCACGCGCAGGCCGCTATTGCCCGCAGGCTTGCTGCGCATCGGCAGATGTTCGTAGAACGCGCGGTAGGCCGCCGCGCGGCGAACGATGAAGTCCTCGATCGACACGCTGGGCTTCTCCGGATGGATGCCCGAGTAGTCGTTCTGCACCTCGTGATCGTCCCAGATCACCGCGAAGGCGTGTGTGGCATGGGCTGCCTGCAGATCCGGGTCGAGCTTGTACAGCGCGTACTGGTCACGGTAGCGCTCCAGGCTCACCGTCTCGCCACTGAAACGCGCCGCGTCCAGCATGGTGCCACGCACGTTCTGCAGCGGGCTGTATTCATACAGGTAGTCGCCGGCATGCAGCACGAGGTCGACATCGCTCCGTGCGATATCGCGCAGCACCGGATAGTAGCCACTGTTCCAGGCCTGGCAGGTGCACAGGGCCAGCCGCAGCTGCTGCAGCTGCGTGTCCGGTAGCGACGCGGTGCGGAAGTGGCCGACCGCGCTTTCCTCATCGCCATCGCAGGCGAAGCGGTAGTAGTAGTCGCGGCCCGGGCGCAGGCCATTGACCTCCACGTGCACCGAATGGGCCAGCTCCGGCACCGCGGCAGCGACGCCCCGCTGTACCAGCCGGCGCATGCCGGCGTCTTCGGCCACGAACCAGCGCACCGGCACCGCCCGCGACGGCATGCCGCCGCCGTTGAGCGGGTCCGGCGCCAGCCGCGTCCACAACACGGCCCCCTGTGGATCCGGATCACCGGCGGCGACACCAAGGGTGAACGGATCACGCCCCAGCCGCGGCCGTGG
Organism: Stenotrophomonas sp. CASM114; assembly: GCF_049384325.1. Classification (NCBI taxonomy): domain Bacteria; kingdom Pseudomonadati; phylum Pseudomonadota; class Gammaproteobacteria; order Lysobacterales; family Lysobacteraceae; genus Stenotrophomonas; species Stenotrophomonas sp. CASM114. The sequence goes on along the minus strand of NZ_JBMRGJ010000036.1, from coordinate 10,075 downwards.
GCCGGCCGTGGCCAGCCCCGGCATCGCCGCCAGCGCGATCGCCGCCCCCGTGCCCTGCCACGCCATGCGCAGCAGGCGACGACGCCGTTCCGGATCCACAGGCCCGCGCATCAGAAGCGCACGGTCGCGGTGGCCATCACCTGCCGCGGCGCGCCGACCTGCATGGTCGCCAGGCTGCGGGTCGGGTCGGCGGCGTAGGTGCCGTTGGTGTTGATCGAGGACAGGTAGCGCTTGTCCGTCAGGTTGGTCAGGTTCAGCGCCACGGTCAGGTTCTGCGCCGGGCCCAGCGCGCCGAAGTCATAGGCCACGGAGGCATTGACCAGCCAGTAGCTCGGCACCGACTCGTCGTTGGTATAGGTCACGTAGCGCTTGCCGACGTGGTTGGCCGACAGGCGCATGTCCCAGGGGCCCGGGGTCCAGGCCAGGGTGCTGGCGAACATCCATTCGGGGGTGTCGACGGTCTTCTTGCCGCGGGTCGGCACCACGCCATTGTTCACGTAGTCGTTGTCGTAGGTGCTGTCATTCCAGGACAGCGCGTTGGACCAGGCCAGGTCCTGCATCGGCTTCAGCTGCAGTGTCGCCTCGGCGCCGCGGCTGGTCACCGAACCGACGTTGGAGAACAGCGCCGGGCAGCCGAGGATGCCCACGCACTGGGCGATCGCCAGCAGGCGGTTGTCGAACTTGACGTCGTACACCGCAACCGAGGCTTCATAGCCCTTCCCGTAGCCGCGCCAGCCCAGTTCCAGGGTGCGTGACTGTTCCGGCTTCAGGTCCTGCGCGCTGGCATCGAACGCCGCCTGCGGCACGTTGAACGGGCTGCCCACGCCCAACGCGTAGGCGGCGATGTTCCTGGCGAACGAACCGAAGATCTCGTTGCCTTCGTTGAGCTTGAAGTTGAAACCCGCCTGAGGCAGCAGGCCCTTCTTCGAAATCAGGCTGCTGTTGTTGGCATAGCTGCCCAGTGGCGTGCGCACGCGGGTGCGGGTGTGCGGCGACTTCGCACCGATGTCGATGGTCAGCCGGTCATCGAACAGGCGGAAGCGGTCCTGCACGTAGAACTGGTGGGTAATGGTGGTGTAGCGCTGGTGCCACACGCGCTGGTCCGGGTTGCGCAGGAAGAAGTCGTCGGTGACCGGGCCGTCGATGTAGTAGAAGTTGCGCTGCACGCTGTGGCCGTTGTCCTCGTACCAGAGGCCGGCTTCCAGGTCGTGGCCGCCGACGTTCCAGGTGAACGCCGAGGTCACGCCGGTACGGTCGATCGCGTACTCGGTGGTGCGGATCGAGATCGGAATCTCGCGACCGGTGCCCGGGTTGGACGGATTGGACGGGCTGAACCAGTGGCCCTGGCCACGGTTGCTGTGGTTGTAGACGTTGACCTTCAGCCGCATCGACTCGTTCAGGCCGAAATCGCCGGCGATGCTGGACAGGTCATCGTTGCGCAGGCCGTGGCCGGAGTAGTACGCATCCCAGGGGCTGTTGACGCCGCCCGTGAACCTGCCGCGCGCGGCGGCGACGGCACGATCCCAGTCCGGCGCGTAGTTGTCCCAGTCCCAGCCAAGGCGATCGATCATCTCCAGCGACAGGTCCTGGTAGTCCGCCTCGACGCGGCGCGAGGCGTTGAACAGCGCGGTGATCCTGCTGTCCGTTCCGAAATTGTAGGTGGCCTTGCCGTTGAACTGTTTCAGCTCCTGCGAGCCCTTGCCCTTCCACTTGTCGCCTTCGGAGTACACGCCGGACAGATAGGCCGCAAAGCCCTGGTGCTCACCGGTCTCCAGGCGCGCATAGCTGCGCCGCGCGCTGTCGCTGCCGAAGCCCTGCGCCAGCACCACGCCGTACTCGGTGGACGGATCGATCGAATAGAACTGGAACACGCCACCGAGGTTGCTGGTGGACGGCGTACCCAGCGCGCCGATGCCGGTGGACACTTCGGCTCCGCCCAGGTTCTCGCTGATCACGGCACGGCTGATGTGCAGGCCGTTGCTGTTGCCATAGGCCATGTTGCCCAGCGGGATGCCATCGAGCGTGTAGCCCAGGCGGCTCTGGTTGAAGCCACGCAGGCTGATGGTGGTGGACCATTCGTAGGCGCCGGTGGCATCGGCCGACTCGAAGTGAACGCCCGGCTTGCTGGCCAGCAGCTTCAGGGGGTTCGCACCGGGCGGCAGGATCTTCATGTCCTCGGCGGTCACGCGCTGCACCTGGCGGGCTTCGCCGCGGCCGATCACCGAGATCGAATCGAGGGTGGTCGCCGACGGCGCGTCGGGGGCGGGGGCGGGTTCAGCGGCAGCGAGCGACGGCAGCGAAGCACAGACCAGCAGGGCCAGCAGATTGCGGCGATGCGAAGCGTGGGACGACATGGAGGTGGATTCCTTGGGCACGCTGGACGCCGAAGGGCGGCGTCGAAGGGCAGCAGCGGCGGAATCGTAGAAGCGGCGCGTTACATGTCATTTACACGCCACATGCGGAATCCTTGCGTTCCGAATGGTTTACCGTCCGGAAGGCGATTGCCGGCCAGCGGCCGGCATGGCCGTTATTCGAACGAGCCGACCGAATCGTGGGCTAGGTTGTCGAAGCGGGTGTACTCGCCGAAGAACTTCAGCTTGCACGAGCCGGTCGGGCCACCACGGTGCTTGCCGATGATGATCTCGGCCAGGCCCTTGTCCGGCGAGTTTTCCTTGTTGTAGTAGTCGTCGCGGTAGATGAACACGATCATGTCCGCGTCCTGCTCGATTGCGCCCGACTCGCGAAGGTCGGCCATCACCGGGCGCTTGTCGGTACGCGTTTCCAGCGAGCGGTTGAGCTGTGACAGCGCGATCACCGGCACATTCAATTCCTTGGCCAGGCCCTTCAACGAACGCGAGATCTCCGAGATTTCGGTCGCGCGGTTTTCGCTGTTGCCGGGCACGCTCATCAGCTGCAGGTAGTCGATCACGATCAGGCCGAGGTCATGCTCGCGCTTGAGGCGGCGGCACTTGGAGCGCAGCACTTCCGGCGACACGCCCGGCGTATCGTCGATGAAGATCTTGGTTTCCTTCAGCATCTTGATCGCGCTGGTGACGCGGCTCCAGTCCTCGTCTTCCAGCTGGCCGGTACGCAGGCGCTGCGCGTTGATGCGGCCATTGGAGGAAATCAGGCGCATCGCCAGCTGCGATGCCGACATTTCCATCGAGAACACCGCCACGCCCTTCTTCGACTTGATCGCCGCGTACTCGGCGATGTTCAGCGCGAAGGTGGTCTTGCCCATGGCCGGGCGCGCCGCGAGGATGATCAGATCGGTCGGCTGCAGGCCGGCGGTCATCGCATCGAAATCGGTGTACCCGGTCGGCAGGCCGGTGATGTTGCCGCCGTTCTCGAAGCGGTTGCGCAGCTCCTCGAATGCATCCTTCAGCGCACCGGGCATGGCCACGAAATCGGTGCGACCACGTGCGCCCTGTTCGGCAATGGCGAACACGCTCTTTTCCGCCGAGGCCAGCAGCTCGCTGCTGTCGCGGCCTTCGGGCTGGAAACCGTCGTTGACGATGTCGGTGCCCACCTGGATCAGCTGGCGCAACACTGCCTTGTCACGCACGATCTCGGCGTAGGCCACGATGTTGGCAGCCGACGGCGTGGTACTGGCCAGTTCGATCAGATAGGCACCGTCGCCCACCAATTCCATCTTGCCCTGCGACTCGAACCACTCGCCCAGGGTCACCGCATCGAACGGACGCTCGCGCTCGGAGAGCTCGCGGATCGCCCGATAGATCATCTGGTGGTCGCGACGGTAGAAGTCGCCTTCGGTCAGCTGGTCATTGACCCGGTCATACGCTTCGGGCGCCAGCATCAGCCCCCCCAGCACCGCCTGCTCGGCTTCCACCGAATGCGGCGGTACCCGCAACTGGTCGATGCGCGACTCGTCGCGATCGCGATCGAAGCCATCACCGCGCTCTCTGCGGTTGGAACGGAAGCCGGGACGAGCGGACATGCTGCGGTGTTTCCTGCAAAAGTGGGCCAGACGAGTGTAGGCATGCGCCGACCCCGGCGACCATGGACAAGCCTGTGGATAAGCCGTGGAGAAACGGGGGATATCCGCCGGCGCCTGGCCAGACTGGCGTGGGGGCGTCGCACTGCCTGCGACAGGCGCCATTGCGGCACCCGAGCGGAGCATTATCGCAGATCAGGCGCCACGGGTCGGAGCCCGTCGCTGCGCGTCAGGATCCGACCCCGGGCGTGGTTGGGGTCGGATCCCTCTGCGACGCAGGGAACTCCGACCCCGCAGGCGTCAATCGCCCTTGACGTGCACCGCGATCAGCGCCAGGAAGCGGTCCACGTAGCCCTGCAGGAACTTCTGCGTGCCCTCGTTGTGGATCGTGCCGTCGGCATCGATCAGGCCCTCCTTGAAGTGGATGAACGCCTCGGGCTGCCCAAGCACATGCATGTCCAGGAAGGCCAGGGTGTTGCGCAGGTGCTGCTGGGCCACGGCGGTACCGATCTGGCCGATGGAGGCGCCGATCACCGCCGCCGGCTTGCCGGCAAACGCACTGTCACCGTAGGGACGCGAGCCGATATCGATGGCGTTCTTGAGCACGCCCGGCACCGACCGGTTGTATTCGGGGGTGACGAACAGCACCGCGTCGGCGGCGCGCACCTGGTCCTTCAGCCGGGTACCCTGCGCCGGGTACTGCGCGTCGAAGTCCTGGTCATACAACGGCAGGTCGCCGATCTGCACGTACTGGAAGCGTGCGCGATCACCGGCGATCTTCTCCAGCGCATGGGCCAGCTTGCGGTTGCACGAGTCCTTGCGCAGGCTGCCGACGAACACGGCGATGGTGGGGACGGACATCGGGACATACTCCTCATGGTGCGGGAGGCCCAGCCTAGTCGCCGGGCCCGTGCAGGCCGGTGAAGATCAGCCGCCCACAATGCCTGCGCGCACCTGCCGCCAATGCGCCTGCCAGGCCTGGAACATCAGCACGTTCCACAGATGGGTATGCCACTTGCGCTGCCCTCCCAGGAACTGCTGCCACAGCGGCTGCACCGCCGCCGCCGACAGCACGCCCTCACGCTCCAGCCGCGCCGGCTGCAGCAGGTCCTCGGCCCAGGGCCGCAGGTCGCCTTTCAGCCAGTCACTGACCGGCGCGCCGAAACCGCGCTTGGGACGGTGCACCATCGAATGCGGCACGTAACGGCCCAGCACGCGCTTGAGCAGCACCTTGCTGGTGGTCTCGCTGCGCTTGAAGCCCAACGGCAGCGACCAGGCGAACTCGGCCACCCGCCAGTCCAGCAGCGGTGCGCGCGCCTCCAGGCTGACCGCCATCGAGGTGCGGTCGACCTTGCACAACAGATCGTCCGGCAGGTAGGTCACGAAATCGGCCAGCATCATCGCGTCGGCCGGCGTACCCGCGCCGTGCAGCGGATCGGCCAGGTCGTAGAAGCTGCCGGCGGCCCGCGCGCCGGTCACCGCCGCGGCCGGGTCGCGCCAGCGCGAGATGCGGTTGCGGTAGACGTCGCCGATGCCACGCGCACCGGTCTCGGCCAGTAGCGCGGCCAGGCCGCCGGTGCGCGAGGCTTCGCCCTGCTGCTGCGCACGCGCGCCCATCCAGCGCCGCAGCGGCCCCGGCACGCGGCCGAGCATCTGCCAGTTGCGCAGCGCGCGTACATACCGGGTATAGCCGAAGAACAGCTCATCGCCACCGTCACCAGACAGCGCCACGGTCACGCCCTGCCGCGCCAGCCGGGCGACCAGCGCGGTCGGCACCTGCGATGCGTCGGCAAAAGGCTCATCGAACATCGCCGGCAACTGCGGCACCACCGCCAGCGCGTCGGCGCCGCTGACGTACAACTCGGTGTGATCACAGCCCAGGTGGGCCGCCAGCTCCCGGGCCAGCGGCGCCTCGTCATGTCCCGAATCGGTGAAGCCGATGCTGAAGCTGTGCACCGGCTGCCCGCTCTGGGCCTGCATCAGCGACGCCACCAGTGAGGAATCGGTGCCACCAGACAGGAATACGCCGACCGGCACGTCGGCCACCATGCGTAGCGCCACCGCGTCGCGCAGCAGCGTGTCCAGCTGTTCCTCGGCGTCCTCGATGCGGCCCTGGAAGGGTGCGGCCAGCGCCGCCTGCATGCGCGCGCGCGCATCCCAGTACAGCCGCTGTGCCTGTTCCGGACGATGCGCGGATGCGCCGGCAGCGACGGCCGCCGCGTCCAGGCGCAACACCCGGCCCGGCATCAGCTTGTAGCAGCGCTGGTGGATGCTGTGCGGCGCCGGGATGTAATCCAGCCGCAGCAGCAAGGTGAGCGCATCGCGGTCGATGTCGTTGTCGAACGCCGGGTGCTGCCAGAGCGCCTTCAGTTCCGAACCGAACACCAGCGTGTCGCCGGCCCAGCCGTAGTACAGCGGCTTCTTGCCGACGCGATCGCGGGCCAGCCACAGGCAACGCTCCTGGCGGTCCCACAGCGCGATGGCGAACATGCCGTTGCAGCGCTGCAGGGTGTCTTCCACGCCCCATTGCAGGATCGCCGCCAGCAGTACTTCGGTGTCGGAATGGCCGCGGAAGGCATGCCCCAGCGGCTCCAGTTCCTCGCGCAGGGCCGCGAAGTTGTAGACCTCGCCGTTGTAGGCCATCACGTAGCGGCCGTCGGCCGAGGCCATCGGCTGGTGGCCCAGCGGGGACAGGTCGAGGATGCTCAGGCGGCGATGCGCCAGCGCGATGCCCGCCTCGGCATCGACCCAGCTGCCGCCATCATCGGGCCCGCGGTGGTGCAGCGCCTGGCCCATGGCCAGGGCCTGCGCCTGCAGCGCCTCGGCCGACGCCAGCGGCGCCGGCAACAACATTCCCGCCAATCCACACATGCATCAGGGTTCCTGCGCCAGGTCGAGGGCGGCGCCAATCACCGCATTGTCGCTTGGAAGCCCGAACATTGCTGCCCCCGCCAGTGGCGTGTAGGTGTCGGCACCGCAGACCCGGCGCAACGGCAGATGGCCGAACCCGGCCTCGACCAGCGCGGTGACCACGCCCTCGCCCACTCCGCCGCTGTGGCGGCCTTCATCCAGCACCAGCACCCGCCGTGCGCTGGCGGCCTGGGCAGCGATGAAGCCGGCGTCCAGCGGTACCAGCCAGCGCAGGTCGACCACCCGCACCTGCCAGCCCAGCTGCTGCTCGATCGCCCGCGATGCGCGCAATGCCATCGGCACGCCGTTGCCATAGGTATAGATCACCAGGTCGCCGGCCTCCGGCGCATAGACCCGGCCCTCCCCCGGCACCAGCGACTGGCCCTGTGCGGGGAAGTCGAACAGCCACTGGCCATCGCCGGCTTCGTGCAGGTCCTTGCTCATGTACAACGCGATCGGCTCCAGGAACACCGCCACGCGCCCATCCACCCGCGCCAGTGCGGCCAGCGTGCGCAGCATCATCACCGCATCGTCGCCACGCGACGGGCAGCCCACCACCAGCCCCGGGATATCGCGCAACGCGGTGATCGAGTTGTCGTTGTGGAAGTGGCCACCGAAGCCCTTCTGGTACCCCAGCCCGGCCACCCGCACCAGCATCGGGTTGCGGTACTGGTCGTTGGAGAAGAACTGCAGCGAACACGCTTCGCCGCGCACCTGGTCGATGGCGTTGTGCAGATAGGCCAGGTACTGGATCTCCGGAATCGGCAGCATGCCCAGGTTGGCCAGGCCCTGAGCCATGCCCAGGATCATGGTCTCGTCCAGCAGGGTGTTGAACACCCGGCGTGGGCCGAAGCGGCGCAGCAGATCCTTGGTGACGGTGTAGACACCGCCCTTCTGTGCGACGTCCTCACCGAACAGCAGGCTCTGCGGATACTTCGCCAGAAGTTCCTGCAGGGCATGGTTGATCTGGATCGCGAGGTGGCGTGGCGCCTGCCGTTCGGGCAACGCCTCCGCACCGCCATACAGGGCTTCACGCGTTCCGGCGGGCACCTCGCGCCGTGCTTCGGCCTGCACCGCAGCCGGCGTATAGGGCGCAAGCGGCTCCATCACTTCCCGCAGCGACTGCAGCTTCGGCCGTCCTTCGGCATCGGCGGCGGCGGCCATGCAGCGCGCGCGCATCGTCTCGTAGGCCACCTCGATGGCGGCCGCATCCATCCAGCCCGATTCCATCGCGATCTGTGCCGAGCGCAGCAGCGGATCCTGCGCCTCGGCCGCGCACAGCTCGGGCAACGCGCGCCATTCCACCTCGAAGTCGGTGCCGGCGTGCCCCATCAGGCGCGTGGTGCGCAGATGCAGGAAGGTCGGTCGCCGCGTACGCCGGCAGTGCTCCACCGCCGCCTGCACCTGCGCATGGCCGGTGGCCAGGTCGAGGCCATCGGCGTAGAAATAGTCCAGCCCGGGCTGACCGCTGAAGCGTTCGGCGATCCAGCCTTCAGGCGTTTTCACCGAGATGCCCAGGCCATTGTCCTCGCAGACGAACAGGACCGGTGCCGGCAGCTTCTGGTAGGCCGACCACATCGCGGTGTTGAACGCGGTCTGCGCGGTGGCATGGTTGGCCGAGGCGTCGCCGAACGAGCACAGTACGATGCTGTCGGCCGGAATGGGCAGTTCGTGGCCCAGCCGCTTGCCGCTTTCGAGGGCCAGCGCGGTGCCCAGCGCTTTCGGAAGATGCGAGGCGATGGTCGAGGTCTGCGGCAGCACCCACAAAGGTTTGCTGCCCCACACCTTGTGCCGCCCCCCGCTGGCCGGGTCATCGGCGCTGGCAGCAAAGGACAGCGCGGCATCGCGCAGCGGGTCGATCCCCGGCACCTGGCGTGAGCGCTCGGCCATGAAGGCACCGGAGCGATAGTGCAGGAATGCAGGATCCGTATGCCGGCAGGCCCGCGCCAGCAGCGCGTTGCCTTCGTGGCCGGATGAACCGATGGTGTAGAAGACCTTGTTCTGCACGCGCAGCACGCGCGCCATCAGGTCCAGCTGGCGGCTGGCCAGCTGCGAATCGAACAGCTCGCCAAACGCGGCGGCGGTAAGCGTGCTGCCCGGCAGGATCGGCGCATCCGGCGCCGGGCGCGGGCGCGGGGTACCGCGCCAGCCACGCACCGCGTCGAGGAAATTGGCGTCGCACACGTCGGCGCGGTTGAGCACGCGCATGCGTGCGGGAATCGGATCTGGAACCACAGCGAACATCGAACACCCTCCGTGTCGTTGTTGCATTCCGCCCGGGGTTGGCCAGGCGCTACCCTGTGGGGATCACCTTGGTGAGAGTCATGCGGCCTCGAAGCGGGCGCGCACCTCGGCGGTCACCGCCGGCATCGGCAGGAAGCGCGGCTGCCCGCGCACGCGCTGCAACCAGGCGCGAACTTCCGGGAACGGCTGCAGGCTGATTCCACCCTCGCCTGCGACGTCGGTGTAGGCGAACAGCGCGATGTCGGCGATGCCGTACCCACTGCCGGTGAACCATTGCGCATCACGCAGGTGCTGCTCCATCACCGCCAGTGCAGCGGCGGCGCGCTCGTGCAGGCGTGGCAGTTCGGCGCGGCGCGGCGACCCAGGCGGGGTCCAGCCGCGGATGAAGCGCGCGACCGCTACGCACGGCTCGTGCGTGTACTGCTCGAAGAACATCCAGCTCAGTGCCTGCGCGCGCTCCCATCCATCGCTGGGCAGGTACGGCGTGCCTTCGGCCAGCCAGAACAGGATCGCATTGGACTCGGTCAACACACGTCCATCGTCGCGGACGATCAGCGGCACCTTGGCATTGGGATTGAGCGCGAGGAACTCGGGGGTGTGGGTCTGGCCGTGGGCACTGTCCACTTCCACCCAGCGGTAGCGGCTGCCGAGCTGCTCCAGCAGCAGGCGGACCTTGTGGCAATTGCCTGACACCGACATGCCGTGCACCGTCAACGGGACGCGCTCTTCCACCATTGCCTGCTCCCTCGGATCCGGCCGGCGGCCGGCTGCGTGCAGTCTGGCAAGCACGCCAGTGAATGCCAAGCGCGGGTGCAGCATGACTACACGGTAGTGCCGGCCGCTGGCCGGCATGTTGTCCATGCGCACGGTCTTCTCCGCGCCGTCATAGCGGTAGGTCACGTTGTAACCCTTCACCACGTCGTTGGTACCCATGGCAATGCGGTTGCCCGGCTTGCTGGCCATGCG
>NZ_JBMRGJ010000035.1:0-23108 GCF_049384325.1 Stenotrophomonas sp. CASM114 | reverse complement strand
CCCCCCCCCCCCCCCGCCACTACCGGGCAGCAGAGCGTGGCTTCACGCGCTCTCGTGCGCGGCCACCGCATCCATCACCCGCGCCGAGTACACCAGCGCGGCGCCAGCGTTGAGCGAGACCGCCACGCCCAGCGCCTCGGCGATTTCCTCGCGGCTGGCGCCATGCTTCAGCGCCGCGTCCACGTGCACGGTGATGCAGCCGTCACAGCGGGTGGTCACCGCCACCGCCAGCGCGATCAGCTCCCGGGTCTTGGCATCCAGGTGGTTGGTCTGGGCACCGGCATTGGCCAGGGTGGCGTAGCCCTTGACCGTATCCGGCGAGAGCTTGCCGATCTCGCCGATGCGGCCCTTCAGTTCCTTGCGGTAGGCATTCCAGTCGAGCATGGTCGTGACTCCTGTGAAAGGAGCTCCACGCTACCACCGGGAATGTTGCACCGATGGCTGCACCGGTGCGCCACACCGTTGCACTGCCGGCCAGCGGCCGGCACCACCGGACTCAGCGGTTGCGCAGCGCGTGCACCGCCGGTGCCACCTGGGCCTGGCGGTCCAGTTCCAGGCCCACCTGGTCCAACGCGTCGGCCAGTGCTGCGGCATCGTCATCGCGCAACGTGGCATGGCCGACCTTGCGGCCTTCGCGCGACTCCTTGCCATAGTCATGCCAGTGGCCACTGGCCTGGGCCAGCACCGGCAACGGGTCGGGCATCCGGCCCAGCCAGTTCAGCATGCAGGCATGGCCGAGCATGCGGGTGCTGCCCAGCGGCAGGCCCAGCACGGCGCGCAGGTGGTTCTCGAACTGCGAGGTCTCGCTGCCTTCGATGGTCCAGTGCCCGGAGTTGTGCACGCGTGGCGCCATCTCGTTGGCCAGCAGTTCGCCATCGCGGCAGAACAGTTCCAGCGCGAACACGCCGACGTACTGCAGGTGTTCGGCGACACGGCGCGCATAGCCGATGGCTGCCTGCTGCTCGGCGGCGGACAGCACGGCCGGGGCCACGCTGGCCGACAGCACACCGTCGACATGCCAGTTGCCGGTGATCGGCCAGGCTTCGAAACTGCCATCGCGGCCACGCACCGCCACAACGCTGACCTCGCGCTGGAAGGCCACGAAGCCCTCCAGGATCAGTCCGGTGCGCTCGACCTGCGCACCCAGCGCATCCCAGGCGGCGTCGATGTCGGCCTCGCTGCGCAGACGGAACTGGCCCTTGCCGTCGTAGCCCAGGCGGCGGGTCTTGAGGATGCACGGCAGGCCGAATTCGGCGGCCTTCGCCGCCAGCTCGTCGCGGCTGCGGATATCCGCGAAGGCCGGCAGCGGGATGCCCAGCTGCTGGAACAGGGTCTTCTCGCTCAACCGGTCCTGGGCCACCGCCAGCGCGGCCGGCGGCGGGTAGACCGGCACGCGGTCGGCCAGGAACTGCGCACTGTCGGCGGGCACGTTCTCGAAATCGAAGGTGACCACATCGACCTTGGCGGCGAAGTCCGCCAGCGCCTGGCGGTCGTCGAAGGCACCGACGGTGAGCGGCGCCAGCGGGCCGCTGCAGGCGTCGGCGGCCGGGTCGTACAGCTCGAAGCGCAGTCCCAGCGGCGCACCGGCCAGGACCATCATGCGGGCGAGCTGGCCGCCGCCCAGAATGCCGACGGTCAGGCTCATTGGCGTGGATCGTCGTGGGCCATCACGTCTTCGGTCTGGCGTGCACGGAAGGCGTCGAGCGCCTGGCCGATCGCCGGCTGGTCGCTGGCCAGCATCGCGGCGGCGAACAGCGCCGCGTTGGACGCGCCAGCATTGCCGATGGCGAAGGTGGCGACCGGGATGCCGGCCGGCATCTGCACGATCGACAGCAGCGAATCCATGCCGTTGAGGGCCTTGGACTGCACCGGCACGCCCAGCACCGGCACGGCGGTCTTGGCGGCGATCATGCCCGGCAGGTGGGCGGCTCCGCCGGCACCGGCGATGATCGCGCGCAGGCCACGCGGGCCCGCCTGCTCGGCGTAACTGAACAACACATCCGGCGTCCGATGCGCGGACACCACCTTCACTTCGAACGGAACACCCAGGGCTTCAAGCTTCTGGGCGGCGTGCTGCATGGTTTCCCAGTCGGAACGGGAACCCATGACGATGCCGACAAGCGGCGCGATCGGGTTGGGGGTCATTGGCCGTCACCTGCCTTAAAGACGTATTCTAGCCATCTTCCACGCAAGACGAAGAACCATGGATCGCAAGCTGCTCGACCTGCTGGTGTCGCCTGACACCCGCCAGCCCCTGTCCCTGCTGGATGGCAAGGGCCTGGAAGCCCTCAACAAGGCCATTTCCGCCGGCGCGGTGAACAAGGCCGATGGCAACCCGCTGGCGCAGCCGCTGCGCGAAGCGCTGGTCACCCGCGACCGCAAGCAGGTCTTCCGCGTCGACGACGGCATCCCGGTGCTGCTGGCCGAGGAAGCCATCCCGACCGCCCAGATCGCCGATTTCCCGACCGCATGAGCACGCTGCCGACGCCGGATGCGGCCGTTGTCGCCGCCGATGTCGCGCGTGCACTGGCCGAGGACCTGGGCAGCGGTGATGTCACCGCCGCCCTGCTGCCCGACCAGGCCGACAGCGCCTACCTGCTGTGCAAGCAGGACGGGGTGATCGCCGGCCGCCCCTGGTTCGACGCCACCCACCGCGCGCTCGACCCGGACGTACGCATCGAATGGCAGGTTTCCGACGGCGACGCGGTCACCGCAGGCACCGTGCTGGCCCTGCTGCATGGGCGCAGCCGCAGCCTGGTCAGCGCCGAACGCACCTCGCTCAACTTCCTGCAGACGCTGTCCGGTACGGCAACCACCACCGCCCGCTACGTGGCGGCGGTGGCCGGTACCGGCACGCGCATCCTTGACACCCGCAAGACCCTGCCCGGCCTGCGCCTGGCGCAGAAGTACGCGGTGCGCTGCGGCGGTGGCGAGAACCATCGTTTCGGCCTGTACGACACGGTGATGCTGAAGGAGAACCACATCCGCGCTGCCGGCTCACTGGCCGACGCCGTGGCGGGCGCACGCCGGCAGTGGCCTGCGCTGCCGCTGGTGGTCGAGGTCGAGGATCTGGCGCAGCTGCGCCAGGCGCTCGACGCCGGTTGCGAACGCATCCTGCTGGACGACTTCAGCCCCGACCTGCGCCGCGAGGCGGTACGCATCACGGCCGGCCGCATTCCGCTGGAAGTGTCCGGCAGCGTCGGCCTGGGTGGCCTGCGCTCGATCGCCGAGGATGGCGTCGACTGCATCTCCATCGGCGGCCTGACCAAGCACGTGCAGGCCATCGATCTGTCGTTGAAGCTGGGCCCACCGCCGGGCTGAGGCCTGGCTTGGGGTCCGATCCCTTTTTCATGGGAAAAGGGATCCGACCCCGTTCTCACACCCGGCGTTCACGACAGCGCTGCGACGCTGCGGGCATCCCCCACAGGAGCCGCGCATGCGCCGGATGCTCTTGCCTGCCTGTCTGCTGCTGGCCGCGGCCCCCCTGTCCGCAGCGGCGGCCGAAGCCTGCGATGTGCCACCGCGTTTCGGCCTGAGCCCATTGGCGGTGGCCATCCGCAATACTGCCTGCAATGAACACCGGCTCTGGTTCCGGCCTTTCATCGATCGCGATGGCCGCGCGGCGAGCCTGAGTGTCACCGAGGCCGAGAACGAACATCTGGCCGACAACGGGCTGATTGCCTGGCAGCGCGTGGCCGGCTACTGGCGCAACAGCGGCACGCTCAACGCGATGGGCAGCATCGCCGGCGCCAGCAGCTGTCTGGCACCACTGGGCACGCGCTACACCGACAGCGACTGCCGCACCTTCCTGATCGACAACCCGTGGTCGGCCGCGTTCATTTCCTGGGTGATGGTGCAGTCCGGCGTCCCCGGCTTCAACGCGTCGCCACGCCACATCGACTACATCCGTGCCGCGTACCAGGGCGGACCCTCGGGCGTGCCGTACCGGCTGGTCGATCCCGCGACCGCAAAGCCCGCACCGGGCGACCTGCTGTGCTTCCTGCGCGATCGCAGCACCACGCTCAGCTACAGTGGGCTGGTGCAGGCACTGGGCAACGGTTCGGTGGGCCACTGGAAATCACATTGCGAAGTAGTGGTGGCCGCCAACCTGGGGGGCGACCAGACCCTGTACCTGGTGGGCGGCAACGTGATGAACACGGTGGCGATGCGACTGCTGCCGCTGGACCGCACCGGGTTGATCAAGCTGCCGCCGGCGCGCGAACGCAACAGCACCGGCATCGAGCCCAGCTGCACGCCGGGCCGCGAGGACGAATGCAGCTTCAACCGCCAGGACTGGGCAGCGCTGCTGCAGCTGACGGCGACCGCGCCATTGGTGATGCCTTCGCCCTCCGCCGCGCCGATGCAGACGGTGCCGGCGACGGCGCCGTCTAACGTGCCCGCATCACCGATGTCCAGCGAACCGCAGCCGCGGCGGTGAATGCAGCGCTTGATCCAGCGCGCATTCGCCGCCATCTTTGCGGGATCGACCTCTGACGGCTGACGCCATGCCCACCCTGCTGTTGTTGCTGATTGCCGGCGGAATCATCTATTTCTTCTGGAATGCGGCGCGTTCGGCCGCCGAGCGCGCGGTCGAGCTGGGCCGCAATGCCTGCCGCGCTGCCGACGTGCAATGGCTGGATCAGGCGGTACATGCCACCGGCCTGCGACTGTCGCGTGGCGAGGATGGACGGCTCGGTTTCGAGCGCACCTTCAAGTTCGAGTATTCCTACGATGGCATCGATCGCCACGTGGGCCGCATGGTGCTGCGCGGCGACCAGCTGATCTCGTTCACCGGCCCCGGTGCCGCGCGGATCAGCCAGATTCGGCCGGACGTGGAAGATGCCGAGGATGTGTAAGAACTGAAGGTTTGCCGACCAACGGTCGGCACCCACACAATTCCGGCACCCACCGGTAAAACCTGCAAAGGAAGACGCCGCCCAGCGGGGCGGCGTCGGAATGGTTACTTGACCACGCGCAGGTTCGGGCGGCCCTTGGGCGGCGGACTGGCCGGTGGCGTATCGTCCGGCGGCGTGCCGTCCTCGTGCAGCAGTTCGTCACTGGTCGGCGCGGTCTCGCTGCCCGGAATGTCATCCGGCAGCGCCATGCCCTGCCCGGTCTCGCGTGCATAGACCGCCAGCACGGCGCTGATCGGTACCTGCACCGGGTAGCTGGTGCCGGAGAAGCGGGCCGAGAAGCTCACCATTTCGTTGTCGATCATCAGCCGCACGACGGCGCGTTCGGCGATGTTGAGCACGACCCGGCCATCCTTGACCGCCGAAGGCGGCACCTGCACGCCGGGGACGCCGGCGTCGACCAGGATGTGCGGGGTCAGCTGGTTGTCGTTGATCCATTCCACCAGCGCCCGCAGCAGGTACGGGCGGTGGCTGGTCATGTGGAAGAAGTCTTCGGTCATGCGTGAAGTGTACGCGCCCGGCGCCCCGCCGGGGCGGATCGCCTGCACGCCGGTCGGCGTGCAGACGGGTTACGCAAGGTCGGATCAGACCGGCAGATCGCGCAGCTTCTTTTCCTGGTCGGTCAGGCTGCGGACGAAACCCGGGTGACGGAAGATGCGGTTGCCATAGTCCTCGATCGCCTTGCCGTCCTTCGGCAGCGGCACGTCCAGCGACTGCAGGCGCCAGATGATCGGTGCCATTGCACAGTCGGCCAGGCTCATTTCCGGATTGAGGAAGAACTTGCTGGCCTTGAACAGCGGCAGCGAGGCGGTCAGCAGTTCCTTCAGGCGCTTGCGGCCGGCCTCGGCCTGGGTCTTGTTGCCCAGCTGGATGGCCTGCACCTGCGGTACCCAGTCGTGCTCGATGCGCAGCATGGCCAAGCGGATACGCGCACGCGAGAGCGGATCGACCGGCATCAGCGGAGGATGCGGGTAGCGTTCGTCCAGGTATTCGCTGACCACCGACGCGGCGTACAGCACCAGCTCGCGCTCGACCAGGGTCGGCACCGAGTGGTACGGATTGAGATCGATCAGGTCTTCAGGCGGGTTCTGCGGATCGACCGGGACAAAGTCGAAGGTGACCCCCTTGGCCGCCAGCACCAGGCGTACCCGGTGGCACAGTACGTCGTCGTTCGAGGAAAACAGCGTCAGTGTATTGCGCATGCGTACGCTCGCCGCCATCAAAGGCTCTCCCACGACAGGAGACCGCCTGCCGCATCGGCGCCGCCGGCACCGTGCCAGCGGTCGACTCCACCCCGAGTGTGCAACCGACCATCACAAAAGCCAATAGGCCCGTGCGATGGCCGGCGGCAGAATCAGTGGACGTCCTTCCAGTATTCCTTCTTCAGCAGGTACAGCAGGAAAGTCAGCAGGGCCAGGAACAGGATCACCCATACGCCCAGCTGCTGGCGCTTGAGCGCGGCCGGTTCACCGGCGTATTCGAGGAAGTTGGTGATGTCCCGAACGGCCTGATCGTACTGGCCGGCATCGACCGACCCGGGCGTTTCGATTTTCAGGCCGGTCACCGGCGGGTCCATGCCGGGCGCTTCCGCCTTGCCGTGCACCGCATGCTGCAGGCCCTGCATTTCCCACAGCGGGTTGGGCATGGAGGCATTGGCGAACAGCGCGTTGTTCCAGCCCAGCGGGCGGCTGCTGTCCAGATAGAACGACTTGAGATAGGTGTAGACCCAGTCACTGCCCCGCACGCGCGAGATCAGGCTGAGATCGGGCGGCATCTTGCCGAACCACTTCTCCGCGTTCTCCTTGGGCATCGCCACCGGGATCGGGTCGCCGATCGCCGAGCCGGTGAAGTTGAGGTTGTTCATCACCTCTTCCTCGGTCAGGCCGAGGTCCTGCGCCATCCGCGAATAGCGCAGGTACTTCAGTGCGTGGCAGCCGGAGCAGTAGTTCATGTACAGCTGCGCGCCGCGCTGCAGCGAGGCGCGGTCACCGAGGTCGTTGCCGGCCTGCAGCAGCGGGGTGCCGCCTTCGACGGCGGAGGCCAGGAAACTGCCCAGCATCAGGGTGGCCGCCAGGGCCAGCCGGACCATCCAGCGCTCAGTCATGCGTGGTCACCCTCTCTGGTACCGGCTTGGTCCTGTCCAACCTTGTCCATAGCGGCATGGTGATGAAGAACGCGAAGTACAGGAAGGTCAACACCCGCCCGATGTAGGTCTCGTGCACGTCGGTGCCCGGGCCGGAACCAATCACGCCCAGCCACACGAAGCACACCGCCAGCACGCCCAGCATCACCTTCGAGATCCAGCCGCGGTAGCGCACCGATTTCACCTTCGCCTTGTCCAGCCACGGCACCAGGAACAGGATCGCGATGGCCGAGAACATCACCAGCACGCCGCCCAGCTTGTTCGGCACCACGCGCAACATCGCGTAGTACGGCGTGTAGTACCAGACCGGCTTGATGTGTTCCGGGGTCACCAGGCGGTTGGCTTCGGTGAAGTTGTCGTGCTCCAGGAACAGGCCGCCGAAACCGGGCGCGAAGAAGATGATGAAGGCGGCGATGATCAGCAGGAAACCGGCACCGACGCCGTCCTTGAGCGTGTAGTACGGATGGAACGGAATGCCGTCGGCCGGGGCGTTCGGCGACCAGCGGTTGCCCTTGGGCCCCTTCTTGATCTCCACGCCATCGGGGTTGTTCGACCCCACCTCGTGCAGCGCGCCCAGGTGCAGCACCACCAGCAACAGCAGCACCAGCGGCAGTGCGATGACGTGCAGCGCGAAGAAGCGGTTGAGCGTGGCGTCACTGGGCAGGTAGTCGCCCATGATCCATTCGGTCAGGCCGTTGCCGATCACCGGTATCGCGCCGAACAGCGAAATGATCACCTTGGCGCCCCAGAACGACATCTGGCCCCACGGCAGCACGTAACCCATGAACGCTTCGGCCATCAGCACCAGGTAGATCAGCATGCCCAGGATCCACACCAGCTCGCGCGGCTTCTGGTAACTGCCGTACAGCAGGCCGCGGAACATGTGCAGGTAGACCACGATGAAGAACAGCGAGGCCCCGGTGGAGTGCATGTAGCGGATCAGCCAGCCCCACTCCACATCACGCATGATGTATTCGATGGAGCCGAACGCCTCAGCGGCGTTGGTCTTGTAGTGCATCGTCAGGAAGATGCCGGTGACGATCTGGTTGACCAGAACCAGCAGCGCCAGCGAACCGAAGTAGTACCAGATGTTGAAGTTCTTCGGCGCGTAGTACTCGGTGACATGCTTGCGGTAGACCGGCATCAGGCCCGGGGCGCGGGCGTTGACCCAGTCGGCCACGCCGCTGGCGGTACGAGCGAGGATATTGGCCATCAGGCTGCCCCCTGCGGATCGACACCGATGATGATGGTGTTGTCGTCCTGGTAATGGTGCGCGGGCACCTTCAGGTTGATCGGCGCCGGCACGTCCTTGAAGACGCGGCCGGACATGTCGAAGCGCGACTTGTGGCAGGGGCAGAAGTAGCCGCCCTTCCACTGCGGGTCATAGGGTTCAGGCCGGATCTCGGCGACCATTTCCGGCGAGCAACCCAGGTGCGTGCACAGGCCGACCAGCACGGAAATGTCCGGCTTGATCGAGCGCAGCTCGGGGTTCTGCTTCAGCACGTAGTCCGGCTGCTGGTCCTTCTCGCCGGACTCGGGGTCCTTGAGGCGGCCATCGAGCCCGTGCAGTGCATCGAGGATCGCCTTGGACCGCTTGACGATCCAGATCGGCTGGCCACGCCATTCCACGATCAGGCGTTGGCCTTCCTGCAGGGCGCTGATGTCGGCCACCACCGGTGCGCCGGCAAGCTTGGCACGGGCACTGGGGTTCCAGGATTTGATGAAAGGAACAGCGGTGAATCCGACGCCGACGGCGCCCACCACGGCTGTGGTGGCAGAAAGAAAACGCCGACGTCCGGTGTTGACTGGATCGTGTACCCCATCGTTGGCCATCCGGCACTCCGATATTGATTAGGTAGCTTTAAGGCTGCCAGCGGATCCGGTGGGGGCCAGAGCCGCATTGAATCATGGGCGAGTGTAGCGGAACCGTCGAGCGCCACACAACGCATTGCAACAACATTGATTACGGGGCTGCCAGCCAGTGGCCGGTCGGTACCGGCCATTGCCCAAGGTTGCCGGCCAGCGGCCGGCACTACTGGTGCGTCAATGCGGTGCGGTAACGCTCGGCCAGCTGCCCGACCCGGCGCACGTAGTACTGGGTCTCGCTGTAGGGCGGCACGCCACCGTGGCGGTCAACCGCGCCTTCGCCCGCGTTGTAGCCAGCCGCGGCCAGGGTCAGGTCGCCATTGAAACGCTTCAACAACCACGCAAGATACTGCACGCCACCGCGGATGTTCTGCCCGGCATCGTAGGAATCGCTGACTCCGAAACGGGCCGCGGTTGGCGGCATCAGCTGCATCAGGCCCTGCGCGCCGGCGCGGCTGAGCGCGGTCGGGTTGTAGGCCGACTCGGCGTGGATGATGGCGCGCACCACGGCTTCGTCGACGCCGAACTCGCGCGCGGCCGAGCTGATCTCGGTCTGGAACGCGGTGGTGTTCAACCGCACCGAACCGAAGTCCACGCGCGGGTTGACGCCACAGGCGTAGCAGCGCTCCATGAAACTGTAGCGGATGGTGCGCACCGGGCCGAGGTTGGCGACCTGGGTCGGACGCGCACTGGTGTAGTGGCGCACGCCGTCCTTCATGAAGGAATAGACCTGGCCGCTGACCATGCGCCCGCTGCGCGAGGCGACCGGGGGCGCGGGTACGGCGGCTGGCGCAGCCGCCGGCGCCGCAGCGCTGGCCGCCACTGCCACCGGGTTGCGCTCGATGCTGGCCACGGTGGTCGGCGCCGGCTTCGGCGCGGCCACCACCGGGCGCGGTGCCGGGCGGAGGTCGCGGCTGTAGCTGATGGCGCTGCAGCGGGCCCCGGCCAGGCGCTTGCTGACATAGCTGGTGACCCCGTCGGCGCCCTGGCACTTGAACAGGGTGCCCGCGCTGGCCGGCGCAGCGGTCAGCGCAGCGATGATGATCGCCGTTGTCCCCAGTATCCCCTTCATGCCGGCGAGTGTCCCAGCTTCGCCAGGGCTTGCCAAGCGACGCGGCTCAGCCTGTGACGGGCGGCACAGCCAGCACCTGCCCCAATCCGGCCAGGCGCTGTGCCAGTTCATCGCGCAGGCCCGGCGGCGTGGTCCACACCGCCACCGGCACCCGATCCAGGCTGAGGATCTGCGCCACCATCATGCCGCGGCTCTCGGCGCCCATGCGCAGCAGGCAATGGTCGGGCCCATCGTGCTCCAGCACACCACACCAGGGCGGGATGCGGCCTTCCAGCTCGGCGCGGCTGCCGGCCAGGCGGACGATGGCCTGCAGGGCGAACGGGGCCTGGCTGACCGCCTGCCGCACCATCACATCCGGCGGTGCGGGCGTACGGCGGTGCATGCCCGGCTCGGCGCATTCGCGCACCGCGCCCATCCGGTCCACGCGCAGGGTGCGCCAGTCCTGCCGGCCCAGGTCCCAGGCCAGCAGGTACCAGCGCCGCCCGTAGTTGACCAGGTGCTGCGCCTCGACCTCGCGCTGGGTCACCGCTTCCTGGGCACTGCGGTATTCGAAGGCCAGCCGTGACGCCTGCCGGCAGTGCTGGGCCAGCTGCCCGAGCAGGCGTGCGTCGGTGGACGGAAGGTCGGACAGGGTGGCGGTGGCGGCATGCACCTCGCCGGCCTGCTGGCGGCGACGGGTCGGCACCAGCGGATCGAGCTTGGACAACAGGCCGCGCGCGGTGTCGTCGATGCCGGCGACGGTCGCCGAGGCCACGCGCAGGGCGATGGCCAGGGTAGTCGCCTCCTCCTCGTCCAGCAGCATCGGCAGCACCGGCGCCCCTGCCCCCAGCTGGTAGCCGCCGCCAACCCCGGACGAGGCCCGGACCGGATAACCCAGCTCGCGCAGGCGCTCGACGTCACGGCGGATGCTGCGCCGGTCCACGCCCATGCGCTCGGCGAGCTCGGCCCCGGACCACTGGCGACGGGCCTGCAGCAGGGCGATCAGGCGCAGCAGTCGATGGGCGGTATGGCGCATGAAGGATCGAGGACAGAAGTCGTCCGCAATAGTGCCCCAGGATGGCCTCCAGTTCACCACCCACCGCAAGGAGCAATGCCATGAATTCACGCCAGATCACCCTGTACCACGCCGCACGTTCCCGCTCGAGCGGCGCCGTGGCCCTGCTCGAAGCACTGGGTGCCGACTACCGCATGCAGGTGCTGGACCTGAAGGCGGGCGCCAACCTGGCCCCCGCCTACCTGGCCATCAACCCGATGGGCAAGGTGCCGGCGATCGTCCACAACGGTGCGCTGGTGACCGAGCAGGTGGCGATCTACCTGTACCTGGCCGACCTGTATCCGGAGGCCGGCCTGGCACCGCCGATCGGCGACGCCCTGCGCGGGCCCTACCTGCGCTGGATGGCCTTCTATGGCGCCTGTTTCGAGCCGGCGATGATCGACAAGGCGATGCACCGCGAGCCGCCGCCGCGCCTGATGTCGCCGTACAACGACGCCGAGACCGTGCTGCAGGTGATCGAGGCCCAGCTGGCGCAGGGCCCCTTCCTGCTCGGCGAGACGATGAGCGCCGCCGACGTGCTGTGGGGCAATGCGCTGGCCTGGACCACGGCCTTCGGCCTGGTGCAGCCCGCGCCGGCCACGGCCGATTACATCGCACGGATGAGCGCGATGACCGCCTTCGACCGTTCGCGGCAGATCGATGCGGAGCTGGCGGCGGCGTAAGCAGCGGCCCCCTTGTAGAGCCGAGCCCACGCTCGGCTGCTCCTCCGCCTTGCAAAGGCAGCCGAGCACGGGCTCGGCTCTACAGTGATGGCCACGCTGGGCATGGGCGCGGTTGCACGGGCGCGGCGGCTGGCGCGGGATGCGGGTAGAATTGCCCGCTTTCCCGCCACCCGAATGGATTAAGCGCCATGACCGGGACGCCAGACGTCTTTCCGCCCACCACACCGGGCGGTACCCCGCTCGTTGCCCTGCCCGCTGGTCCGCGCAAGCCCGACCAGGTGAAAGGCAAGCTGTACATCAAGACCCACGGTTGCCAGATGAACGAGTACGACTCGGCCAAGATGGCCGACGTGCTTGCCGCCAGCGATGGCCTGGAACTGACCGACAGCCCGGACGACGCCGACGTCATCCTGGTCAACACCTGCTCCATCCGCGAGAAGGCGCAGGAGAAGGTGTTCAGCCAGCTGGGCGTGTGGAAGGGCCTGAAGAACAAGGGCCGTGAAGTCATCATCGGCGTCGGCGGCTGCGTTGCCTCGCAGGAAGGCGAAGCGATCATCAAGCGCGCGCCGTTCGTCGACCTGGTGTTCGGCCCGCAGACCCTGCACCGCCTGCCGGAGCTGATCCGTGCACGCCGCGAGCAGAAGCGCCCGCAGGTCGACATCAGCTTCCCCGAGATCGAGAAGTTCGATCGCCTGCCCGAGCCGCGCGCCGAAGGTCCCTCGGCATTCGTGTCGATCATGGAAGGCTGTTCCAAGTACTGTTCGTTCTGCGTGGTGCCCTACACCCGCGGCACCGAAGTCAGCCGCCCGTTCGAGGATGTGGTGGTGGAGGTGGCGCAGCTGGCCGCACAGGGCGTGCGCGAGATCAACCTGCTCGGGCAGAACGTCAACGCCTATCGCGGGCCCTATGGTGACGGTGAGTTCGCCGACCTCGGCCTGCTGATCCGCACCATCGCCGAGATCGATGGCGTTGGCCGCATCCGCTTCACCACCTCGCATCCGCTGGAGTTCAGCGATTCGCTGATCGATGCGTTCCGTGACGTGCCACAGCTGGCCAACTTCCTGCACCTGCCGGTACAGGCCGGCAGCGACCGCGTGCTGTCGGCGATGAAACGCGGCTACACCGCGCTGGAGTTCAAGTCGAAGATCCGCAAGCTGCGGGCGGTGCGCCCGGACATCTCGATCAGCTCGGACTTCATCGTCGGCTTCCCCGGCGAGACCGACGCCGATTTCGAGAAGACCATGAAGCTGATCGAGGACATCGGCTTCGACCACAGCTTCTCCTTCATCTATTCGCGCCGCCCCGGCACGCCGGCCGCGGACCTGGAGGACACGATCAGCGATGCCGAGAAGCACGCGCGCCTGTCGCGCCTGCAGGAGCGCATCAATGCGCATGCCGCCGGCATTTCCGAGAAGATGGTCGGCACCGTGCAGACCGTGCTGGTGGAAGGGCCCTCGCGCAAGAACCCGAACGAGCTGACCGGCAAGACCGAGAACATGCGTTCGGTGAACTTCCCGGCGCCGGCGCGCCTGATCGGCCAGTTCGTGGATGTGGTGATCACCGAAGCGCTGACCAATTCGCTGCGCGCGCGGGTGGTGGCGGAATGAATCTTCGGGTCGGAGCCCCAAAGGGGCTCCGACCCGCCGGCCCGATAAATTGGGGTCGGAGCCCCTGCGGGGATCCGACCCCCTGCCTTCAATCCAGGCGCTTGCGGAAGCGCAGGATCGCCAGGGTCATCATCACCACGATGAAGGCCAGCAGCGCCAGCGCGTCGTGCCACAGCTCCCACAATGAGGCGCCGCGCAGCATGATGCCGCGCACCAGGCGCAGGAAGTGGGTCAGCGGCAGCACCTCGGCCAGCCACTGCACCGGCCGCGGCATGCCTGCGAACGGGAACATGAAGCCCGACAGCAGGATCGACGGCAGGAACAGGAACAGCGTCATCTGCATGGCCTGGAACTGCGAGCGCGCACGCGTGGAGATCAGCAGGCCCAGCGCCAGGTTGGCCAGCACCAGCAGCACCGCGGCCAGATAGATGTCCAGCAGGCTGCCGCGAATGGGTACCTGGAACAGCCAGGTGCCCAGCACCAGCACCAGCGTGGTCTGCAGCAGGCCGATGGCCGCATAGGGCAGCACCTTGCCGACCATCAGCTCGCTGCGCGACACCGGCGTGGCGATCAGCAGTTCCATGTTGCCGCGCTCGCGTTCGCGCACCACCGCTACCGCCGTGAACATCACCAGGGTCATGGTCAGGATCACCCCGATCAGGCCCGGTACGATGTTCACCGCCGAGCGCCGCTGCGGGTTGTAGAAGCTGGTCACGCTGACCGGACCACTGGCGATGCTGCCTTCGCGCAGGGGACGGGTGTTGCTGGTCGGGCGCGTGTCCAGCGGCACCTGCGCCAGCTGGATCGCCGCGCTCTGCACCACGGTGTCGCTGCCATCGACCAGCACCTGCACCGCCTCGCGTCCATCGAAGCGGCGACGCTCGAAGTCGGCCGGCACCACGATGCCGACACTGATCTCGCCACGGCGCAGCGCCTGCATCAGCTGGGCAGGCGTGTAGGCTTCGCTGCGCGGCGTGATCACGCCGGTGGCCACCATGTCCTGCACCAGCGCGCGCGAAGCGGCGCTGTTGGCCTGATCGGCGACACCCGCATCGAGATGACGCAGGTTGAGGTTGATCGCATAGCCGAACAGCAACAGCTGCATCACCGGAATGCCAACGATCATCGCCAGCGTGATGCGGTCGCGGCGCAGCTGCCGCAGCTCCTTGAGCATGATCGCCCACAGCCGGCGCAGGTTCATGCCGCCGGCTCCCGGCCGCGGCCACGGGTGGCGGCCACGAACACATCTTCCAGGTTCGGCGCCACTGTCTCGATGCGGGCCTGCGGGTCAGCGTTGGCAAGTGCACGGGCCAGCACTGCGACGTCCGCTGCGCCCTCATTGCACAGCACGCGCAGCTGGGTGCCGATCTGCGCCACGCTCAGCACACCGGGCAGCTCAGACAGTGCGCGGCTGGCCTGCCGCGGCTGCGACGACGTGACCTGCAACGTGCGGCCGTCCAGCCGTGCGCACAGCTCAGACGGCGTGCCATCGGCAACCAGTGCACCACGGTCCAGGATTGCCAGCCGGTGGCAGCGCTCGGCCTCGTCCATGTAGTGGGTCGACACCAGCACGGTGGTACCGGCGTCGGCAAGTTCAAACAGGGCTTCCCAGAAATCACGGCGCGATTCCGGATCGACCGCGCTGGTCGGCTCGTCCAGGAACAGCAGCTCGGGCGCGTGCACGACGGCGCCGGCCAGGGCGAGGCGCTGCTTCTGGCCACCGCTGAGGGTTCCGGCCAGCTGCGGCTGCCGGTCCAGCAGACGGTACTCCTGCAGCAGCTCGTCGACCCGCTGCCGGGCCTGCGCGCGTGGCAGATCCTGGATGGCGGCGAGGAATTCCAGGTTCTCGCGCACCGACAGGTCCTCATACAACGAGAAGCGCTGGGTCATGTAGCCGATGCGCCGGCGCAGTGCTTCGGCCTGCTCGGGAACCGCCAACCCCAGCACCTCGATCTGCCCAGCGCTCGGTTCCAGCAGGCCGCACAGCATGCGGATGGTGGTCGACTTGCCCGACCCGTTCGGGCCCAGGAAGCCATAGACCTGGCCACGCGGCACGGTCAGGTCGACGTTGTCCACGGCCAGCAGATCGCCGAAGCGGCGGGTCAGGCCCTGCGCATGCACCGCGATGTCGCCGCCGGTGTTCAGAAGCGCACCTGCACCGGCAGTCCGGCCGGGAGCTTCTGCATGTCGGTGGCCGCATCCACTTCGATCTCGGCGAGGTAGCTCAGGCGCTCGACGTCATCGCCACTCAATGCGTAGTACGGGGTGAACGAGGGCTCGCTGCGGATTGAGCGGACGTGCCCCTTCAGCACCGTGCTGCCGCCTTCCAGCTGTACCTGCGCGGCCTGCCCGACCTTGACCTGCAGGCGCAGCGGCTGCGGCAGGTAGACGCGTGCATAGGGGCGCTCGCCAACCAGCATCACCGCCAGCGGCGCCCCGATCGGTGCCTGGTCACCCTGCCGGTAGGGCAAGGCATCGACCACGCCATCGCGCGGTGCGCGCAGCTGCAGCTTCTGCAGGTTGACGCCCTGCACCACCTGCTGCGCCTGTGCGGCGTCGGCGGCCGCCAGGCCCTGGGCGATGTCCTGCGCGCGACTGCCGTGCACCCGCTCCAGCCAAACCTGCTCGGCGGCCCGCACGCTGGCCTCGGCATTGCCGGCAGCCGCCCGTGCACGGTCCAGCTCGGCGGCGGCGATCAGGCGCTGGCGTGCCAGCGGTTGCACCCGACGGTAGTAGGCACTGGCTTCGGCGGACTGCGCGCGCAACGCGGCCAGCTGCGCCTGGGCCTGTGCGATCTGTTCCTGGCGCGGGCCGATCTTCAGCTCTTCCAGCTGGGCCTGCGCGCGCACCGTGTCGGCCTGCGCCGCGGCGAACTGCGCGTCGCCGCGGGCGGGGTCGAGCTGCATCAGCACTGCTCCGGCCTTGACCTGCTGGCCCTCGCGCACCTCCACCGCGGCGATCACTTCGGACGCCGGCGCCGGCACCGTGATCCGGTCCCACTCCAGCGTGCCGAGCGCTGCAGGCGGTGCCTGCCCACACCCTGCCAGCAGGCCGATACCCACCAATCCGATTCCACGCATCCCATTGCCGATGCCCATGCCATCCCCTCCTGCGACGGCGCCACGGTGCCATCCGCCCCGTGCACCCTCTATGATTCCGATCAGCCCTGACGGTTTTTTCACCACGCGTTGGCGAGCCTTTGGCTGCAAGGCTCCTCGCCACCTATCCACAGGTTGATTCGGCATCATTCCACAACCGGTGTGGAAAACCGGCAACACGGGATCCTGTTGCTCGCCTGGCAGCGGAACCTGCGCTGCGATCACGAAGAACGCCGGCGCGCCCGGGAAGTTCTCGGCACGCGCTGCGACGTGCCCTCCCTCCCGGTCCGCCCGTCCTGCGGGTGCCGGCACGCCCGGGTCCGTGACGATTTTTTCACCACCCCCTCATGACGCTTGTGGCACAAGCACTGTAGAGGTCTATCCACAGGTTTCCGCAGCCCCCGTCCACACCGGGTGTGGAAAAGCATGTATCGACCCCGTGCTGGCCGCGCGCCCGCTGCGCGCGCTACCCTTGTCCTCCCTGAATACACTGCGGTGGAAGGCTTCCGCCCCACCCAAGGCAATGAAAAGCATCGAACATCGAGACTTCACCCTGTCGCCGGAAGACACCGAGCGGTTGGCCAACCTGTGCGGCCCCTTCGATGGGCACCTGCGCCAGATCGAGCTGAAGCTCGGCGTGGAGATCGCCAACCGCGGTTTCGTGTTCCGCATCAGCGGGCCCAACGAAGCCATCGTCGAGGCGCAGAAGCTGGTTGAAGCGCTGTACGCCGAAGCCGGCGAAACCACCTTCGACAACCACGCCATCCACCTGCGCCTGGCGCAGGCCAACGTCGAGCAGATCGCCGAACGCTCCTACGAAGCGCAGGAGGTGGCGATCAAGGTCAAGCGCGGCACGGTGCGCGGCCGCGGTGCCAACCAGGGCCGCTACCTGCACCAGATCGCCACGCATGACATCAACTTCGGCATCGGCCCGGCCGGCACCGGCAAGACCTTCCTGGCCGTGGCCAGCGCGGTCGAAGCGCTGAACGAATCACGGGTGCAGCGCCTGATCCTGGTGCGCCCGGCGGTGGAGGCCGGCGAGAAGCTGGGCTTCCTGCCCGGTGACCTGAGCCAGAAGGTCGACCCCTACCTGCGACCGCTGTACGACGCCCTCTACGAGATGATGGGCGTGGAGAAGGTGGTCAAGCTGCTGGAAAAGAACGTCATCGAAATCGCGCCGCTGGCCTACATGCGTGGCCGCACGCTCAACGATGCCTTCGTGATCCTGGACGAAGCACAGAACACCACCATCGAGCAGATGAAGATGTTCCTGACCCGCCTCGGCTACGGTTCCACCGCCGTGGTCACCGGCGACCTGACCCAGACCGATCTCCCCAAGCACGTGAAGTCCGGCCTGCGCGATGCCATCGACGTGCTGCGCGAGGTAGAGGGCGTCAGCTTCACCTTCTTCGAGTCGCGCGACGTGGTCCGCCACCCGCTGGTGGCGCGCATCGTCAGCGCCTACGATCGCCGTGACCTGCATCAGATCCAACCTGGAGCAACTCCATGACCCGTGGTCCCGTGCGACTGGACGTCGCCGTCAGTTATGCCCTGCCGCGCACCGGCCTGCCGGCGGCGGTCAGCTTCCGCAAGTGGGTGGCTGCTGCGCTGAAAGGCCGCATCCGCGAAGCCGACCTGGCCATCCGCGTGGTCGATGCCAAGGAAGGGCAGTCACTGAACCGCCATTATCGCGGCAAGGATTACGCGACCAACGTGCTCAGCTTCCCGGCCGAAGTGCCCGAAGGGCTGCCCAAGGGCGTGAAGTTTCCGCTGCTGGGCGACCTGGTGATCTGCGCACCGGTGGTGGCCCGCGAGGCCGATGAACAGGGCAAGGCGCTCAACGCCCACTACGCACACCTGACCGTGCACGGCGTGCTGCACCTGCTCGGCTGGGACCACGAGGACGACAAGGAAGCCGACGCCATGGAACAGCTGGAGCGCGAGATCCTGGCCGAGCTCGGCATCGCCGACCCCTACGCCGGCGAGCGCTGAGGCCCACGCACACCGGGATCTTCACGGAGGACGCGCCCATCGCGCTGCTGCCCGCATTCATCGCCGCTCTTCTGCAGGTGACCACTGCCCCGGGCATCGACCCCGGCCGGGAACGACCGTCGCCGTTCCCGGCCAGCGACAGCGCCGCCGACATTGCCGCCAAGGTCGCCGAGGTGCAGGCGTTCTTTGACGTCAGCCAACAGACGGCGCGCCAGGCGGTCGCCGAGGCGCAGCAGCACGCATTGATGGAACGTTTGAAAGCGCGCCACGCGGCACGCCTCGCCGGAATCTGGGTGGACAACGCGGCAGGTTGGAACGTCGTCGTTCGACTGACTGGCCCAGCACCCGCGGCCGATGAGACACATCCAGGGGCGGATGGCCCGCAACGCGTGCGCTACATCACCGGCGCCGCGATGACCGAAGCGGAGATGCAGCGCCGCCTGCACGCACAGCGGGACTGGCTGCTGGCCCAGCTGCCCGACCTGTTCGGCTATAGCCTGGATGTCACGACCGGGGAACTGGAGGTTGAGCTGCGGGATACCCCGGCCAACCGCGCGACGGCGGCGGCCGTGCGCGACCACTTGCAAGTGCAACTGGGCTACCCGGTCAGGCTGCGCTGGTACCCAGCGACCACGCGCAGGCATCCGCCCTGATTGCCTTGGGGCGCTCGCGATGGCTGGCCGGGACCGGTACGATCACCGGCCTGCCTTCCGTTGCGGATCCCGTGCCCGTGCTGCGTATTGCCCTGCCCCTGCTGCTCGCCGTGTCCGCCCCGGCCGCTGCCCTGGACCTGCCGGCCCTGATTGAATGCCGCCAGGGCGTGGCCGAGCAGGCCGCGCTGGCGCCCCTGCTGGCTGATCCACTGAGAGCCGTCGCCCACGGCCTGCAGCCGCTGCCGCAGGGCAACCAGTTCATGAGCGAGTACCGGCTGGCCCAGCCGATCAGCGTGTTCGGCACCCGCACCGAACGGGTCGCCGTGGCCGGGTCCAGCGTCATGGCGATCCTCGACCAGGCCGATCCGCGGCCGCTGACCAAGCGGCTGGGGCTGGAGACCGGCTACGACCAGGATGGCAAGTTCATGGCCGGCCGCGAGCTGGTCAGCCGCGACGTGACCGATCCGAAGACCGGCGAGGCCCGGATCGAGTCGATCATCCTCAGCGTCTCCACCGTGGCCTCCCATCCCGGCAAAACCCTGGCCGGCTGCACCTACAGCCTGGACCTGCCCGAGGAAGAAGCCCCCGCCCGGCCTGAACTGGCCCTGCCGCCGATCACCGGACCGGGCAGCGACGGTCACTGACAGGCCGCCACATCCTGCTAGACTTGGGCCAACGCCCGGCTTGCCGGGTGCCCTTTTTCCAGAGATGTCAGAAGACGACAGTAGTAGCTCCGCACAGGAGCCCAGTGAAAAGAAGCGCGGCTGGCTTGAACGCCTGACCTCCGCCTTCTCCGGCGAACCCCATACCCGCGACGAGCTGGTCGCTGTCCTGCACACCGCGCAGGAAGAGGGCCTGATCGCCGCCGATACCCTGAAGATGATGGAAGGCGCCATTTCGGTGGCCGAGTTGACCGTGGGCGACGTGATGATCTCGCGCTCGCAGATGGTTTCGCTGCCGGTCGAAGCGCCCTTCCTGGAACTGATGAAGCAGGTGGTCGAATCCGGCCATTCGCGCTTCCCGGTGCACGGCGAGAACAAGGACGACATCCTTGGCATCCTGCTGGCCAAGGACCTGCTGCGCGGCGTGGTCGCCGACAACGGTCCGGCCAACGTGCGCGAGCTGCTGCGCCCGGCGGTCCTGATCCCGGAAGCGAAGAAGCTCAACGTGCTGCTGAAGGAATTCCGCCTGTCACGCAACCACATGGCCATCGTGGTCGACGAGTACGGCGGTGTCGCCGGCCTGGTCACCATCGAGGACGTGCTGGAACAGATCGTCGGCGAGATCGACGACGAGCATGACGAGGCCGAGGATCCGTCGGCGCAGATCGCCATCCAGTCCGACGGCCAGTACGTGGTCGACGCGCTGACCCCGATCGGCGACTTCAACGAACGCTTCGGCGCTACCTTCTCCGACGAGGACTACGACACCATCGGTGGCCTGGTCACCGAGGCCGTGGGCCACCTGCCGGAAGTCGGTGACGAGCTGGCGCTGGACCGCTTCATGTTCCGCGTGGCCCGCGCCGATGCGCGCCGGGTCCAAGCCTTCCACGTGACCGTGCTGCCGCCGGACGCGCAGGACGACGCTTGAAGCGCGACGCCCTCCTGGCACTGCGCCTGAGGTTGTGGCTGGCACTGTGCGTGCTGGCCACGGCCCTGCCGCTGGCCGCCTTCGCGCAGCCGGCGGCACCCGCTCCTGCTGCACCCGCCGCCAGCGCCGAGGCTTCCGCCCCGCGCATCGGGGTGGTGACCATGCAGCCGGGCACGGTGTTCTTCGAGCGCTTCGGCCACGACGCCATCGTCGTGATCGATCCGCTCAGTGGCGAAGCGACCTCGTACAACTTCGGCTACTTCGATCCGTCCGAGGACGACTTCATCAGCCGCTTCGTGCGCGGCGACATGATGTATTACCTGGTGGCGCTGCCGCTGCAGCAGGACCTGTCGTACTACGACGAGACCGGCCGCGGCGCCAGCGTGCAGTGGCTGGACCTGCGCCCGGAGCAGGCACGTGCACTGGCCGCCGACCTGGCCGAGCGCGCCAAGCCGGAAAACGCGCGCTACCACTACGACTACTACACCGCCAATTGCGCCACGATGGTGCGCGACACGCTGGACAAGGCGCTGGATGGCGGCCTGCAGTCGCAGCTGTCGGGGCGCTCGCGCGGCAATACCTACCGCAGTGAATCGGTGCGCCTGGCCTCGCCGGCACCGTGGATGTGGCTGGGCTTCGATGTCGGCCTCGGTCCGTTCGCCGACCAGCCGCTGTCGCGCTGGCAGGAAGCCTTCGTGCCGATGCGCCTGGCCGACGCGCTGCGCCAGGCGCGCAACAGCGACGGCCGGCCGCTGGTGCAGTCCGAACAGGAACTGCTGCCGCACCGCATCGACCCGGAGCCGAAGGAGTTCGCGCGCCGCTGGTGGCCGTGGCTGCTGTGTGGCCTGGTGATCGCCGCCGGCATACTGGCGCTGCGCAGCCGGCCGCGCCTGCTTGCCGGGCTGGCCCTGCCGTTCTGGCTGCTGTGTGCCATCGCCGGCAGCCTGCTGGTGTTCCTGTGGGGCTTCAGCACCCACTACGCCGCCTGGGCCAACCGCAACCTGCTGCTGCTTTCGCCACTGGCCGTGCTGTTGCTGCCAGGCGCGATCGCGCTGCTGCGCCGGCGCGCGCCGGGCCGCATGTTCAGGGTCGTGCTGTGGCTGCTGTCGGTGCAGGCCGTGGCGGCGCTGGTGCTGCACTGGCTGAGCCTGCAGGCGCAGTACAACGTGCAGTGGATCGTGCTGCTGCTGCCCGTCCACGCCGCGCTGGCGTGGGTACTGGGGCGCCGTCCTCACTTGTCCGAAACACGGCACTGACGCACGATGGCGGGCATGTCATTGCCCGCCTCCGCTTCCGCCCCTGCCTCGGCCAACCCCGCCTGCGTCATCAACTGCGTCCACTACGATGACGACGGCAAACGCCACGACATCAGCCTGGATGCCATCAGCGATGTCATTGCCAGTGGCAACGGCTTCGTCTGGGTCGGCCTGTACGACCCCAACGACGATGTGCTGCTGAAACTGCAGGAAGAGTTCTGCCTGCACGACCTGGCCATCGAGGACGCGCGCAATGCGCACCAGCGGCCCAAGGTCGAGACCTACGGCAATTCGCTGTTCGTGGTGGTGACCACCGCGCAGATGGTGGACGAGCGCATCCAGTACGGCGAAACCCACGCCTTCCTCGGCCCGCGTTTCCTGGTGACGGTGCGCCACGGCGCCTCGCTGTCCTACGCTCCGGTGCGTGCACGGGTCGAGCGTGAACCGCAGCTGCTGAAGATGGGCCCGTCGTACTGCCTGTACGCGGTGACCGACTTCGTGGTCGACAACTACCTGCCCATCGTGCACCGCTTCCGCGACACCCTGGACCTGCTGGAAAAGGACATCTTTGCCGACAGCTACAAGCGCAGCACGGTGGTACGGCTTTACGAGCTCAAGCGCGAACTGAACAAGATGCGGATGGCGGTGGCACCGCTGCAGGATGTGCTGGCGCAGCTGCGCCGCTACCAGGGTGACCTGATTCCCGATGAAGTGAAGCTCTACGTGCGCGACGTGCATGACCACGCGGTACGCATCAGCGATGTGATCGACACCCTGCGCGAGATGCTGGGCACCGCACTGAGCGTGAACCTGTCGCTGGTGACGCTGGCGCAGGGCGAGACGGTCAAGCGCCTGGGTGCATGGGCCGCGCTGCTGGCAGCGCCGACGCTGATCACCAGCTGGTATGGCATGAACTTCAGCCACATGCCCGAGCTGAGCCAGCCGTGGTCGTATCCGCTGATGATTGTCGGCGTGGGCGGTGTGTGCGTCGGTCTGTACCGGTTGTTCAAGCGCGCGAAGTGGTTGTAGCGCGTATCGACCAACGGTCGATACCCACCATGCACGGGGGCGTCGATACCCACCACGCACGGGAGGCGTCGATACCCGGCAATCCGGTAGGCCACGACCGTTGGTCGTGGCACATGCCCCGCTTCTGGTAGTGCCGGCCGCTGGCCGGCAACCAGGGCAATGCCGGCCAGCGG
>NZ_JBMRGJ010000034.1:0-25714 GCF_049384325.1 Stenotrophomonas sp. CASM114 | reverse complement strand
GGGGGGTTCTGGGCGCCCTGCGGCCGGCACTACCGAAGGTCCCCATCGGTGGGTGCGGACCGCGGTCCGCACGCTTTATAGTGTCGCCATGAATAAACGGGCCAGGGGCGCAAAGCGCCCCCTCCTCTATCTTTCCACCGCGCTGCTGGCCCTGGCCAGCAGTTCGGCGCTTGCCCTGGGCTTGGGCGACATCCGTGTCCTGTCCAAGCCGGGCCAGCCCCTGCTGGCCGAAATCCCGGTGGTCTCGGCCGATCCGTCCGAGCTGGAGAACCTGCGTGTCGCGTTGGCCTCACCGGTCACCTTCGAGCGCGTCGGCCTGCAGCGGCCGACCGGGCTGGTGGGCGAACTGCAGTTCGAACTGACCCGCAATGCGCAGGGCAGGGCAGTGGTGCGTGTGACCTCGCAGACGCCGGTCGAGACCCCGTCGCTGAGCTTCCTGATCGAGGCGGACTGGGGCCAGGGCCGCCTGGTGCGCGAGTACTCGGCGCTGGTCGATGCACCGTCCAGCGCACTGGCCGTGGCCGAGCCGGAAATCATTGCACCCGCAGGTACGCTCTCCAACACCATCGCCCGTGAGGCCGCCCCGGCGCCCGCCGCCGCGAAGAGCGTGAGCGCGCCTGCGCCGTCCACCGCCACCACGCCGGCACCCGCACCGGCTCGCCCGCGTGCAGTGGCTGCACCCGCTGCCGCACCGGCAGCCGATGGCAGCGTTACCGTCCAGCGTGGGCAGACCTTGTCGCAGATCGCCAGCGTGGTGGCCCGCGGCAACCAGGTCAGCCGCGACCGCGCAATGATTGCGCTGCTGCGGGCCAACCCGGAGGCCTTCATCCGTGGCAACGTCAACCTGCTCAAGCAGGGCGCCGTGCTGCGCATGCCCGGCAGCGATGCACTGGCGGCGGTCGATGCCGCCGAGGCCGCCGCGCTGGTGCGCGAGCATGCCGCACAGTGGCGTCAGGCGCGCACCGTGCCGCAACCGGCGGGTACTGTCGCCCCGGTCGCCACGGCGGGAACCACGAACGCTTCTTCCCCGGCTGCGGCCACTGGGGCACGACTTGAAATCGCTCCGGCGCTGGCCTCCGACGCCGCGCACGCGGGCTTAACCACCGGCACTGCAGCCGGCAGCGAGGGTGACATGCTGGGCAACGAACAACTGCGCCAGGCACGCGAGGACATCGCGACCCGCGATGCCGAGATCGGCGAGCTGAAGCAGCGGGTGGCCGACCTGGAAAAACTCAAGGAACAGCAGCAGTCGCTGATCGCGATGAAGGACAACGACCTGGCCGCGGCGCAGCAGCGCCTGGCGCAGGCACCGGATGCCCGCGATGCGGCAACGCCGTGGTACTGGCTGGGTCTGCCGGTGCTGTTGCTGGCGGCCGGCGCGGCCTGGCTGCTGCGTCGTCGCAAGCCGTCGCCACTGCCGCCGCTGCGCGAGGAAGGCGACGCCGCCGGCCTGGCCGCTGCGGTACCGGCCGGCGCGGCGCTGGATACGCTGGCCGAGCAGTCTTCGTGGTCGACGGGGGTGTCCGACAGCGGCCGCCAGGAACCGGCGAT
Source organism: Stenotrophomonas sp. CASM114 (assembly GCF_049384325.1). NCBI lineage: Bacteria > Pseudomonadati > Pseudomonadota > Gammaproteobacteria > Lysobacterales > Lysobacteraceae > Stenotrophomonas > Stenotrophomonas sp. CASM114. The sequence goes on along the minus strand of NZ_JBMRGJ010000034.1, from coordinate 24,163 downwards.
GCCTGTCTGGGCGACCGAAGCCGAGGTGCAGGATGACGTGGCTGCCGAAGCGGTCGCCGACGTCGCCGCCCAGGCTGACTGGCAGGCGCAGACGCTGCGCGATGACGAAGTGGTGGAGCTGCCCGGGGCCGTGACCGACCTGCCGCGCTGGGACGAGCCGGTGGCCATGCAGGACACCCCCGTGCAGGATGAGCCGCCCGCGCAGGCGGTCCCTGACGAGATCGCAGTACCGGACTACGCGCTGCACGCCGAACAGCAGCCGCAGTTCCGCGGCGTGTTCGACCTGCCGGCCGAGCATCATGACGGCGGGGATTCGAGCGCGGCGCCGCACGACGCGCTGGCCGCGGCCGCGCATGAAGACGGTACTGCCGCGCCGGCCAGCGATGCCGGCTGGGCGCCGCGCGCCGGGCAGGAACGCCTGGAACTGGCCATCGCCTACCTCGACCTGGGCGATGCGCAGACCGCACGGACGTTGCTGCTGGAAGTGGCCGAGGGCGGCGACCTGCACTGCCAGGCCCAGGCTCGCGAACTGCTGGCCCGCCTGCCGTGACCGAACCCGCCGACAAGGACCGTGCCATGAGCCGCGAGCGCCGTATCGACTACGTTGAATTCGCCTCCAGTGACCCGGCCGACAGCCGCGCCTTCTTCGAAAAGGTGTTCGGGTGGTCGTTCGTCGACTATGGCAGCGACTACACCGCCTTCGACGATGGCCGCCTGCAGGGCGGCTTCTTCCGCGGCCAGCCGCAACGGGCCAGTGACAGCGGCGCGCCGCTGCTGGTGCTGTATGCCGACCAGTTGGCGCCCATCGAGGCGGCGGTGCGCGACGCTGGCGGTGAGATCGTACGGCCGGTGTTTTCTTTCCCCGGTGGCAGCCGCTTCCAGTTCGTCGAGCCCGGTGGCAACGAACTGGCGGTCTGGTCCGAACGCGATCCGGCCTGAGCGCCGCCCCTCCCGCAACATCGAGGTAGCACATGCGTTACGCGCTTGGCGTCGAGTACGACGGCAGCGATTTCAGGGGCTGGCAGAACCTGGGCGAGGGTGGTCCCAGCGTGCAGGCCAGCCTTGAGCAGGCCCTGTCGTCGGTGGCCGATGCGCCGCTGCAGGTGGTCTGTGCCGGTCGCACCGATGCCGGCGTGCACGGCCAGTGCCAGGTCGTGCATTTCGACACCGACGTGGTGCGCGATCCGCGCGCCTGGATGCTGGGCACCACCACCCGCCTGCCGCGCTCGATCGCGGTGCGCTGGTGCGTGCCCGTGGCCGATGATTTCCACGCCCGCTTCTCGGCGCGGGCACGCCGTTACCGTTACCGCCTGCTCAACCGCGAAGTGCGGCCGGCGCTGCAGCGGCAGACCCTCAGCTGGGAGCGCCGTGCGCTGGACGCGGGCCTGATGCATGCCGCCGGCCAGGCCCTGCTCGGCGAGAACGACTTCAGCGCGTTCCGCTCGGTGCAGTGCCAGGCGCTGCATGCACGGCGTGAACTGCAGTCGCTGCAGGTCAGCCGCCAGGGCGAGGTGATCGAGGTCGCCGTGCAGGGCAATGCATTCCTTCATCACATGGTCCGCAATATCGTCGGATCGCTGATCCTGGTGGGCAGTGGCGAGAAGCCGGTGGAATGGATCGCCGAACTGCTGGCCGGGCGCGATCGCACCGTAGCCGGTCCCACCGCACCGCCGCAGGGCCTGGTGTTCCTTGGGCCCCTGTACCCCGACAACTGGCATCTGCCCGCCGAGGTCACGCTATGAGCCGCTCCTACTACCGCACGCGCATCAAGTTCTGTGGCATGACCCGGGCCGGCGACGTCCGCCTGGCCGGTGAGCTGGGCGTGGACGCGGTGGGTTTCATCTTCGCCCGTGAAAGCAGCCGCCGGGTCGCTCCGGCCGAGGCACGCGCGATGCGCCAGGCGATCGCGCCCATGGTCGACGTGGTGGCGCTGTTCCGCAACAACAGCAAGGAAGAAGTGCGCGAGGTGCTGCGCACGGTACGACCGACCCTGCTGCAGTTCCACGGCGAGGAAGACGAGAGCTTCTGCCGCAGCTTCAACATGCCGTACCTGAAGGCGATCGCCATGGGCGGCCGTGAAGAGATCAACGCCCGCACCCTGCAGCTGCGCTATCCCAGCGCCGCCGGCTTCCTGTTCGACAGCCACGCGCCGGGCGGCGGTGGCGGCACCGGCGTGGCCTTTGACTGGGGCCGGATCCCGACCGGCCTGCATCGCCCGTTCCTGCTGGCCGGCGGCCTGAACCCGGAAAACGTCTACGACGCGGTGCTGGGTACCCTGCCGTGGGGCGTGGATGTCTCCAGTGGCATCGAACTGGAGCCGGGCATCAAGGACGGCTACAAGATGCGCACCTTCGTCGAGGAAGTGCGCCGCGCCGATTGCACGGTTCTCGAGTGATTGGCGTCATTATTTGCCGTGATTTGGACCTGGATTTGAGCCTGCACGCATTCTTCACATAGGATGGTCCCAAGCGCGCCTGCCATGAGGGCTGGCGCGGGGATCGACGGGACGCGCGCGGCGCGTCCCGAACGGGCGGCCGCCGCCCACAGCCCAGGAAGGCAAGCGATGCAGGAGTTTCTCACCGTCGTACTCGGTTACCCGACGCTGCCGTACAGCATTCTGCTGTTGGTGTCGGTGATGTATTGGGCGGTTGCGGCGTTCGGCCTGGTCGATGACGGTTTTGGCAATCTCGGCGCCGATGGCGCGCTCGAGGCGGGGACCGACCTCAGTGGCCTGTCGGCCATGCTGGCGCGCTGGGGCCTGGGTGGCGTCCCGATCATGGTGGTGGTCACCCTGCTGAGCCTGTTCGGCTGGCTCATCACCTATTTCATCCATCTGTTCGTACTGCTGCCGCTGCCGGACCTGCTGCGCTGGGGCCTGGGTACGCTCGTGGCGGTGCTGGCACCGCTGCCAGCGGTACCGCTCATCGCGCTGATCCTGCGCCCGGTCCGGCGCTTCCTGCTGCGCCTGCGGCCGGTGCCGCAGGCATCGCTGCTCGGCCGGGCCGGCGTGGTCGCATCGCCGAAAGTGGACGCACGCAGCGGTCATGCCACGGTCGATGATGGCGGCGCCGGGCTGGTGCTGCAGATCCGCAGCGACATCGAACTGCAGCGTGGCGAGCGCATCGTGCTGGTCGAGCACATGGCCGAACAACACTATTACCGGGTGGTCCGCGCCGATGCGATCGCCCTCGATTTCCAGGACAACCTGCTTCCGGGCAACAAGGAGACTCATCAATGACGTTGGCATCCCTCTTACCGTTCCTGGCCGTCGCCGGCGGCCTGCTCGTCCTGCTGCTGGGCGTGGCCGGGCTGTTCAAGGCCTTCTACCGCAAGGTCGACCAGGGCGTGGCCCTGATCGTCAACGACATGAGCTCCACGCCCAAGGTGCACTTCACCGGTGCGCTGATCATCCCGGTGCTGTACCGCGCCGAGCTGATGCGGATCAGCCTGATCACCCTGCAGATCGACCGCCGTGGCAAGGAAGGCCTGATCTGCCGCGACAACATGCGTGCCGACATCGCCGTGGCCTTCTACCTGCGGGTGAACGAGACCCAGGCCGACGTGCTGCGCGTGGCCAAGGCCATCGGTGCCGACCGTGCGTCGGACAAGCATGCCGTCGATGAGCTGTTCAACGCCAAGTTCTCCGAAGCGTTGAAGACGGTCGGCAAGAAGTTCGACTTCACCGAACTGTTCGAGAAGCGCCAGGAGTTCCGCGACGAGATCATCGCGGTGATCGGCAACGACCTCAACGGCTATGTGCTGGAAGACGTGGCGATCGATTACCTGGAGCAGACCCCGAAGGCGCTGCTGGACCAGTTCAACATCCTTGACGCGCAGGGTATCCGCAAGATCACCGAGCTGACCGCCGCGCAGAACGTGGTGACCAACGAGCTGGAGCAGAACGAGAAGCTCGCCATCACCAAGAAGAACGTGGAAGCGCGTGAAGCGCTGCTGGCGCTGGAACGCCAGCAGGCCGAAGCCGAAGCACGCCAGAAGCGCGAGATCGAGACCATCCGCGCGCGAGAGGAGGCCGAGACCGCCAAGGTGCAGGAAGAGCAGCGCCAGCTGTCCGAGAACGCCCGCATCGAAGCACAGCAGCTGATCGAGATCCGCGACCAGAACCGCCTGCGCGAAGTGGAAGTGGCCGAGCAGAACCGCCAGCGTGCCGTGGCCATCGAGGCCGAGCGCGTGGAGCGCGCACGCCAGCTTGAGCAGGTCACCACCGACCGCGAAGTGCAGCTGCAGGGCGTGGAGCGCGACAAGGTGGTCGAGCAGGGCAAGATGGACGTGGCCAACATCACCCGCGAACGCATCTCCATCGACAAGACCGTGGCGCAGGAGGAAGAGCGCATCAAGGAAGTGCGCGAGGTCTCCGAGGCCGACCGCCAGAAGCAGGTGCTGATCCTGGAAGCCGAGGCCAAGGCACAGGAATCGCTGGTGCGCGAGGTAAAGGAAGCGCAGGCACGCGAGACCGCTTCCAAGCACCGCGCAGTGGAACTGACCACGCTGGCCCAGGCCGAACACGAAGCAGCCGGCAAGCAGGCCGAAGCCAAGCGCCTGCTGGCCGACGCGCTGCGCGCCGAGCAGGCCGCACCGGGCCTGGCCGAAGCGCAGGTGCGTGAAGCTTCGGCACTGGCCATCGAGAAGGTCGGCATCGCCGAGGCCCGCGTGATCGAAGCCAAGGCCGAAGCCAGCCTGAAGCAGGGCAGCAACGAAGCCCGCGTGCTGGCCGAGACCCTGCAGGCGCAGGCGCAGGGTGAGGAGAAGATGGGCCTGGCCCGTGCCACCGCCACCGAATCGCTGGGCAACGCCGAAGCCGGCGTGGTGCAGAAGAAGCTGCTGGCCGAAGCCGAAGGCCTGGTGCGCAAGTTCGAAGCGATCGCTTCGCTGAGCGACCAGGCACGTGGCCACGAAGAGTTCCGCATGATGCTGGACAACAGCCTGAAGCAGGCGCTGGCCTCGATCGAAGCCGGCAAGGAAGTCTCGCGCGAGAACGCCAACGTCATCGCCAGCGCGCTGCGCAACGCCGATATCGATCTGGTCGGTGGCGACGGCGGCATGTTCGAGAACCTGGTCAAGGCGGTGTCGCTGGGCAAGTCGATCGAAGGCTTTGCCGGCAAGAGCCCGATCGTGCAGGAGCTGATGCAGCGCTACCTGGGCGTGGCCGTGGCCGAACCGGCGCCGCGCCAGATCGCCGAGGATGCCGAAGCGGTGCCGACCGTGTCGGCCACCGTGGTCGACAGCGCCCGTTGATGCATGGGGCGATGGCTGCTGCGGCCATCGCCCGCCCGCGCCGGCCGCAACCGCGGCCGTCCGCCCGTGAGCCGGAAGCCTGCTGATGTCTGATACCCATCCGTCCGCCGAATCCACTGCACCGGAGGCCGGCGGCACTACCGTCGACCAGGCCGTTGCCCAGGGCGGTGCCTATGAAGTCCTGCGCCGCCGCCTGGCCGAGCAGGGCCAGCGCCTGCAGGGCCTGGCCGAAACGCTCAACCGCCAGCGCCTGGCCGAGTTCGGCGACAGCCGCCTGGAGGTAGTCGGGCGCTTCCGCATCCGCAGCGAAAACAACTGCGTCGGCCGTGACATCGTGCAGGTCGGGCCGGACCGCCTGCTGTTCGGCTACAACGTGTTCATCGGGCTGAAGACCCAGACCCGCATCGAGGACGTGTTCGGCCTGTACCGGCTGGTGCAGGGCAGCGACGGCTACGACGTGGCGGCGCTGGAGCTGAAGGGCAGCTTCCTCGACCAGCCCGGCTTCGTGCACGACTTCAACGAACTGTACGCCTACTACAAGCACGCGCGCCTGCTGCAGCTGATCGTGGTGGGCGACAAGCTGCTGGCGTCGTTCCAGATCGGTGAGCGCAGCAGCGACGTGCGCGTGTTCCGCTGGGCGCTGTCGCGCGATGGCGAACTGACCTATCTGGATGCGCGCGGTGAGCGCGATATCGCACTGCCGCCGCCGTTCGACTTCGAATGGACCCGGGCGACCCGCGACCTGGCGGTCAATGGCCGCCATTCGCACCTGAACATCCTCGATACCCTGTTCGTGGAGACCACCGGCGGCGACCTCACGATCAAGGTCGAGAACAACACCGAGACCGGGCAGGGCATCTACAGCGAACCGGTGGAGGACAGCACGCAGTCGCTGGACGACGCCCAGTTCGAATTCGCCCGGGTCGGCTCGCTGGTGCTGCTGAAGGTGCTGCCGTACCGCGAGACGGAGTGGCGCGGGCTGATCTACAACACGCTGACCGGCGGCATCGTGCGCAACGATGCGATCGTACAGGCCTGCGTGCAGCTGCCCGAAGACCACGGCGTGATCTTCCCGGGTGGCTATTACCTGCAGGGCGGCGAGCACAAGGCGTTCGACGCCTCGATGGCCGGCATGCAGTTCAAGCGCAGCATCCGTTCGCCCAACGGCGAGGACGTGCTGTACATCTTCTACGAGCGCGAAGGCGGGCGCTCGGCGCTGTTCGTCTACAACACCATCCAGCGCGTGCTGCAGAACCCGGTGTTCGGCCATGGCTACGCCTTGATGCAGGACGGGCGCATGGTGCTGTTCCATGCCGAAGGCAGCGAGCCGACCCGCATCCATCCGATGCAGGTCTGGCAGACCCCGTTCAGCAGTGACGAGTTTGCTGCAAGCCGGCCACCCGGCAACACCTTCATGGGACGCATCGGCAACGCCGAACTGGTGCGGGGCATCTCCAACCTGTTCAACCTGGCGCGCGAGATCGATGGCCAGGACGTGTCGGTGCAGCGCCACCAGCGCCTGGTGGCCGACACCCGGCGCCTGTTCGATGCCCACCACTGGTTGGGCGACGCGGCCTGCGATGGCGCCGAGGCGCTGCTGCGGCAGATCAGCGCCACCGGCGAATCGGTGCTGGACGAGTACGAGAAGGTGCAGTCGATCCGTCAGCAGTCGGCGCAGGCGATGGTCGAGGCAGAGGCCGCGCACAAGGCGCTGCTGGGCCGGCTGCAGCCGCAGAACTGGAACGAGGTGCAGGCCTTCGTCGAGGCCCTCAATGCGATCACCGCATTGCGTGGACGGCTGCTGACCATCCGCGAGCTGCGTTACATCGACACCGCGCGCATCGAGACGATGACGGCCGAGCTGGTGGAGGCGCAGGATCGTGTCGGCGCCGCCACGGGTGACTTCCTCGCCGGCGATGCCGCGCTGGTGCCGCTGACCACGCGCCTGCAGGCGCTGGATGAGGCTGCGCAGCAGGCGCAGAGTGCCCGCCAGCTGGATGAGCAGCTGGAGGGGCTGCGCGGGATGGCGGCCGATCTGGATATGCTGTCTGAACTGATGGCCGGCCTGAAGGTGGACGATGCCACCGCCCGCACCCGCGTGGTCGAGTCCATTTCGGTGCTGTACGGCCGCCTCAACCAGGCCCGCGCGCGTGCCGATCAGCGCCGCAGGTCGCTCGGCTCAGCCGAGGCCGTGGCGCAGTTCGCCGCGCAGTTCGCGCTGTTCTCGCAGTCGATCACCAGCGCGCTGGCGCTGGCCACGGACCCGGAGCGTGCCGACGAGCAGCTGTCGCGCCTGCTGGTGCAGCTGGAGGAGCTGGAGAGCCAGTTCGGCGAACACGAGCAGTTCCTCGGCGACATCCTGAGCAAGCGCGAAGAGCTGGTTGAAGCCTTCGAAACGCACAAGCAGGCGCTGCTGGATGACCGCCAGCGCAAGGCACGTTCGGTGCTGGATGCGGCCAGCCGCATCCTCGATGGCCTGGCCAAGCGCACCGAGCGCTTCGCCACCGCCGATGAGCTCAATGCGTTCTTTGCCGGCGATCCGCTGATCCTCAAGCTGCGTGAGCTGGCCGAACGCCTGCGCGCGTTGCATGACAACGTCAAGGCCGACGACATCGAAGCGCGCCTGAAGGGCGTGCGTGACCAGGCGGTGCGCCAGCTGCGTGACCGCAGTGATCTGTACGAGGCGGGCGGCAACGTGGTGCGGCTGGGGCCGCGCCATCGCTTCAGCGTCAACACCCAGGCGCTGGACCTGACCCTGCTGCCGCGTGGTGACACGCTGGCGATCCATCTGACCGGCACCGACTTCCTGGAGACCCTGCACGATCCGGAGCTGGATGCGCTGAAGCCGTTCTGGCCGGTCACCCTGGACTCCGAATCACCTGCACTGTATCGCGGCGAGTATCTTGCCGGCAGCCTGTTGATGGCCGCGCAGGAGGGGAGCGACGGGCTTGACCTGGCCACGCTGCAGCACGACGTCGCCACGCCCGAAGCACTGGACCAGCGCGTGCGTGCGTTTGCCGCACCGCGCTACCGCGAAGGCTACGAGCGCGGCATCCATGACCATGATGCCGCGCTGATCCTGCGTGCGTTGCTGCCCTTGCAGCAGGCGGCCGGCAGCCTGCGGCATGCACCGCGGGTGCGTGCGCTGGCGGTGCTGTTCTGGGCTGCCGAGCAGCGGCGCGAAGCGGTGGCGCAATGGCCGGCCCGCCAGATGGGTGCTGAAGCGCTGGCACGCCTGCTGGGGTCCGATGAAGGGCGCCTGGCGTTGCGTGCGGAAATGGCCGAGGCACTGCTGGCGTATGCGCAATCCCACGCGTTGCCGTTCGATGCCGATGCCGCAGAGGCCGCGGCCGCCTATCTGGGCGAGGAACTAACGGCCGGCGAACCGGTGTTCAGCAGCAGCCGCCATGCCGTAGCGCTGCTGGAGGCACTGGCTCGGCAGCTGGAACAGGCCGGGCAACGCGAGGCGGTCGAACGCGCCCTGCAGCGCAGCCAGGATCCGCTGGCCACGCGCTGGGCGCTGGCCGGTCAGTGGCTGCGGGCGCTGGCGCGGATGCCGGCGCATGCCCCGCATGCCGGCTACGTCGACGAGGCTGCAGCACTGCTGCTGGTGCAGCGCCAGCTGCGTACCCGTGCCAGCGACGCCGCGCTGCAGGCGGAGGTCAGTGGCCTGCTGGGTGAACACGCACGCATCAGCAACGGCACGCTGGTGGTATCGCTGGATGATTTCCTGGCGCGCCTGAAGCAGCACCTGCGTCATTTCGTGCCAGCGTTCCATGCCTACCAGGCGCTGCGCCAGGGCATCATCGGCCGCGAGCGCGAGACCCTGCGGCTTTCCGAGTTCAAGGCGCGGCCGCTGTCCTCGTTCGTACGCAACAAGCTGATCAATGATGTCTACCTGGGCGTGATCGGTGACAACCTGGCCAAGCAGATGGGCACGGTCGGCGAGAACAAGCGCAGCGACCTGATGGGCCTGCTGATGATGATTTCGCCGCCCGGCTACGGCAAGACCACGCTGATGGAATACGTGGCGCACCGCCTGGGCCTGGTCTTCATGAAGATCAACGGCCCGGCGCTGGGTCACGAGGTGCGGTCGCTGGACCCGGCCCAGGCACCGGACGCGACCTCGCGGCAGGAGCTGGAGAAGCTCAACCTGGCGCTGGAAATGGGCAACAACACCATGCTGTATGTGGACGACATCCAGCACACCCATCCCGAGTTCCTGCAGAAGTTCATCTCGCTGTGCGATGGCACCCGCCGTATCGAGGGTGTGTGGCGCGGTCGCACCCGCACCTACGACATGCGCGGCAAGAAATTCTGCGTGGTGATGGCCGGCAACCCGTATACCGAGTCCGGCGAGGTGTTCAAGATTCCGGACATGCTGGCCAACCGTGCCGACATCTACAACCTGGGTGATGTGCTCGGTGGCATGGAGGCGGCCTTTACCCTCAGCTACATCGAGAACAGCCTGACCTCCAACCCGGTGCTGGCGCCGCTGGCTACACGCGACATGGCTGACCTGTACACGCTGGTCGACCGGGCGATGGGCAAGGAGGTCTCGACCAACGGCCTGAGCCACGCCTACAGCAGCGCGGAGATCAACGAAATCACCGCCACCCTGCAGCGCATGCTGCGCGTGCGCGACGTGGTCTACCGCGTCAACCAGCAGTACATCGCCAGTGCCGCGCAGGACGACCGCTACCGCACCGAGCCGCCGTTCCGGCTGCAGGGTAGCTACCGCAACATGAACAAGCTGGCCGAGAAGATCTCGCCGGTGATGAACGAGGAGGAGCTGCAGCAGTTGATCTCCGACCACTACCTGGGCGAGGCACAGCTGCTGACCACCGGCGCCGAAGAAAACCTGTTGAAGCTGGCCGAGCTGCGCGGCGTGCTGGACGACACGCAGGCGCAACGCTGGACGCAGATCAAGCGCGACTTCCTGCGCAACAAGGCCATGGGGGCCGACGACAGCGATGTCGGTGGGCGCGTGGTCGCGCAGCTGGCCGACATCGCCACCGCCCTGCAGCTTCCACCGCCGGCGCCGGAAGCGATTGCCGTTGCCGACCCGGCACCGTGGCCGGCGTTGCTGGAGGCCCTGCATCGTCTTTCTGAAACACGTCCGGCCGCCGCGCCGGTGCCGGTCGCGGCAGCCGCCAGTGTGCCGACGACGGTCCTGGCCGACGACCTGCAGGCTGGCCTGGCACCGTTGGTGGAACTGTTGGCGGCATCGCAGGCGCAGCAGGCACAGGTGTCGCAGACCCTGGCCGCGTTCGCCGGCTGGGCGCGGCAGCAGGTCGAGCGTGGGGTGCCGAACAGTGCGGTGGCGCAGCGTGCGCGTGTGCGCCGTGCCACGACGCCGGAGGAGCGCGCGCTGGATGAGGCGCTGATGCGTCACTTCTACGGCGAGTCGTTGCCGCCGGACGACGGTGAGGAGATTCCAGCGACGACACCGAAGCCGCCGCCGCTGCCGTGACCATGCAGGCGCCACTGCCGCCACCGAGCTTGCCGGACACGGCCGATGTCGCCGCGCTGGCCGACTATGGTGCGCCGTTGCTGCAGGCGCTGGCGCGGCGCGAAACACCGTTGCCGCCGGGCGCGGGCGCAGGGCTGGTGGCCGCACTGGCACGCATCGCGCTGGCCCTGCAGGCCGATAACCCGGCGCAGATCCGGCAGCAGGCGGGCTGGTGGGGACGCCTGCTGGGGCGCGATGTCGATCGCGAGGCGGAAGGACGTGCGCTGCAGTCGCAGCTGGGCGTGCTGGCCCTGCAGGCGCGCGAGCAGGCCCGGCAGCTGCAGCAGCAGCTGCAGCTGCGGGCCATGGCCATCGCCGGACATTCAGCGGCGGCCGCAGCGCTTGACGCCTGGGTCGAGCTGGCAGCGGTGCGGCTGGCGTCGCTGGATACCGCCGGCCAGGCCGCGCTGTCGCAACGGCTCGATCACCTGCGCCGGCTGGCCACGCTGCGCCGTCTCGAGGCCGGCCAGTGGCAGCTCCTGCAGGACCAGGACAACGTGCTGCTGCAACGCTTCGCGCGCATCCATGACGTCCTGTTGCCAGCCTGGCGGCAGGCCGCCGCGGCGGGCCAGGCCGCGGCCGGCGCCACATTGGCGGCGAAGGCCGCCACGCTGCACGCACAGATCGATGACGAGGTCGCGGCGGCTCAGGCTAGACTGCCTTGAGCCGGCCGCCGCTGCCGCTTACCCAACTGCAAGGAGACTGCCCGATGACCCAGGACAGCCAGACCCCCGGTGCCCTCGTGCCCGGCACGACTACCGCCGTTCCGCTCGATGAAGGCGCATTGCAGGCGCTTGGCCTGGTCCGCGAGGATCTGCCGCGCATCGCCGAGATCCGTCTGGAGCTGGATGACCTGCGCCCGGGCAACCTGCAGGTCTTCGGTCGCGAAGCGGCCACGCGCACCGCAGCGTTTTCCAGCCAGTTGCTGGACCAGGTGCGCAATCGTGACCTCGATGCCAGCGGCGAGAAACTGGGCGAAGTGGTGCGCATCGCACGCAGCCTGAAGCTGGACGGCTTCGCGCAGCGGTCGAAGGTGCCGGTGATCGGTGGCCTGATCGACCGCCTGCGCGTATCCAAGGGCGAGCTGGTGCAGAAGTTCAGCGACACCAATGCGCAGATCGAGCAGCTGCTGGGTGATGTCGGTGTGCAGCAGGCGTTGATGGGCAAGCGCGTGGGCGAGTTCGACCGCATGCATGACATCGTCCGCGAAGAACGCCATGCGCTGGGCCTGTATGCTGCGGCCGGCAAGCAGCGCCTGGCCGAACTGCAGGCCGAGCAGCAGGCCGGGCAGGGCAGTGAGGATCCGCAGCAGCGCATCCGCCAGAGCGAAGTCGACAACGCGATCCGCCTCCTCGAAAAGCGCGTGTCCGACCTGCAGCTGATGCAGCATGCGGCCGACCAGTCGCTGCCGATGATCCGCCTGATCCAGGCCAACGCGCTGCAGCTGATCGAGAAGTTCAACACGGTGCGCGAGATCACCATCCCGTCGTGGAAGCGCCAGTTCGCCATCCAGCTTTCGCTGGGTGAGCAGAAGGCCGCGGTCGAGCTGTCCACCGCCATCGACGATGCCACCAACGAGCTGATGCGCCGCAACGCCGACCTGCTGCGCCAGGCCTCGGTGGATACCGCGCGCAGCAACCAGCGCGGCGTGATCGACGTGGCGACGCTGCGCCACGTGCACGACCAGTTGATCGCCACGGTCGAGGAAGTGCGCAGCATCCATCGCGAAGGAATGCAGCAGCGGCAGCAGGCCGAAGTCGAGCTGTCGCGCCTGCGCGAAGACCTGCAGCAGCGACTGGCCACCCCGACTGCCAGCTGAAAAAAGGGGACGGAGGGGATTAAGTCGTTTGTGCCACTTGCGACTTAATCCCCTCCGTCCCCTTTTTGTTGTCAGCGCAGTTGCTGGCCCAGCCAGTCGGCCAGCGCATCCACGCGCCCATCTGCCGGTCCATCCGGTCGCGCCAGCACCCAGAAGCCACCGGTGGCGGCAAATCCCCACGGCGCGACCAGTCGCCCGGCGGCCAGGTCCTCGGCCACCAGTGGCTCGGGTGCGATCGCCGGGCCCAGCCCGGCCACCGCTGCCTCCAGCAGGTAGTACAGGTGTTCGAAGGCAGTACCCAGCTGCAGCTTCGAGGTGTCCAGATCGTGCGCTTGCGCCCACGCCGGCCATGCCTGCGGCCGTGAGCTGGTGTGCAGCAGCGTCTCCTGCAGCAGCGCCGAGGGCGGCACATGCCGCAGTCGCTGCGCGGCCGGATGCGAGGGGGCCACCACCACGCCGACCCGTTCCGGCGCCAGCTCACGCACCTGCCAGCCCCGGGGCCACGGCCCCTGCGCCAGCAGCAGCACCGCGTCCAGTGCGGCCTGCGCCTCGGTGAAGCTGCCATCCAGCGCCGACCACTGCAGGCGTACGCCGGGCAGGGCGGCCTGCAGTGCGGGCAGGCGCGGAATCATCCAGCGCGCCAGCACGCTGCCGCTGCAGCCCAGCACCAGCGCCGGGGCCGCCGTCGGCCGGCGCAGTTCGCGCACGCAGTCTTCGATGCCGCTGAAGGCCTCGCTGCACGCTGCCTGCAGGCGCGTGCCCGCAGCGGTCAGCCGCAGGCCGCGACCGGCCCGCTGCAACAGCGCCAGGCCGAGGTGGTCTTCCAGCAGCTTCAGCTGGCGGCTGACCGCGCCGTGGGTCACGTGCAGGTCCTGCGCGGCGCGGCCAACCCCGCCCAGGCGGGCGGTGGCCTCGAACGCGCGCAGCGCATTGAGCGGTGGCAACAGCGAACGGCTCATGTGAGATTTCCTGACGGTATACGCCAGATAATATCCATTTTCCGGTCACGACCCGTGCGCTAGAGTATCCACCTGTCTCGAACCAGCGGTCGCTTCCATGTCTGCCTCCCCCATTGCCGACTACCACGCCTTCCCGGATGCCCAGGGCCATTTCGGCCGCTACGGTGGCAGCTTCGTTGCCGAAACCCTGGTCGGCCCGCTGCAGGAACTCGCCCAGGCCTATGACCAGGCCCGCCAGGATCCGGCATTCCAGGCCGCCTACGACCGCGACCTGGCCCACTACGTGGGCCGGCCGAGCCCGATCTACCACGCCCAGCGGCTGAGCGACCATGTCGGCGGCGCGCAGATCCTGCTCAAGCGCGAAGACCTGAACCACACCGGCGCGCACAAGATCAACAACACCATCGGCCAGGCGCTGCTGGCGGCGCGGATGGGCAAGAAGCGCATCATCGCCGAGACCGGTGCCGGCCAGCACGGCGTGGCCAGCGCCACGGTTGCCGCGCGGTTGGGCCTGGAATGCGTGGTGTACATGGGCGCCACCGACATCGAGCGGCAGAAGATCAACGTCTACCGCATGAAGCTGCTCGGCGCGACGGTGGTGCCGGTCACCTCCGGTTCGGCCACTTTGAAGGACGCGCTCAACGAAGCGATGCGCGACTGGGTGACCAATGTGCAGGACACCTTCTACATCATCGGTACGGTCGCCGGTCCGGATCCCTACCCGCGCATGGTGCGCGACTTCAACGCCATCGTCGGCCGCGAGGCACGCGAGCAGATGCTGGCCGAGTACGGCCGCCTGCCCGATGCGATCACTGCCTGCGTCGGCGGCGGCAGCAATGCCATCGGCCTGTTCCATGCCTTCCTCAACGACCGCCAGGTCGAGATCGTCGGCGCCGAGGCCGCAGGTGATGGCATCAGCACCGGTCGCCATGCTGCATCGATCGCCGCCGGTCGCCCGGGCGTGCTGCATGGCAACCGCACCTATGTACTGTGCGACGACGACGGCCAGATCATCGAGACCCATTCGGTGTCGGCCGGCCTGGACTATCCGGGCGTCGGCCCCGAACACGCATTCCTGGCCGATACCGGCCGCGCGCGCTACCTCGGCATCACCGATGACGAAGCACTGCAGGCCTTCCACCTGCTGGCGCATACCGAGGGCATCCTGCCGGCGCTGGAGTCCAGCCATGCGCTGGCGCAGGCGATCAAGCTGGCGCGTGAGCGTCCGCGTGACCAGATCGTGCTGTGCAATCTGTCCGGCCGTGGCGACAAGGATGTGCATACCATCGCCGCGCGCGAAGGGCTGGTGCTGTGAGCGCGCTGCTGCGCAACAGTGGCGTGCTGCTGCTGGCGCTGGGGTTGGCCGCGTGCCAGCCGCCGGAGCCGCCTCTGCTGGCACCGGCCGCCAAGGCCACCACGCAGCCGGCACAGCAGGCGGCCGCGAATGATGACCTCGACCCGATGGCACGTGCGCCGATCGTCGATCCGCCGTCCACGGAAGATATGGACAGCGATGGCGCGCCCGCGGTGGTCTCGGTGGCGCTGGACCATGCCGGCGAGGTGCTGATCGGCCAGCACATGGGCGATCTGAAGGCACTCGGGCCGTGGACCGCGCAAGGGGCGGTCGAAGCCATCGGCGGCAGTTGCGAGTACTACGACGGCAAGGGGCTGCCGCCCGGCGTGTCGATGATGACCGATGAAGATCGCGTCGTCCGTTTCGATCTCGGCCTGGATCCGGACAGCGGGGCGCCGACCCAGCAGCCCGGTCCGTTCGGCCTGCGTGTCGGCATGACCCGCGCCCAGGCCATGGCCCAGTTCCCGAAGCCGCCGGTATCCAGCCCGCATGCCTACGACGGTGACCAGGGCGAGTACCTCACCTGGCAGGACCCGGGTTCGGACCTGGGTATCCGCGTGGAACTGTTTGAAGGGCGGGTCACCCAGATGTACTGGGGAACCAGCGATGCGATTGAACTGATTGAAGGATGTGCCTGAAATGTCCGTATCCCGACTCGATGCCTGTTTCCAGCGTCTGCGCGAACAGCAGCGCAAGGCGCTGATCCCCTTCGTCACGGCCGGTGATCCCTCGCTGGAGGCCACCGTGCCGGTCATGCACGCACTGGTCGACGCCGGCGCCGACGTGATTGAACTGGGCGTGCCGTTCTCCGACCCGATGGCCGATGGCCCGACCATCCAGCGCAGCTCCGAGCGCGCGCTGGCGCGCGGCGCCGGCAGCCGCTACGTCCTGCAGGCCGTGGCGCAGTTCCGCGAGCGCGATGCGCAGACCCCCGTGGTGCTGATGGGCTACCTGAACCCGGTGGAGATCCACGGTTACGCGGCCTTCGCCAAGGCCGCCGTCGACGCCGGCGTGGACGGCGTGCTGCTGGTCGACCTGCCGCCGGAAGAAGCGGGCGACGCCCAGCAGGCATTCGACGCAGCCGGCCTTGCGCTGGTACTGCTGGCGTCGCCGACCACCAGTGAGGCGCGAGCCGACAAGCTGCTGGCGCTGGCCCGTGGCTATCTCTACTACGTCAGCTTTGCCGGTGTCACCGGCGCGTCCGAGCGCCTGGACAGCGATGCCGCCAGTGCCCGCCTGCAGGCGTTGCGCGCGCGTGCGTCGGTGCCGGTGGTGGCGGGCTTCGGCATCAAGGATGCCGCCAGTGCCGCGGCCATGGCCCGCCAGGCCGACGGCGTGGTGGTGGGCAGCGCGTTGGTGGCGGCGCTGGCCGAAGCGGGCTCGGCGGAAGAGGCCGCGCAGCACGCCCGGGCCTTCCTCGCCCCGCTGCGGCAGGCGCTGGACGCGTAACGGTAGTGCCGGCCGCTGGCCGGCATCCTCCTGAGGGCTCGCGTGCAAGGGCTGCCGGCCAGCGGCCGGCACTACCCATCGGTCTGCACGCAAGGGCTGCCGGCCAGCGGCGGGCACCGCCCCAGCACCTAAACGTACGTCCCAGCATGGTTTTTTCCGGCTGCCCCGTGGCTGGCAAGGGGGTGCACGGGCGGGGAAAGCGGAGCTAGACTGTCCGCCTTTGCGGCCCCCGGGCCGCCCTGAACGGAAGTGTCCTCCCGCATGAGTTGGCTCAGCAAGTTGATGCCGTCCGGCATCCGCACCGACAACACCCCCAGCAAGAAGCGCAGTGTCCCCGAGGGCCTGTGGGAAAAGTGCAGCAACTGCGGCAGCGCGTTGTACCGTCCGGAACTGGAAGAGAACCTGGAAGTCTGCCCGAAGTGCGGCCATCACATGGCGATCCGTGCGCGTGCGCGCCTGGCCGCCCTGTTCGATGCCGACAGCACCACCGAGATCGGTGCGCGCCTGGGGCCGACCGACCTGCTCAAGTTCAAGGACCAGAAGAAGTACAGCGAGCGCATCAAGATCGCGCAGAAGAACACCGGCGAGTACGACGCGCTGATCGCCATGCGCGGCCTGCTCAAGGGCCGTGCGCTGGTGGCATCGTCGTTCGACTTCGCCTTCATGGGCGGCTCGATGGGCTCGGTGGTCGGCGAGCGTTTCGCACTGGCCGCGGAAACCGCGGTCGAGATCGGTGCGCCCTACGTGTGCTTCTCGCAGAGCGGTGGCGCCCGCATGCAGGAAGGCCTGTTCTCGCTGATGCAGATGGCCAAGACCTCGGCCGCGCTGGGCAAGCTGCGTGAAGCCGGCCTGCCGTACATCTCGGTGCTGACCCATCCGACCACCGGCGGCGTGTCGGCCTCCTTCGCGATGCTGGGTGACATCAACATCGCCGAGCCGCAGGCGCTGATCGGCTTCGCCGGCCCGCGCGTGATCGAGCAGACCGTGCGCGAGAAGCTGCCGGAAGGCTTCCAGCGCTCGGAATTCCTGCTGGAGCACGGCGCCATCGACCAGATCTGCGACCGTCGCGAAATGCGCGACCGCCTGTCCGATCTGCTGGCAATGCTGGGCCGTCAGCCGGCGCCGGAGGTGGCTTGATGGGAGGCCGCAAGTACTTCGGTACTGATGGCATCCGTGGACGGGTCGGCCAGGGCGTGATCTCGGCCGACTTCGTGCTGCGCCTGGGCAACGCCCTGGGCCGTGTCCTGGTCGACCAGCGCGGCCAGGACGGGCGCCGGCCGATCGTGGTGATCGGCAAGGACACCCGCATCTCCGGTTACATGTTCGAAGCGGCACTGGAAGCCGGCCTGGTCGCCGCCGGTGCCGACGTGCAGCTGCTGGGGCCGATGCCGACCCCGGCGGTGGCGTTCCTGACCCGTACGCTTGGCGTGGACGCTGGCATCGTCATCAGCGCCTCGCACAACCCGCACTACGACAACGGCATCAAGTTCTTCTCCGCCCAGGGCGAGAAGCTCGACGATGCCACCGAGCTGGCCCTGGAAGCGGCGCTGGACATCCCGTTCACCACCGCCGAATCGGAAAAGCTGGGCAAGGCGTCGCGTGCGCGCGAAGCGGTCGGCCGCTACATCGAGTTCTGCAAGGCCAGCGTGCCGCGCGCGTTCGACCTGCGTGGCGTGCGCCTGGTGCTGGACTGCGCGCACGGCGCCACCTACCAGATCGCGCCGCTGCTGTTCCGTGAACTGGGCGCCGAGGTGATCGGCATTGGTGCCGAGCCCAACGGCGTCAACATCAACGCCGGCGTGGGTTCCACCCACATCGACAACCTGGCGGCCAAGGTCCGCGAAACACGCGCCGATCTCGGCATCGCCTTCGATGGGGATGGCGACCGCGTGCTGATGGCCGACGACCAGGGCAACCCGGTCGACGGCGATGACCTGCTGTATATCCTGGCCCGTGCATGGAAAGCCGAAGGCCGCCTGCGCGGCCCGGTGGTCGGCACGCTGATGAGCAACTACGGCGTCGAGAAGGCATTTGCCGACCTGCAGATTCCGTTCGTGCGCAGCAATGTCGGCGATCGCTACGTGCACCAGGCGCTGATGGAAGGCGGCGGCGTGCTCGGCGGTGAAGCCTCCGGCCACCTGCTGTGCCTGGATCGGGCCACCACCGGCGACGGCATCGTCAGCGCGCTGCAGGTGCTGGTGGCATTGCGCAACAGCGGGCAGACCCTGCGCCAGGCGCTGGAAGGACTGGTGCGGGTGCCGCAGAAGACGGTCAACGTGCGGCTGGGCAATGTCTCGGCCAAGGCCACTGTGCAGGCCGGCAGCGTGCAGGCCGCGCTGGCTGTCGCGCAGCAGTCGGTGGCCGGTCGTGGCCGTGCGTTCCTGCGCCCGTCCGGTACCGAGCCGGTGGTGCGGGTCACGGTCGAGGCCGATGATGCGACGCTGATGCAGGACACGCTGGATCGACTGTCCGCGGCGGTACGTGAAGCCGCCGCCTGAGGCCGCTGCACATCCGCCCAACGAAAACGCCCCGGAATGCCGGGGCGTTTTCGTTGAAGGGGCAGGGCGGTGGGTTGCCTACGGCCCCGGCACCATCTTCTTCTGGCGTGCCTTGAAGCCATTGAACAGCGGTGCGATCAGCGGGTTGTAGCTCTGTGCGATGCGTTTTCGCAGCCAGCTGGCCGGGCGGTTGCGGATCGCGAAACGATAGATGCGCTCCGGGTCGCCGCCCACCACATTGCGTCCGAACGGGTGGGTGGTATGCAGGTAGCGGAAGCCGTGCTCGCGCGCCACCTCGATGTGGTCCTGGTCGAAATCGCCGTAGGGCCAGCACAGCGTATCGGACACCTCGCCAAGCTTGTCCTGCAGGACGTCGCGCGAGACTGCCAGGTCGTGGCTCAGGCCGGCACGGCGCTGTGCGCGGTCCAGGTCGTCGCGGCGCAGCCAGCGGGTGTGGGTATGGGTGTGGCAATGCACTTCGAAGGTGCCGGCGGCGATGGCCGCGCGCGCTTCGCTCCAGCGCATCATCACGTCGTCGCTGCGGTTCTGCTCGTAGATCGCCGCTTCGCAGCCGCGATGGTCCGGCGTGGCAGGCAACGTTGCCCCGGCAAGCCCGGCGTGGGGCCGCTCCGGGCCTTCGCCCATCCAGCCGGTGACCACGAACACCACCGCGTGCATGCCGTACTTCTGCAGGATCGGGTGCGCATACACCCAGTTGTCCAGGTAGCCATCGTCGAAGGTGATCACGATCGACTTGCGCGGCACCGGCTTGCCGGCCAGGAAGCCGGCGTACTGGTCCAGTGTCAGCGACGTCCAGCCGTTGCCGGCCAGCCACGCGATCTGGCTTTCGAAATTCTCCGGTGACACGGTGATCATGCCCGGCGACGGACTGACGTGGTGGTGCATCAGCACCGGTACGGTTCGGGCATCAGCCATGTCCCAGCTCCTTCAGCCACTGGTGGTAATAGTGTTCGGTGGTCTCACCGTGGCCGTCGGGAGTGAACCGGTGCGCGCTGCGCATCCAGTCCCACCCGGCGCGGCCCATCTGCCGCCGCCGTTCCGGATCGTCCACCAGCAGGCGCAGGGCGCCTGTCAGGGCTGCATTGTCGCCCAGCCGGGTGAGGATCGCATTGCTGCCATCCATCACCATCTCCGGCACGCCACCCACCCGCGTGGCCACGATCGGCACCCCGACATAGGCGGCCTCCAGGAAGACGGTACCGGCCGCTTCCTTGTGCGATGCCAGCGCGAAGATGTCGAAGCCAGCCATCAGCCGGCATGCGCCGTCGCGATAGCCGAGCAGATGGACCTGCTGCTGCAGCCCGTGCTCGTCGCGCAGCGCCTGCAGCCGGTCCATGACCGGCTGGCCATCGCCGACCACCACCAGGTGCAGGTTCGGGTGCGTCTTGCACAGCGGCACCATCGCCTGCAGCAGGTCGGCATGACCCTTGGGTTCGCGCAGCACCGCCACGCAACCGACCACGATGTCCTGTTCGCCGAAGCCGAGTTCGGCGCGCACGTCCGCGCGTACCTCCTGCAGGCATTGCCAGGGGTCGTCCTTGCGGATTTCGCTCCAGCGCGGCGGGACCGCGATGGGCGGCACGATACCGATGTGTTCGGCCGGAATGCCGCGCGCGGCCAGCAACTGCTTGACGAAGCTGCTGACGGTCAGCACCCGGTGCGGCAGGCCGGTATAGGTCAGCAGCGAGTTGACCGGGCTCATCAGGTGGCGCGAGCGCACCACCAGCGGCGTGCCGCCCAGGCGTGCACCGGCGGCGGCGATCAGTGCGTCACGGCGGCTGGTGGTGTTGACCACGTCATAGCGTTCGCGGCGCACCAGGCGCGAGACCGACCAGATGCCGCGCAGCAGGCGCAGCAGGCCACCCATGCGCAGGGTATGCACGGTGAAACCATCATCGCGTGCCAGCTGGGCCAGTCGCGCTTCGGGCTGGCACAGCAGCGCCACCTCGTGGCCACGCGCGCGCATCACCTGCATGTGGCGGAAGATGTAGATCTCCTGCCCGCCCATTCCCTTGGCGGCTTCAGTGTGCAGGATGCGCAGCGGACGGTTCATGCAGGATCGATCCTTGAGGGTCAGCGGTTGCGGAAGCGGGTCAGCGCTTCCCATGCAGTGCGTACGGCGGCCGCATCGGGCGCCTGCTGTGGCAGCGGCCGGTAGCGCAGGTCCAGGGCGGTGGCGTTGCCGAACTTGTCGAACACATAGATGGCATCGCCATGGCGCACCGCGCGCTGCGACCAGCTTTCGACCACCAGCGCACGCGTGCCCTGCGGCTCGGCCAGCAGGTCCTGGCCGGTGCTGTAATCGGCCGGTGCGTTCTCGCAACCCAGTGCGTGGCGCATCAGTGTCGGCACCCAGTCTTCGTGCGAGCTGGTGCGTGCGTCGTGGCCAGCGGCCTTGCCCGGCCAATGCAGCACGAACGGGACCTGCAGCTGATAGTCGGAGAAGTTGCCGTTGTGGCCCCAGTAGTTCAGCTTGAGGTCGTTGAACTCTTCGGCATGGTCACCGGTGACCAGCACGATGGTGTCCTCGGCCAGGCCCTGTGCGCGCAGGTCGTCCAGCAGCGAGCCGATCAGGCTGTCGGCATAGTGCACGGCGGTGCGGTAGCGGTTGAGTTCCGGCGTCGGGTCATGCTCCGGGCCGAATTTGAGGAAATCGATATCGGCGGCCATCGGTGTGGCCACCGCCGGATAGCCCTCGGGCATGTGGTAGGGCGCATGGGTGGAGTCGAGGAACACGAAGCCGAACCACGGGCGCTGCGCGGCCTGGCTGGCGCGGATGTCCTGCTGCAGCGCACTGATGATCGCGCGGTCGCGGCCGTCTGACTTCAGCGCTGCCGGCCCCTGGTGCAGCTGGTCGCGGACATCGGCGAACACCGTGCGATCGAACTCCGGGCTGTACAACGGCGCACTGCCGTACAGGTGCAGGTCGTAGCCCTGCTGGCCCAGCACCTGGAACAGCTGCGAGCCACGCTGCTCGTCAAGCATGCTCGGCCAATAGCCGCCGGGCAGGCCGTAGAGCAGTCCGAACAGGCCGTAGCGGGTGGCATTGCCGGTGCTGAAATGGTGGTCGAAGACGCGCGCATCCTGCGCCAGCGTCGACGTGTTGGGCATCAGCTGCGGTGTCAGCACATCGTGGCGCAGCGACTCCAGTACCACCATCAGTACGTTGGGACGATGTGGGCTCTGGCAGCGCAGCGGATGCAGCGGGTACAGCAGCTGCGCATGGCGCGGGTCGGGCAGGCCGGCGTGCTGTTGGCTGACCACGCCCAGGCGCCGCATGAAGCTCTTGGCCGTGATCGGCTGCGCCCACGGCAGGTAGTTCCACTGCGCGATCACATCACGGTCGCCGCGGGCGTCGTAGTAGGCCGTGGCGACCTGGCCGCCGGCCATCAGCAGCGCGACCACCGCCCAGGCCTGCAGCACCCGTCGACGGCGCGGCGCGGCCGGCAGCAGTTTCCAGCACGCCCAGGCCAGCAGGCCCTCGGCGGTGAAGACCGCGGCAACCAGCAGGCCGACCTGCAGCCAGGTCTTCCAGGACAGGGCAACCTGGTCCTGCAGGGCGCCGCCGAACACCATGTTCACAACCATGGCATTGAGGTGGAAGCGGTACAGGGTGAAGACCTTGGCGTCGACCAGCAGCAGGCACAGCCACAGGCCCTGCAGCACGGCCGCGCTGATGCTCAGCGTACGCGCGCTGCGTGGCCACAGGCCCAGCAGCAGCGGCAGCAGGCCGGCCAGCGCACCGAACGCGAGCAGGTGGCCGGGCAGGGCGACCGCCAGATAGGCCAGGCCGGCGCCGCCGCCCGGATTGTCACGCAGCGGTACGTTGCCCAGCGCAATCGCCGCGGCCAGTACCGCATTGCCGGCGATGAACAGCGACCACCAGGCCAGCCGCCGCCAGCGCCGGGCGGAACCTTCAATGGCAGGGGCGGCAGGGGCAGCTGCGGGCATGGTGGGGCAGGTTCAGGGGGTGCAGGAGAGGGGCGGGGCCAACGTGACGGAAGCGTTGCTCCGCGCGCGGGTCGCGCATTGTATCGGTTTGTTTCCGTGTATCGAGTGGCGTCCCCCGGGCGATCTGTCACAATGTTCAGGCGGGCCATGAATGCGTTGGCCCCCTCAGACCCAACGACAAGCCAGGAACCGCTGTGAGCCAGATCCCCACCCTCGACATCACCCGTTTCGACAGCGACCGCGAGGCCTTCGTGGCCGAGCTGGGCGCGGCCTACCGCCAATGGGGATTCGCGGGCATCCGTAACCACGGCATCCCGCAGGCCGACATCGACGCGGCCTACGATGCCTTCAAGGCTTTCTTCGCCCTGCCGGAAGAGGTCAAGCGCAAGTACCACGTGGCCGGCAGCGGCGGCGCCCGCGGCTACACCCCGTTCGGCGTGGAAACCGCCAAGGGCTCCAAGCATTTCGACCTGAAGGAGTTCTGGCACATCGGCCGCGAGATCGCCGACGATTCCAAGTACCGGGACGTGATGGCGCCGAACCTGTGGCCGGCCGAGGTCGAAGGTTTCCGTGAGCGCGGTTACGGCCTGTATCAGGCGCTGGACAACCTGGGGTCGCGCGTGTTGTCCGCGTTGGCCCTGCACATTGGCCTGCCGGAAGACTTCTTCGCCGACAAGACCAACTTCGGCAACTCGATCCTGCGCCCGATCCACTACCCGCCGATCACCACTGACGACATCCCGAACGTGCGTGCCGGTGCCCATGGCGACATCAACTTCATCACCCTGCTGGTCGGCGCCAGTGCCGCAGGCCTGGAAGTGCAGTCGCATGACGGCGAGTGGGTGCCATTTACGTCAGATGCGGACACGATCGTGGTCAACATCGGCGACATGCTGCAGCGCCTGACCAACCACGTGTATCCGTCGACCATCCACCGCGTGGTCAACCCCCCGGGTGACCTGGCGCGCCAGCCGCGCTATTCGGTGCCGTTCTTCCTGCACCCGAACCCCGACTACCTGATCGACGTGCTGCCCTCGTGCATCACCCCGGAGAACCCGAGCCGGTATCCGGAGGCGATCACCGCCCACGGCTTCCTCGAGGAACGCCTGCGCGAGATCAAGCTGAAGTAAGGAAAAGTGAGGCCGCCGAAAGGCGGCCTTTTTCTTTGCAGGGTTGCACCCTGCACCCGCGGTAGTGCCGGCCGCTGGCCGGCAAGTCCAAAGCCAAAGCGGCTCTGGGGTGTTCCGTGGGGAGGCGGGGAGGTGTCGGATGGCGGGGACGCCGTAAACCCATCCCTGGGGGCTTGGCCACGGCATCCATGCCGCGGACACCCCGCCATCCGACACC
>NZ_JBMRGJ010000033.1:0-30211 GCF_049384325.1 Stenotrophomonas sp. CASM114 | reverse complement strand
TACGTGCAGTTGCCGGCCGCTGGCCGGCAACTGCACGTACCCAACGCCACCGGGATGCCGGCCAGCGGCCGGCACTACCACGCCCGGGCGTTCGTGGCGGCGTTTGACATGCAGGCATTTACCTGCATATAGTCCACTCAAGGGCGGCGCCTGCCAGCCCATCGCGAGGAAACTGCAATGGTGGATATCGCACACAGGGTCGGCATCAAGGCCCCCGCAAGCCAGGTGTACCAGGCGCTGGCCACCCCCGAAGGCGTGGCCGCCTGGTGGGCCGAAGACGCGCACGGC
Organism: Stenotrophomonas sp. CASM114; assembly: GCF_049384325.1. Classification (NCBI taxonomy): domain Bacteria; kingdom Pseudomonadati; phylum Pseudomonadota; class Gammaproteobacteria; order Lysobacterales; family Lysobacteraceae; genus Stenotrophomonas; species Stenotrophomonas sp. CASM114. The sequence goes on along the minus strand of NZ_JBMRGJ010000033.1, from coordinate 29,923 downwards.
GACCGCGAAGCCGGCGGCACGGTCAAGGTCCGTTTCACCAACAACGGCCAGGAAATCGGCGCCATGGAGATGAAGCTTGAGCAGCTTGTTCCAGGCGAGCTCGTGCTGTGGCGGTTCCACGCCGGCCCCGCCGAATGGATCGGCACCCACGCGCGCTTCGCGCTGAAGCAGGAAGGCGACTACTGCATCGTCCTGTTCACCCATGAAGGCTGGAAAGAGCGCGTCGAGTTCACCTCCCACTGCAGCACCAAGTGGGCGGTGTTCCTGATGAGCCTGAAGGCACTGCTGGAAACCGGCAAGGGCCAGCCCAACCCACACGACGTCAGGATCGACAACTGGAATTGAAGACCTCCCCATGGCGGTAGACCACCTGCGCGACGCAGACAAGGTGTTCAAGGCACTGGCCGATCCCACGCGCCGCACGCTGCTGGATCTGCTCTGCAAGGACAACGGGCAGACGCTGGGCCAGCTGTGCGAACACCTGGACATGGCCCGGCAATCGGTCACCCAGCACCTGGGCCTGCTGGAAGACGCCAACCTGATCAGCACCGTGCGCCGTGGCCGCGAGAAGCTGCACTTCATCAACCCGGTGCCCCTGCATGAAGTCTACGAACGCTGGGTACGCAAGTTCGAGCAGCAGCGCCTGAGCCTGCTGCATGACCTGAAACGCGAACTGGAAGGAGAATGACGATGTCCGCAGAGTCAACCCGCTTCATCCACGTGATCTACATCGCGTCCACGCCACAGAAGGTGTTCGAGGCCATCACCCGCCCCGAGATCGCCAGTCGCTACTGGGGCCACGAGAACGTCTCGGACTGGAAACCGGGCTCGCGCTGGCAGCACGTGCGTGCAAATGAAACGCGCTCGGTCGAGCTGGTCGGCGAAGTGGTGGAAAGCACCCCGCCCTCGCGCCTGGTCATCACCTGGGCAGCCGCCTCGCAGGCCGACAATCCCGCTGCCTACAGCCGCGTCACCTTCGACATCGTGCCCTACCAGGACATGGTGCGGCTGACGGTTACCCATGAGGAACTGGAACCCGGCAGCGGCATGGATACCGGCATCCGCCAGGGCTGGCCGATCGTGCTGTCCAGCCTGAAGTCGCTGCTGGAGACGGGCAAGGGGCTGGATGTGTTTGCGAAGCCGAACTGAGTCGTGCCGCAATCGGCGGCGGAGCGCCACCCGCCGCCAGCGCTCCCTGGCCGGTCAATCGCTCAATCTGCGCGAACGCCCATAACTGCCACGCACATCCTGCTTGATCCAATCCGCCAGCAGGCGCAGGTAGCCGTCGGTGATCCGCGTCGACACGCGATTTCCCTCGGCATCGGTGCGGAACTCGACCATGCCGTGGTCGGTATCCGGGAACAGGTAGGTGTTGATCGGTTGCCCCGACGCGCGCAGGCGCGACAGGATCGAACGCGTGGCGGCAATCGGCGCGGCGCGGTCCTGCTCGGCCAGCACCCACAGCAACGGCACCTTCAGGCGGCGCAGCGCGGCCTCGGCGTCGTAGTCCCAGATCAGTTCCAGGTTGTCGAATCGCGCGCGACCGATCCGGCGCAGGTCAGCGTCACTCATGCGCAGCATGTCGCCGCTGTATTCGCCGCTGATGTTCTTTGCCCACGGTGCGGCACCGATCTGCGTACGCACCTTCGCCAGCGCCTCGAACCCTTCATTGAAATGCGTGCGCATCAACTGCGCGGTCGCGTCTGACAGCTGGCCGACCTGCTTCATCGCCGTTGCATCCAGCTGCATGCGGCGTGCCTCGTCGAACAGCTGCTCGCGGTCCTCCTCGATGGGCGAGACCACCAGCCCGAAACCGATCGCCACGAAATCCGCCTGCGAGCGCGTCGCCGCAAGCGGTGCGATCCACCCGCCCTGGCTGCCACCGAAGTAGCCGGCGCGGCCGAACCGGCCTCTCGCCAGTTCGCGCGCCTTTGCAAGCGCCGCCGCCGCATCGTCGGCCAGCAGTTCGAAGTTCTGCGTGTACTCCCCTTCCGAGTCGCCGGTGCCACGCTTCTGGTAAGCGAAGACCGAAATCCCCTGCGCCACCAGCATGCGCTGGTAGATGGCCGCCGCCGCCATCGTGCGTTCCGAGCCGTGCACCAGCACCACCAGCGGCCGTTTGGGGTCGGCCGGACCGGCTGGTTCGATCAGCTGCCCGGCCAGTTTTGTTCCGGCACTGCTGAAGGTCGTCTCGGTATCGCGGGTCGGCAGTCGCTGCCAGCGCTGCGTCGCTCCCGCAGGCGACCTGAAGCTGACCACATCGTCGCTGCAGCTCACCGGCGCGTTGGCATCACCGGTGGCGCCACGTCGCCCGTCCAGCATCAGATAGCGCTGGCCTGTGGCCGGCGCCGCAGCGGGTGCGCCCAGCACCACGATGTTGCCTTGCCCGTCACCGTAGGCACTGACCGTGCACAGCTCGGCGGCTGCAACCGGCAGCCCCGAACACACCAGCACCGCGCTCAACAACGAACGACTCCTCCACCCTGCCATGCCCTTCCCCGTTTCGATGAACCTGCGTCGTGCAGGTGTCGGGCGCAGCCTAGCGCGTTCGTTCGCCAGATTCATGCTGCAACCGCTCGCCGTCGCTCCCCTTCCACGGCCATACTGGAAGGACGATACGGACTTCAGAGCGTCATGCACCCACACTTGGAACACATCGGCACCACCCGCATCCTGCGCGTCGACCCGCAGGGCCCGATGCTCGATGCCAGCGCCCTACGCGACCTGGTCGGCGATGCCCTTGGGCACCAGGCCGAGTGGATCGCCGTGCCGGTGCAGCGCCTTTCGGCAGACTTCTTCGAGCTGCGCTCCGGCATGGCCGGGCAATGGCTGCAGATGCTGGTGAACTACCGCCTGCACTTCGCCGTCCTGGGCGATGTCAGCGCCTACCGCGCACAGAGCGAATCGCTGGACGCGTGGATCACCGAATGCAACCGCGGCCGCGACGGCTGCTTCGTGGCCGACTGGGGCGCCCTGCTGGCGCGCCTTTCGGCCCCCGCCAGCGCCGGCTGAACGCCGCCCCCACGCTCACCCTCGCCAAACCTGGTTCCGACTGCACTCCGACGCCGCCCGCCACAGCATCACCCGCGGGCTCCCCAGGCGACGTTCGATGCGCGCTTCAGACGCAGATTCCCTGCACAGCAAAGTGGCGGCGGTCACCCTCGGTTTCTGGGTGATGAAGATCGCCGCCACCACCCTCGGCGAGACTGCGGGCGATCTGCTGTCGATGACGCTCAATCTGGGCTACGTGGCCAGCTCGGCCATCCTGCTGGCGATCTTTGCCGGCCTGCTGGGCATGCAGTTGTCGGCGCGGCGCTTCCATCCGGTGCTGTTCTGGTCGGTGGTGCTGGCGACCAGCACCGCCGGCACGACCCTGTCGGACCTGATCGACCGCACGCTCGGCCTGGGCTACGCCACCGGCGCCAGTCTGCTGGCCGGCTGCCTGGCGCTGGTGCTGCTGGCCTGGCGCATGTCGGAAAAGTCGATCTCGGTCAGCAACATCGCATCGCGCCGCGCCGAAGGCTTTTACTGGACCGCCGTGCTGTTCTCCAACACGCTCGGCACCGCGCTGGGCGACTTCCTCGCCGACGATTCCGGGCTGGGCTTCACCGGCGGCGCCCTGCTGATCGGCAGCCTCATCGCGCTCACCGCATTGGCCAGCCGCATCAAGGGCATCAACCGGGTCATCCTGTTCTGGATCGCCTTCGTGCTCACCCGCCCGTTCGGCGCCACCTTCGGCGACCTGCTCACCAAGCCGCTGGAAAAGGGCGGCCTGGGCTTCGGCACGGTAGGTTCGTCGCTGGTGCTGTTCACCATTCTCGCCACACTCGTGGCACTGCCGATGTTGCAGCGCAAAGCGCAGCCAGCCAGCTAGCGCGCCGTCCATCCCCCATCCACCGGCAGCGCCGTGCCGGTGATCTGCGCCGCAGCGTCCGAAGCCAGGAACACCACCATCTCACCCAGCTGATCGGGCGTCACAAACTGCAACGACGGCTGCTTCTCAGCCAGCAGCGCACGCGCGGCGGACTCCTGATCCGTGCCTTCGCGCTCGGCCAACGCGGTGATCTGCTGCTCGACCAGCGCCGTCCGCGCCCAGCCCGGGCAGATCGCATTGGCGGTAATGCCCGTACCCGCATTCTCCAGCGCGGTCACCTTGGTGAACCCCACCACGCCATGCTTGGCCGCCACGTAGGCCGACTTGTTCACCGAGCCCACCAGCCCGTGCACCGACGCAATGTTGATGATGCGGCCGGCGCCCTGCTGCTTCATGTGGGGCAAGGCCGCCGCCGTTGCATGGAACACCGCCGAGAGATTCAGCGCCAGAATCGCATCCCACTTTTCGACCGGGAATTCCTCGATCGACGCGGTGTGCTGGATGCCCGCGTTGTTTACCAGGATGTCGATGCGGCCCATCGTCGCGACGGCGCGATCGATCATCCCGCGCACCGCCTCGCCATGGGAAAGGTCGGCGCCGTCATGCGCCACGCGCACGCCGAACTCGGCTTCCAGTTTGGAACGGATGCGTTCGATTTCCGCCGCATCGCCGAAGCCGTTCAGCACGATGTCCGCGCCTTGCCGGGCCAGCGCGGTCGCAATGCCAAGACCGATACCGCTGGTGGAGCCGGTGACCACCGCAACCTTGCCACTGAACATGGGTGAGCTTCCATCGGGGGTAGGACGCCAGTGTAGCGTTATCGGCCTCCGCACCCTCCTCCTATGTGCCCACGTCCAACGAGTACGCCAGCAGGAACTCCCTGGCGTACTCATTCCCAGCCTGCGCCGAAGCGCGGATCAGGTACACCGCACGTGGCACGTCGCTGGGGACACCCTTGCCATGGAACAGCGCCAGGCCAAACTCGTACATGGCCGACGGATAGCCGGCCTCCGATGCCCGCTCAAAATGCGCGGCCGCCCGCATGAAGTCCTGCTCGACGCGGTCACCGGTCAGCAGGCACAGCCCTACCGCATGGATCGCCGGCATATAGCCCTTCTCTGCGGCCTGCTTGAGGGTCGCGAAGCTGTCCGCCTCGGCATGGGCGTGGTCCTCCCCCACAGGCATCGAGGAAGAGAGGAACAGCGCTTCGGCACAGCCGCGTGCAAGCTGCGGGGCCAACAGCCGCCGCGCCTCGGCAATGTCACCACCGTCGAGCATCGCATCGAAGTCGGTCGTGAGCTGGGTTGGCATGTTCGTCATGGCACAGGCTTCCTTCCTGTTTGCGGGCATCCGTTCGCCCCATTGGGATTATGCATGCGCAATGCCGTACATTCCTCCAGCCCACGAGGAATGGCGACCCAATGAGCTGACTCGTGGGCCAAATCGACACAACCCATTTGCCTATACGTTGTCGCAAATAGCATTGGACCCACCAAGGCATGTGGGGATATTCTCGAATCTACGTGGATCTGCCCAAAAGGTCACAATCTTGACCCTTTCCTCTCCGCCCGTTCCAGCCAAACTCCGGGAAATGCTCAAGGACTATCCGGAACATATCGAACGGCTGCAGGAAGTACTGAATCGATCAGCCGAACGATCACGACAGATTCCTTTAATGCCGTTCGACGACGCGATCTCTGCATTGGAAGGCAGGCTCGGAACGTTCATCATGGAAGCACGGAGTGAGCTTGCCGCTGCTGAAGCGGCTGGGAATCCCCAGGATATTGCCAATGCACTTGAAAAAGAACGGTTAATGCTTAGGGCGCGCCTACAAAGCCAATGGATAGGAGATGAGTCGATGTACTCCTATTTTCAGGAGCTAGAGCGTTGAGTTCAGCCGATTGGAGCCTCGCGCCCCCAGGCGCATGCGCAGGTGTTTGCGGAGAAGGTGCTTCCCCATAGTGGTCTGGACGGTACCACTCCTCAGGAGCACCCCAAGGCAATTGTACTCGCTGGACAGCCAGGCGCAGGTAAGAGCGGGGTTGCCGGTGCTGCGATTCGAGAGCTTGCTGGTGATGCCATTCCCATCGATCCCGACGCGCTGCGGGAGATGCACCGTGACGCTCCGCAGCTTGTCCAGCAGCACCCATACACCTGGTCAGGGCATACTCACAGCGATGCCAGCCAATGGGCAAAAGAGCTGCGATCCCTGGCAGTCGAGGGCCACAGGAATCTCATCCTCGATACGACACTAGGAAATGGCGACGCCGCAGTTAATCTGATCAAGAATCTCCGGGCCAAGGGCTACGAAGTGGAGATTCGGGGAGTTGTCGCACATCGGTTGGAAAGCGAGCTTGGTGTCGACCGAAGGTTTACTGACAAGCTGGACGACGAAGGCTTCGGCCGCTACGTCCCCGAAGACGTGCGCAAGCACGTTTACGATGCCCCGCCCGGAAATCTGGACAAGGTCCAGGCCGAGACCGGCATCCAGATTCGACTCTACGGACGCGAAGGCGCTCAGGTCTACGACAGCCATAGCGATACCCGTCTACCGGGCGCAGCGCTGGAAGCCGAACGCGAGGCTCGGCTGAAAGACCCCCGAATCACCCAATCATTGCGCGATGGCTGGCGCGCACAAGGCCGCTGGCACGCCGAGCTTACGGACACCCTGCCCCTCAACGACAAGGTCAGCCCACCAACAGCGGCAGCCGTTCTCGATGAGCGCGCAACGCTCAAGGTTGTTGAAGGCATTACGCCCAACATCCAGAAAGCACGCAGCGTCGACCACACCATCCGCGTGCACCCAAACATGGTGCGGGGCGCCGTCATCGGTGGTGCCGCTGCGACGGTTGTTGAAGCTGCCTCAGAAGGAACAAAGATCGCCGATCTGTACGCACGCGACAACCGGATGGGCGCAGAAGCTGCGCTGTTGGACTTCGGTGCACGCAGCGTCAGCGGTTGGACCGGCGCAGCGGTGGGCGCCAAGGTCGGTACCCTGCTGGGCATCGAGTCCGGCCCCGGCGCCATTGTCACCGGCATCATCGGTGGCGGGTTGGGCGCCTGGGGTGGCGGTGAGATCGTCGATTGGATCGAAAAATACCAGATCAACAACCAGGCCGACAGCACCGGTAGGGTCTGGACGTTTGACCCGGCGCATCCCGAAAAGGGCTGGACGCACAGCGAGCGGGAAATCATAGGCACCGTCGGCACCCTGGCCGATCGCCCCATCTACGGCGCGACTACACTGCTCACGGCCGACGCCGAATTGACCCAGCAACTGAACTACCAAGCCTCAAGCCGGGCCGTCGGGCTGCGGCTGTCCGAGCCTGATCAACCGATCAACCCCTTCAGCATCGCCGGCGATGCCAGCGATACGCCCAGCGCCCTTCCGCGCTCCTGGGAGCGCAACCCGGAGAATGGCGAATGGCGGCGCGAGATCGTCCATCAGGTCCTCGAGCACGGCATCAAGAACACCACGGTCGAAGTAGCCGACGCCACCAAGGCTGCCCAGCTTGATGACGCCGCACGGGGCATCATGGCCTTCAACGCCGCCCGCAGCTCGGCGGCCTTTGCCAAGCAGTACGAGCATGCCTACACCGCACAAGGCTGGTCCCAGTACGGACCGATTCCGGATGAAGTGATCTGGGCCCAAGACCATCCCGATCACGTACTGGCATCCGATGGACGCACCTATCAGCAACAGGGCGACGGCGAATGGCTGCATGACGGCTGGATCTGCGATTCGCTGGCCGAGGGCAACATCCGCGACGAGTTGAACGGAACCTACTCGCAGATCCGCGCCATCCAACAGATGGAGGCGCCCGTACCCGGCGCCCACGACCGCAGTATCGAGGCACTGACCGTCAACGAACGCGAAGCCCGCGACCAGGCCATGCAGGAAGCCAATCGACTGGGTGTCGCTGCACCGCAGGCGCAGCAGGTGGCCGCCGCTGCCGTGGCTGAGGTTCGCGGCGAGCACGCCGAAGAACGGCTGACGCCACAAGCCGTGATCGATGCGCACAGCGTTGAACGCGCTGCACTATCGCCCAACACATCACCCTTGGTACAGGAGCATCGCGCTCCTACGCCTGCGGCGCCAACGCCATCGGATCCTGTGGAATCCGTACAGGAACCGGGTCGACGCGAGGCACGACGACCAGAGCCCACAGCAGCCTCTGCAACGCAGCCTGCGCGGGAAGAGTCAAGCGAGCCGCGAGCGCCTACCAAGGCAAACCCTCCTGCGCACACGATGCCGGCAGCCCCGGTGCCGTCACCCGGCATTCCCTCCACTGGGCGATCTCCTGCACAGGCGGAAGCGAGTGCGCTGCCTACGCCGGATGTCGGGCGCCCCGCTTCTGCGCAGGAGCCCGTTGCGACTCACACCCACTCCACGGCCCCGTCGATCCAGACCGAAGTTGCTGAAGCCGTGTCGGTTACTGTCCGCCTACACGAAGCCGAATCAACGCCGGCGCCAGCGCCAGCGCCAGTCCAGCTTGAGTCAGACGTTCCAGCCACCCTCGCCGCAGCCGAGCCAGCTGCGCCCCCGCAGATGACAGGCGCCGCCCCCAAGGTCTCGGAGCACGAGCCTCCTTACGCGCCACCACCCGTGGAAGCACCGGCGGCGGCACCCTCAAGCGCAACGGCCCAGCAAGAGCCCGAAGCGCCGCCCGCCCCCCTGCTGCCTACCCAGCCTGAGCATCCCGATCACGCCCTCTACCAACAGGTGCGCGAAGGCGTAGCCACGTTGGATGCAAAGCACGGCCGCACGTTCGACGAAGCCAGCGAGCGCATCACTGCCAGCCTGCTGGTGCTGGCAAAGGACAACGACCTGGATCGCGTGGACCACGTGCTGCTGAGCAACGCCACCGCGGACAAACCCGCCGGTCATACTCTGTTCGTGGTCCAGGGCGAGCCCAGCGACCCCGCACACCAGCGCGCCGCAATGCCGACCGAACTGGCTGCGCAGACCACGGTGGAAGAATCCATGCAGCAGTTCGACGTCGCCAGCCGCGAAGCGCATCAGCGTGCAATCGCCAACCAGCTCGAACAGCAGCTGGAAGATCAGCGCGTGCAGCACGATATTCAGGCCCGCGCCGCCAGCATGGGTTGAGTGGGCGAGACACGTGCGAGATCATTCGCAACAACCCGCCCTCCTGGCCCTTCTGTTTGCCAATCGGCGCCACTGATGTCGCCGCGCAATCAGAAGAAAAGACCCGCCTGGTCCACAGTCGCCAACGGATTGGCTTTCCGCACCGCCTCCAGGAACAGCAGGAAATCGCGATTGAACAGCGTCAGGTTGTTGGTGAACGTCACGCACTTTCTGCCCGACGCTTTGCTGAAGCACACCCGCCAGAAATAGCGCCCGTAGATCTTGTCGGACGTTCGTGTGACTGAGGTGATCTGCGAGAGCGGAACCGCCGTAGGCACCGGCCCACGTCGCAGGTAGAAGGACTCCGCATCAAAGAAGTAGTGCTCCCGATCCTCTTTTCCATCCACCATCACCAAGGTCATGGACCTGCCGGAAATCCGGCGCGGGGCATGCAAATGCAGCCCCGATTTCACGGACGAGCGAGCAGTTGCTGACATCCGCCGAAGGGTGAACCAGAGGATCGCCAACGGAAGGGCCGCGAGGACAATGAAACCTACAGTCTTCAAAACAGTTTCCAGCGTGCTAGGCACACAGATCTCCAGGATGAACTTTCAGGCGATACCCAAGTAGATCCACGCCACGCGTGGATGATCTGGCTTCAACGCCTTTTCACTTCCAATGATCCGGCCCCAGGAACGGCAGGCTCAGCACAAACACCGGCACCGCCACAGGGATCAGCGCCGCGCCGAGCACCTTGCCCGCCGCCGAACCCGCGCCCGGCTTGTCCTCCCTCTCCGGCAGGATCCGCTGCGCCCGCGCATTGATCGGCTGTGCAAGCTTCCCTTTCTCCGCCAGCACCGCAGCATCCGACAACTGCACCCGTTCGCCGTCGCCCTCGAACAGCGCGCTGTAATAGCTGCCGCCCTTCCTGGAAAGATTGCAGTCCGGGTTGGCCGCCAGTTCGTAGCGGCTCCGCGCTTCAAGGATGTACGGCCGGCGCGTCAACTCGTCGATGGCCTTGGCCACTCGTGGACTGATCTCCAACCGCTCCAGCTTGAACTGGGCAGCTTGCTCCGGCGTCACCTGCTCGGGCCGCAGCAGCAGCGCGTAGCTGCCATGCACCTTGGTACGGTCAGCCGGCACGCGCCAGTCCTCACGGATGTACATCTGCGCGCAGACCACGGCCTCGCGCAGCGGGCTGTCCATCAGGGCGCGGTAATCACGGAACGGCGCCGCATCAAAGCGCATCGGCTCGTCATAGACAGGCAACAGGTACAGCTTGCCGTCGTCGGCCACGAACGCGCCGGTGATCTCGCGACTGTAATGGTGATACTCCGGCCCGCTGGCGCAGCCAGACAACAGGGTCAGACACAAGGCGGAGAGAATGAAGAGGACGGACGTTCGCATGTCTTAGTGAATGGCTTCCCTGGGTAACCGGCCTCGCCGATAAGAACGAGGCCGATCCAACATGGTGCCACGGCGCCGCATGTGATGCAGATCCCGCCTTACTTCAACCGCTCTACCAACCGCTGCCCCACCTCCAGCGCCGACGCCGGGTTCTGCCCGGTAATCAGCTCACGATCCACCACCACATGCCCGGTCCACGGCGTGGCATTGCTGCTGAATCGCGCACCCGCCCGCTGCAGCGCGGTCTGCGGGTAGAACTTCATCTCGCCGCCGCCCAGCAGCGGCTTGGCCTGCTCTTCTTCCTGGTTGCTGATCACCGTCATCTGGTAGCCGCTGTAGATCCACTTCGGTGTAGCCGGCATCGCACCCGCTTCCATCTTCGCCGCGAAACCTGCAGCATCCGGCAGCGTGGACAGCAGCGCGATCGGCCCGTGGCAGACCAGCGCGGTGGTCTTGTTGCGCTGGTGGAAGTCGGCCAGCAGCCGGCCCAGCGCTGGGCTCTTGAGCAGGTCCTGCATCGGCGCGTGGCCACCGGGAATGTAGACCGCATCGAAACGCGCGTAGCCCTGCTGCTCGATGCGCGCCAGGCTGACCACCGGGGAAGCCGTCAGCGAGGTCAGCGCCAGCTTCTCCAGCAGGTCCTTGTGCACCTTCAGCTGCGCAGCATCGTTGCCGAAGTACGCCGGCGTCACCGAGGACGCATCCACTGTCGGCGCCCGCCCCTGCGGCGTGGCGAAAGTCACCTCGTGGCCCGCGTCCAGCAGCAGCTTGACCGGCTGCATCAACTCGTTGAGATAGAAGCCGGTGGACAGCACCTTGCCGTCCTTCAGGTCCAGGTGGTTTTCGTCGGACAGCACCACCAGCACGTTGGCGGCATGCGCGCCGCTGGCGGCCAGGGTCAGGGCCAGCCCTGCGGCCAGCCGAGTCATCAGGTTCATGGGGAGCTCCTATCGGGGAATGGCGGCCACTTTATTCATCGCCCCGGCGGCGATAAATTGGCCGCATCGCAAAACATCTGTTCCCCGGAGGGCCAAATGAGCCGCAAGTTCGACTACCTGGGCGACGTGGAGGTGTTCCTGGCGGTGGTCGAGCACGGCTCGTTCACGGCCGGCGCGGTGGCGCTGTCCACCACGCCCTCGGTGCTGAGCCGCGCGGTCACCCGCCTGGAAGCGCGGCTGGGCCGGCAGCTGCTGCAGCGGACCACCCGCCGCGTGGGCCTGACCGACGCCGGGCGACTCTATCGGGAACAGGTGCGCACCGCCTTCGGCCTGCTGGACGACGCCGAGCGCGACGTACAGGGCCAGGACGGCGCGCTGGCCGGTCGCGTGCGCCTGAGCGTGCCCACCACCTATGGCCACTACCGGCTGCCGCCCGTGCTGGCGCGCTTTGCGCAGCAGTACCCGCAGGTGCAGGTGGAGCTGAACATCACCAACCGCAACGTGGACCTGGTGGCCGAAGGCTTCGACCTGGCCATCCGCCTGGGCCAGCTGCCGGACAGCGGGCTGGTGGGGCGGAAGCTGGAGGATGCGCCTTTGGTGCTGGTGGCTTCGCCGGAGTACCTGCAGCGCTGTGGTACGCCGCAGACGCTGGAGGACCTGCAGCAGCACTTGTGCCTGCCCTTCGTGATGCCGCGCACCGGGCGGTTGGCGCCGTGGATCTTCCGCGATGGTGGGCGCGACGTGGACTGGCTGCCGCGTTCGTCCATCGAGACCTCCGACGATGTGCTGGGCGTGGTGTCGCTGGCCGAACAGGGCATCGGCATCTGCCAGAGCTATGCGTTCATCGTGCGCGAGCGGTTGCTGCGTGGGGAGCTGGTTGAGGTGCTGCCGCAGCTGCGGGGGCGATCAAGGCCGTTCTCAGTGATCTATGCGCCGCATCGACGGCAGTCGGCGGCGGCGCGGGCGATGATTGAGTTGCTGGTGGGGAATGCGGCTGAGGCTGGCGTTGGTTGAAGCTAAGAGGGTTACTGATGGTGTCGGGTTTGAACCGATCTTGGAGGTGCGCGGCTGATCGCACCCCATCGCTTGGCGAGGCAGACTAAGAACTGTTGCAAAGAAGGCTGTCGCGCTATTCGCTTGTGGCATGGGCGATTGCGCCACTTTGATCCGCAATTGACAGGGCAGTTGCGCGAATGCGTCTACTGGCGTCGCGTGCTGCACGAATGGTGCGTGCAACAATAGTTCTTCGCTCTCGGATTCAACGATTCCTTCGCGAATTTCTATTGGCATTCGGAGCGGCTGCGTAAACACCATGGCGCGCCACCGAAAACGGGTGGCTCGGGTCTGCAAACCCGAAGAAAGCGATGTCTGTAGTTTGCGCTTGCCCGTCGGCACCGTCCTTAACCGGTGCCGGCGGGCAATCCGTCGGCCTTTCTGGCGGGCGGTGCGTGGGGGCTTTCGGGCCCACCGGCTTATGACATCGCTTCTTCCGGTTTGCAGCCACGCATCGTCCGCCACCTCTTCACGGTGGCGCTGTTAAGCACAGCTTCGGAAGCCGACGCCATGAACGAATCCGACACCTTCTCTTCGTACACCGTTGTTGAGCCCATCAACGACGACACTCCCCTGCCCGACCTGAACTCCCTGCTCGGCATCCTCAAGCGCATGCGCGGCTGCGAGGGGGCTGATGGCCACCCTTGGCCAGAAACCGACGTGTCACCCGGCCGCCGCGTGAGCCTGGCCAGGACCGAGCGAGCGTTGGTGGGAGCGCTGACGGTGCTGGAGGTACTGCACTCGGCGGACCGCTGCCGGGTAGCGGCGGAGCCGGAGCGGCACCTGGATGAGGGGGTTGTTGATGGGCTGTTTTTGGCGTGCCGGGGACTGGTTGAGTGGGCTTGTCACGAGGTAAGGCCGGAGTGACCCTTCAATATTGTGCTAGAGATGGGGGGTTTGGCCAAATCATTGCGACACGCTCTTGCGCAAGAATTACTCTCAGTAAACGCCGAGGAGAAGTAAAAAGGCAGCAAGAAGACAAACAACAACCTACCAGATGGCCAACTTTCAAGCCCAACGAAAAAGTCACTTCTTCCTAAGAACCAGAAGCGTTTCACTGAGTTCAGCGCGCCAACCCTGCTGCGCCGAAGATCGCATCGAGCGAAATGCCTCTTTCACCACGGACGTATAACCTACTCCCGCACCAAGTTCCTCTAGAACCTCCGCAACAGGGACATGAACACCGTTATACAGGCTATCACCTACCACAGCCCAAACTTCTCCGTTGGCGTAGAGCTTTCCATGCAGCTCATGAAGAATTTTCTTCATATCATAAAAATAGGCGTCTACCATCGAAGGTATATTCCTATTCCATAGCCTGGAAGTTTCAGAATGCAATCGCTCCGACACCAAATCCAGCTTTGCCGAACCACTGGGCTTTTGGGAATATACGCGCGACACCTGAACGTGAGAGGTCAGAGTAGATTGGCGAAGGGCTCTATTTGATTTTGCATCTGAAAGGTAGCCGAGCATCCAAAGCTCAACATTATAAACATCCGTATAGTCGAACGAATTTGGATATGGTGGCGAGAAGACAGCCAAATCTGCTCGAGGAACCTCAGGCAGACGCACGCGCGAGTCCCCACGAAGAAGCGTGTAAGCTCTCGCGGGACGAATCGCATGCGTCGTCACTTCGATAAGCGCCTTTTCAATGTGTGCAAGCACGGCATCATCCACGTCCGACGCCACAGCCTGCCGTGACATCCAGTTCTGACGATATCGCCTCCCCTTGCCGCTCACCAGAACGTTGCTAACTCCAACGATAACTCCGCCCAGAAGCGCCCTGAAGAAAAGCTGCGAGGCGCGTGAGTCCAACCGGCAAATGGCGCTGCGGTAGCATTCAATTCGCTGTGCGACTTCAGCTGTGAAGATCCAGCGCCCCCCTACACCCGGCTCAACGAAGGTGGGAGGCAGATGAGACAGATCGTACTGACGGGGCTGTCGCACCAGCCTTTTGAGCCTACGAAAGTCACGAAGAAGTGCTCCCGGATCATGCGGCGTAAGCTTTGCCTCGATCAAATCAGCCAAGTAAGGATTGACCTCAATGGTCACCGGCTCAACTCCCAAGAACTGGCAAGTCAAAGCAGTGGTGCCAGATCCTCCGAAAGGATCAATGCATCGTCTCACCCTTCGACCACTCTCAGCCACCGCACGTGCGACCAGCTCCGGAGCAAATGCTTCCTTGAAATTGCGCCACTGTTGAAACGGCAGCGGCTCCGAGCCCGAATTTGTACCCAGGGTCGAAACCGTTCTGCCCTGAGTCCAACGCTCGAAGGCAAGTTGCATCCCTGTGCTCCCCTGCTCGCTACTTGCGCAATACGGATCGCGATGATAGTAAGATCCGGGCACTTGTCAAGCATATGGTACCCAGCTCGAGATAGCACCGGTGATTCCGACACTGGTAAACCAGCGCGCAGAGTCTCTCAACCGCGAACTAATCTGGGCGCGATCACGAGCACTCTCGGAGTGCTAGCACGAGCTGCTAGGTGCGCCACTGTTTCTGATTTTTGTGCACAGACAGGCCATCTAGAGGAGCCTTGCGCATGGCCGGAGCGTAAAGCTTCTTCTAACAACTGCCGATATGTAAGTATGAGCATACGACCACAACCGAGTGGTCCGATTGATCATGGCAGGAAGCATAGCAGGCGCCACAGAAGTAGCGAGCAATACCGTCAACGCTGTCACCTCACTGAGGTGCACAGGCGACAGAACTAGAAATCCGCCCATAGATGGGCGTTCCAGGGAGGCACCATGAGTCGAGCGATCTATCTACCCATTTTGGATAGCCTGACAGTTAAGAACTATCCACTCTATCCAGGCAAGGAAGGTCAAGGACTCGAGCTAGAATTTAGAGACGGAGTGACCGTTCTTGCAGGCATCAATGGGATCGGCAAGACGACTTTACTCAACCTCCTGCTGCGGATGATCATTGGCCCCACAGATCCCGTGAAGGCGGATCGAGAGTTGGGACGAGTTAGCAGGCGCGTGCTTACGATGCCGGTCAAGCGTGATTTCTTCAGTGCACGCGTTCCCCAAGCACTTCAGGCAAATGCAAAGGCAACCTTAACCTTCCGATTAGGTGATCGCAACCTAAGTGTAAGTCGCTCGCTACGTGACATGAGCCTACTTGCGATTACAGTCAATGGTCGAAAACAGCGCATCCCCGAAGAGCAAGCTTTCATCGAAGAGTTGGCCAAATGGGCAGGGGTGAGTTCAGCCTATGACTTTCACATTCTTGTTCGGTACCTTCAGTTCTTCGCCGAAGAGCGCCTTCCCATCCTCTGGTCACCAGGAACTCAATTTGAGTTCTTCAAGATTCTTTACTTCGATAGGGAATTACAGGATAGACTGAATACGACATTTGCTCGCATCCAGCGGGTCGATACCAGTTACAGAAATCGACGACATCAATTGAATAAACGGATCGAGAGAAATCCGAAGCCAGAAAGTGATCAGGACATCCCAGTTGAAACCTTGCTAAAGATGGTCGCCGAGGCACAGGCAGCCTTTGAGCGGGCGGATGCAGCTTATGACAACGCAGGCGAGATCTATCAGGTACAGAGGCAACGCGCCTTTGACGCTTACGACGCGATCTCGCGAGCCGAGGTGTCCCTAACTGATGCCGAAGCCAACTTTATTGCCGCAGACTCACACTTTATTGCCCATGCACTTCCGAATCTAGATGACAAGCTAAAGTTCCTCATGCAAGGGATTGGGGGCGGCCAAGGCTGCTTTGTCTGTGGAAATAGAAATAGCAAATCAGCCCGCGCAATAGGAAAGGAGCTGTTACAAGGAAATTGCTTTGTCTGCCACTCCTCTCTTTCCGCCGATCAAATAAAGCTCAAGCCTCTTTCGGCGGATAATGTTCGCGCAGTGGAGAGTGAGGTTGAAGCCGCCCACACAGAGCTGAACAACGCAAAGCTCCGGCGTGACGCTGCAGAAGCTGATCTCAAAGCGGCTGGGTTAGAGCTTCAAGAAGCCAGTTCTCTGAGGCGCACAACTCAACAACAACTCGAGGAACTACGCCACCACCTCCCAGCAGACGGATCTCTGGCGGGCACCGAAAATGGCATCATCGAGGCAGAGAAGAAGGCACTCCTGGAGCTGGAACTCCAGCGCAACCAGCTCGTCGAGGAATATCGCGAAGCGATTACCGAAGGGCAGACAAAGATGGCCAGCCTAACCGAAGATCTGCGACGCTCCTTTACTCGCTACGCGGAGGCATTCTTAATGGAGGAAGTGAACGTTGATATATCACGCCAATCTCCATTTCGTCCCGCAACTGGCGCCAAGGCTGTGAATATTCCGACGTTCACTGTAAAAATGACGTCCAGTACCTTCAAGCAACCCGAGGCTCGATCCAGCGCCGATAGCGTCTCGGAATCCCAGAAGGAATTTCTTGACCTTGCCTTTCGCATGGCCATGATTGACCTTCTTGCAGCAAAAGCCAGCATCACTCTAGTCGTTGAAACACCCGAGGCCAGCCTTGACAGCTACTTTATGCGGCGAGCAGCAGATCTTATGCGCAGCTTCACAACCCATCAGGAATCTGCCAGCAGGCGCCTTATCGCAACTTCGAACCTGAACGGAACCAAGATGATCCCCGCATTACTTGGAATATTGGCAAAGGACTGGTCGATTCTCTCTACTCGCCCACCGGATGCAGGACATCTAGTTAATCTTATGGAGCTTACTGCTCGAGCCAAGGTACTTGATGTTCCGGAGGCTTCCGATCTTCTTCTCAATGAGATCCAGGAGTACATCCAGTGAAGCCGGCAACAGGGCCACGAAAATCAGATTTTGAGCGACTGCAGTTCGCCCGATGGGTGCTTTTTCTCATTGTCACTGCACGAGCTGCCGGGGTGCAAAAAATCGATAGAGAGAGATTACACGCCCTGCTATTTCAGTCATTCGCATCATCGCTGTTTTATGGGATACCCCCTCTGCGCCAGAGGGCCCAGCGAACTCTGCATGGCCCATACTATCGGGCTGCACATATTGCAGTAGGCCAGCTAGCCCTAAGCGGACTCGTTGTTATTTCCAATTACCACCCACTAGATCACAAGAGCGGACTACTCTTTGACGGCGAACTATCTCCTTCAATTATGGGACTTGAAGTTGCCAGCAAGCTACGCGAAACGGGCTATGGAGAGAGAATATACCGATTTCTCTTGGACCTATGCACAAGCATGATGCTGGCGGTCACCAAGGACACCTCAGACTCGCAAGCTCCCGTCATGAATTTTGGCGAAGCCGAAGCCGCGCACGCCGCAGCCCAGAGGAAAATAGATGACGTGCTAAGCCTTGATCTTAGCTATCGTCAAGCCAGTGCGAGGAACGAATTAATTCTGCGCACAACCTTAGGGCCGGATGATATGCCACTTACGCTCATCGGACTCAGGGACATTGAGGCTGCCGTTGCGGACGGGCGCATACGAAATAGGAGAGACGTTCTCACGGCATATCAGTATTTGCTCCGCCGGAGGGCTGCATGAGTAGCATTCCACACACTTTTTCTTCCCTTGAGCTCGAAAATGCGCGAACGTTGACGCCGAGCATTTCGGGACCAAGTGAGTCTTCCCGCTTCATCCAATACTGCATCGACTACTTTGCGCAGTGGCAGAAATGCAGCAAGGGTAGAATAGAAAGTGGCGCCATAGCGCCTGATCAAGCCACACTAATTATCTACGCGCTAGACCCAAAAGTTACGACGGGAATCAAGGAATTCGACGGAATAAAGCTGAAGCAATCTTACAAAAGTACGTACTCAATAGAGTCCGGAATATTTTGTTCCAATCAGTCACTTCATACGGTTTGCCGCATCCCTGTAGAGCATTCCTCGAGTGACGATTTAATCGAATTTGCTCAAGAGAAAATTGCGAGCGATCAGACATTCGTAATTCTGCTCATGACCAAGGGAATTATTCTAGTTCACAACGCAGGCGAGCCGATTGATGACTGGATCAACAACCCCACAGCGGTTCCTGTTAGCGGCACTACCAATGAAATCAGTTTGAAATCGGTGGATGAGCAACTTATTCGATATCAGCATGCACACACTAGTACACACAGGGCATATACCGCGCGTTTGATGTGGAGGCATGATTCAGCAGGACGCCCAAGACTGACGGAGAAGCCTGAACTTCAAGTGCAAACTACGCTTCTCACGCACCTTAAGGCCTGGTATCAGAATGCAAACGTCATAGTACAAGAGGAAATCAGCAATCCAGGAGGGCGTGTCGACATTCAAATGACCCGCCCGTCCAGTAATGGGATTACGCTAAGCACGATCGAACTTAAGATCCTGAAACCGAACCTTAACGAGAAAGAGAATATTGCATGGGCAGAGAAAGGAATTGACCAAGCAAAGGGGTACATTGCCCCAGAAAGTGATTTTTCTATGACATGTCTATTTGATGCACGCATAGAAAAGTCGCCCATTTTTAGCCCACTCAACGAATACGCAGCAGAAGCCAAGGTTGAACTGAGAACGTTCTCGATGACACCTCCTCCAGCCAAGGAAGCCAAGGAAGCCAAGGAAAAGAAGCCGCGGTCAAGCAAAGCGAAGAAGACGTCCGTCCCTCCTCCTTCAGAGAAATCTGAGTAAATATTGAAGCTTCGACCACTCTGCGACAAGTAATTTGCCTGAAGGGATGCAGCGACTCAGAAATACCGACTAGAACAAGGGCGCCTCTCGGCGCCCTCGTTCTTTCAACTCATTCCCACTCAATAGTAGCCGGCGGCTTCCCCGAGATGTCATAGACAACCCTCGACACCCCCCGCAACTCATTGATGATCCGGTTGCTCACCGTCCCCAGAAACTCATACGGCAGATGCGCCCAATGCGCGGTCATGAAGTCAATGGTCTCCACGGCCCGCAGCGCAATCACCCACTCATAAGCGCGCGCATCACCCACCACGCCCACCGACTTCACCGGCAGGAACACGGCAAACGCCTGGCTGGTCTTGTCGTACAGATCCGCCTTGCGCAGCTCATCAATGAAGATGGCATCGGCCTTGGCCAGCAGTTCGGCGTATTCGCGCTTCACTTCGCCCAGAATACGCACGCCCAGGCCCGGGCCCGGGAACGGATGGCGGTAGACCATGGTGCGCGGCAGGCCGAGCTCGACGCCGAGGCGGCGCACTTCGTCCTTGAACAGCTCGCGCAGCGGCTCCACCAGGCCCAGCTTCATGTGCTCCGGCAAGCCACCCACGTTGTGGTGGCTCTTGATCACGTGCGCCTTGCCGGTCTTGCTGCCGGCCGACTCGATCACGTCCGGGTAGATGGTGCCTTGCGCCAGCCACTTGGCGTTCTTCAGCTTGTTCGACTCTTCGTCGAAGATCTCAACGAACAGGTTGCCGATGATCTTGCGCTTGGCTTCCGGGTCGCTCACGCCTTCCAGCGCGGCGAAGTAACGGTCGGCGGCATTCACGCGCACGACCTTCACGCCCATGTGCTCGGCGAACATCGCCATCACCTGGTCGCCTTCCTGCCAGCGCAGCAGGCCGGTATCCACGAACACGCAGGTCAGCTTCTCGCCGATGGCTTTGTGCAGCAGCGCGGCCACCACGGACGAATCGACGCCGCCGGACAGGCCCAGGATCACTTCGTCATCGCCCACCTGTTCGCGCACGCGGGCGATCTGGTCGTCGATGATGTTGGCGGCGGTCCACAGGGTCTGGCAGCCGCACACATCCACCACGAAGCGGCGCAGCAGCGCCTGGCCCTGCAGGGTGTGGGTCACTTCCGGGTGGAACTGCACGCCGTACCAGCGCTTTTCTTCGTTGGCCATGGCGGCCACCGGAATGCGGTCGGTGGTGGCGGTGATGGTGAAGCCCGGCGGTGCAACGGAGACGTGGTCGCCATGGCTCATCCAGACGTTCAGCTTCGGCTCGCCGCCGTGGTCGCTCAGGCCCTTGAACAGTGCATCGGGGTTGATCACGTTCACTTCGGCATGGCCGAACTCGCGCTGGTCAGCGGCTTCGGTGGCACCGCCCAGCTGGGCAGCCAGGGTCTGCATGCCGTAGCAGATGCCGAAGATCGGCAGACCGCTGTCGAACACTTCCTGCGGCGCGGCGGGCGCGCCCGGCAACGTGGTCGATTCCGGGCCACCGGACAGGATGATGCCCTTGGCGCCGAACGCGGCGATCTCGGCCGGGTTGTGGTCCCACGCCCAGATTTCGCAGTAGACGCCCAGCTCGCGGATGCGGCGGGCGATCAGCTGCGTGTACTGCGCGCCGAAATCGAGGATGAGGATCTTGTCGTTATGGATGTTGGTCATGGTGCCGTTCCAGTGGTGTTTTTCGCAGCGCCTGGCGCTTCAAGGCTCTGCGTCAGCGTGGCGATGAACGCCTCGCGTTGTTGAATATGTGAGGTGTCTTCCTCGTCCCAGCGCAGCATCAGCAGGCCGTGCGGTGCGTTGGGGTTGGAGCGGTCAGCGCGCGGCAGCTCAGCGATTTCCTGCACTTCGGTGCCCGGCACGATGCGCCGTTGAAAGGCGCGCATCGGATAGCCAGATGCTTTCGCAGTACCCCAATCGGCCATCGCGGCACTCATCCGCTTCGGCTCCAGCGGCCCCAGCACCGAATCGGTCACCGGATCTTCCGGGCCAGTCCACAGCTCGGTAATGCACTGCAGCGTGACCTGCAGCGGGCGCTCGCCGGTGCCCTTCAGCAGCCAGCGCTGCTCGCCAGCGGCCTGCACCTGCCAACCCTTTGGCAGCGAAAACGCGTTCTGGCACGCCTGCACGTCCTGCAATTGCGAAACCGCCGCGCCCGGAGACCCGGAGCGCGGCGGCGGTTCGGACAACGAACAGCCTGCCATCAGCAGGCTGCCCGTAATCGCAAGAGCAGTTCGCAAGCGCATCAGGCGCGGTAGTTCGGCGGCTCTTTGGTGATGGTCACGTCGTGGACGTGGCTCTCACGCTGGCCGGCGCCGCTGATCTTCACGAACTTGGGCTTGCTGCGCATGTCTTCGATGGTGGCGCAGCCCACGTAGCCCATGGTGGCGCGCAGGCCGCCCATCAGCTGGTGGATGATGCCGCCCACCGGGCCGCGGTACGGCACGCGGCCTTCGATGCCTTCCGGCACCAGCTTGTCGGCGGTGGCGGCGTCCTGGAAGTAGCGGTCCTTCGACCCCTTCTCCATGGCAGCCAGCGAACCCATGCCGCGGTAGCTCTTGTACGAACGGCCCTGGTACAGCTCGGTCTCGCCCGGCGATTCCTCCGTACCGGCCAGCAGGCCGCCGACCATGATGGTCGAGGCACCGGCGGCCAGCGCCTTGCCGATGTCGCCGGAGTAGCGGATGCCACCGTCGGCGATCAGCGGGATGCGGTCCTGCAGCGCTTCGGCCACCAGATCAATCGCGGTGACCTGCGGCACGCCGACGCCGGCAACCACGCGGGTGGTGCAGATCGAGCCCGGGCCGATGCCGACCTTGACGGCGTCCGCGCCGCTGTCCAGCAGCGCCAGTGCGGCTTCGCCGGTGCAGATGTTGCCACCGATGACCTGCACGTTCGGGAAGTTCTTCTTGACCCAGCTGACGCGGTCCAGCACGCCCTGCGAGTGGCCGTGCGCGGTATCGACCACGATCACGTCCACGCCGGCGGCGACCAGCGCTTCCACGCGGCGATCGGTATCGCCACCCACGCCGACGGCAGCGCCGACCAGCAGGCGGGTCGACAGATCCTTGGCAGCGTTCGGGAAGTCGGTGTTCTTCTGGATGTCCTTGACGGTGATCAGGCCACGCAGTTCGAACGAATCATTGACCACCAGCACCTTTTCGATGCGGTTGCGGTGCAGCAGCTGCAGCACTTCATCAGACGCGGCGCCTTCCTTGACCGTGATCAGGCGATCCTTCTTGGTCATGATGTGGCGGACCGGGTCGTCCAGCTCGGTCTCGAAGCGCATGTCGCGGTGGGTCACGATGCCGGCCAGCTGGCCGTCGCTGCCCACCACCGGCACGCCGGAGATGTTGTGCGCCTGGGTCAGGGCCAGCACGTCGCGGATGGTGGTTTCCGGGCCGACGGTGATCGGGTCGCGGATGACACCGGCCTCGAACTTCTTGACCTTGGCCACTTCCGCGGCCTGCTGTTCCAGGCTGAGATTCTTGTGGATGATGCCCATGCCGCCGAGCTGGGCCATGGCGATGGCCAGGCGGGCTTCGGTGACGGTGTCCATCGCGGCGGACAGGATCGGAAGCTTCAGCTTCAGGTCTCGGGTCAACCGCGTTTCGAGGTTGACGTCCTTGGGCAGGATGGTCGAGTGGGCGGGGACGAGCGAGACGTCGTCGTAAGTGAGTGCTTCAGCCTGGATGCGCAGCATCGGCATACCCGAGATGTGGGGAAGCGCGACATTTTACCCTGTTTTCGCGCCGCGTGGCAGGGGGTAGATGCGACGCAGTGTCGCGCCGGCGGCGATCGGTTCAGGGCGACGGACCGGGGCCACGCGCCGCTTGGGAACCCCCACGGAACCGCCTTTGGTAGGTGCCAACCTTGGTTGGCACGATCCGTCCGGCACCGGCACCCCAGATGGGCCGATGGCCCTGATGGATGTGTGCCAACCAAGGTTGGCACCTACCAGGAGCGGGTCATCGGCCTGCCCGGCATTGTGCCGACCAACGGTCGGCACCCACCAACAGCAGATGTCCCCAATCGCAGGTCAGCTCAGCGCTTCCGCCGCTTCCAGGGTGTTCTGCATCAGCGTGGCCACGGTCATCGGGCCCACGCCACCCGGCACCGGGGTGATCCAGCTCGCCCGCTGGGCAGCCGCCTCAAACCCGACGTCGCCCACCAGCCGGCCGTCGTCCAACCGGTTGATGCCGACGTCGATCACCACCGCGCCCGGCTTCACCCACTCACCCGGCACGATGCCCGGGCGGCCCACCGCCACCACCAGGATGTCGGCGTTGCGCACGGCCTGTTCCAGCACGTCCTTGGGGGTGAACTTGTGGCAGCTGGTCACGGTGCAGCCGGCGATCAGCAGCTCCAGGCCCATCGGGCGGCCGACATGGTTGCTCACGCCCACGATGGTGGCATTG
Source organism: Stenotrophomonas sp. CASM114 (assembly GCF_049384325.1). Classification (NCBI taxonomy): domain Bacteria; kingdom Pseudomonadati; phylum Pseudomonadota; class Gammaproteobacteria; order Lysobacterales; family Lysobacteraceae; genus Stenotrophomonas; species Stenotrophomonas sp. CASM114. The sequence goes on along the minus strand of NZ_JBMRGJ010000033.1, from coordinate 6,524 downwards.
CGGCCGCGCACCGGCTGGTCGGTGTGGCCCAGCAGCGTGGTGATGCCGCGCGGGGTGCACGGGCGCAGGCCGAACTCGCGCAGGGCCAGGTGGCCGACGTTTTCCGGGTGGAAGCCGTCCACGTCCTTGCGCGGGTCGATGCGCTGGATCAGCCGGCGCGCATCGGGGATGCCCGGCAGCGGCAGCTGGATCAGGATGCCGTTGATCTTCGGATCGGCGTTGAGCTGGTCGATCAGCTCGAGCAGCTCGGCCTCGGTGGTACCGGCCGGCAGATCGTAGTCGTGTGCCTCGATGCCGACCTTCTCGGCGGCACGGCGCTTGTTGCGCACGTATACGGTCGAGGCCGGGTCGCCACCGACCAGCACCACGGCCAGGCCCGGGCGGCTGCCACCGGCCGCCACGCGGGCGTCGACGCGCACCTTCAGGCTGTCGAGCAGGTCCTCGGCGATGCGGCGGCCATCAAGGATGCGGGCAGGGTGCTGGGGGGCGGAATCGGTCATCGGGAGCAGGCGTGGGGCGGCGGGGACGCTATTGTCCCTGATTCAGGCCCCCTCGCCCACCGCAGGATGGGGTCCTGACGGGGTCGGATCCCTTTGCCACAGGCAAAGGGCTCTGACCCCAGCACGACGTAGCGGGTCAGAGCCCTTTCCGCTGGAAAGCGATCCGATCCGCAAACGTTATTCTTCCTCTTCCGGCACGTCCTGCGGGTTCAACGTCTTGCTCGCCCGCTTCGGCGCGGTGAACGGCGTCGGCGTCGGCACGCCCTGGCCGGAGTTGCCGAACACCATCTTGGCGCCGGCATTCAAACCACCACCGGCAATCTCCAGCTCGAAACGCTCGGCATCGCGGCGACGGATCTGCTCGGCAATCTCCACCGCGTCGTCTTCATCCGCACCCAGTTCCACCAGCGCGGCCTGGCCGAACAGCACGGCCGATTCAAACGTCTCGCGGATCTGGAAATCGACGCCGGCATGGATCAGCCGCAGCGAATGCTCGCGGTCGAACGAGCGCACCATGAGCTTGGCCTGCGGGAACTCGTGCGCCACCAGTTCGACGATGCGGTCGGCGGCCTCGGCCTTGTCCACGCACACCGCAATCGCACGCGCGGTCGCCGCGCCCGAGGCATGCAGCACGTCCAGTCGCGTACCGTCGCCGTAGTAGATCTTGAAACCGAAACGCGCAGCGCTCTGGATCATCTCCACGTCGTTGTCGATGATGGTCACGTCCACGTCGCGCGCCAGCAGCGACTGGCTGGCGACCTGGCCGAAGCGGCCGAAGCCGATCAGCAGCACACTGCCGGACAGGCCCTCGGCCTCGTCCACGCCGTCCATGTTCACCGTCGGCTTCGGCGCGATGCGCTTGTAGACCAGCACCACCAGCGGGGTCAGCGCCATCGACAACACCACCACGGCGGTGAAGTTGGCATTGATCTCCAGGTTGATCACGCCGGCTGAGGCGGCAGCGGAGAACAGCACGAAGGCGAACTCGCCGCCCTGCGCCATCAGCACGCCGCGATCCAGCGCCTGCGCGTGGTCGCTGCCCATGATGCGCGCCACCACGTAGATGCACAGCGCCTTGGCCACCATCAGCGCCAGCACCAAGCCGAGGATCAGCTGCCAGTTGCCAGCCACCACGCCCAGGTCCAGCGCCATGCCCACGCTGAGGAAGAACAGGCCGAGCAGGATGCCGCGGAATGGCTCGATGTCCGCTTCGATCTGGTGGCGGAAGGTCGACTCGCTCAGAAGCACGCCCGCGAGGAACGCGCCCATCGCCATCGACAGGCCGGACAGCTGCATCAGCAGCGCCGCGCCCAGCACCACCAGCAGCGCGGCAGCGGTCATCACCTCGCGCGCCTTCGATTCGGCCAGCACGCGGAACAGCGGATTGAGCAGGAAGCGGCCGACCAGCACCAGGCCGAGGATGGCACCCACGCCGATCGCCACCGACAGCCAGCGCGAGCCCTCGCCGTCTGCACTGCCCGCGCTCGGGCCCATCCAGGCCACCAGCGCCAGCAACGGCACGATCAGCAGGTCTTCGAACAGCAGGATCGAAACGATCTTCTGCCCCGACGGCAGTGCGATGTCGCCGCGCTCGGCCAGCAACTGCATCACCACCGCGGTGGAGGTCAGCACAAAGCCGGTGGCGCCGATGAAGGCCACCTGCCACGGCAGGCCGAACAGCTTGGCGATGCTGGTCAGCACCAGCGCACAGGTGACGATCTGCAGCGTGCCCAGCCCAAAGATCTCCTTGCGCAGGCTCCACAGGTGGGAGGGCCGCATTTCCAGGCCGATCACGAACAGGAACATCACCACGCCAAGCTCGGCGGTATGCAGGATGGCCTGCGGGTCGGAGAACCAGCCCAGCCCGAACGGTCCGATCGCCAGGCCAGCGGCGAAGTAGCCCAGCACCGAGCCCAGGCCGGCCCGGCGGAACAAAGGCACCATCACCACCGCCGCGCCCAGCAGGGCGACGACCTTGACCAGCTCGCTGGTCGCTGCTTCTACCGCCATGCGGTGTGTTCCCCAAGATCCAGAATCGCGTTCAACAATAGAGCAATGCCGATGACGGCAATAGCACGCATGTTGCGCCGGATTGTCTTGGAAGTGGAACGATGCAGGGAGCGACCCCCAGCATCATCCCGAAACCATGCATGTGCGTCGGTGGGTGCCAACCTTGGTTGGCACAATCCGAAACCACAACCTGTAGAGCCGAGCCCACGCTCGGCTGCTCTTCGTGCCGAGGCCAGAAGCAGCCGAGCATGGGCTCGGCTCTACAGTAGATCCACACCATGCGTGGATGACGCACAGCCGCCGCGCCCCGGTAGATCCACGCCATGCGTGGATGAATCCCCGGCCAGCCTCACCCACCCCGGCAGAACGCGGCGTAATCGATATACCCCGGGAACGGCACGCCCGGCGCACACACCGGGCAATGCGGGTCCGGCCGGATGCCGGTCTCACGGAAGCGCATGCCCAGCGCGTCGAAGCGCAGCAGGCGGCCGACCAGCGGCTCACCGATGCCCAGCAGCAGCTTCAGCACCTCGGTGGCCTGCAGCACGCCCGCCAAGCCGGGCAGCACGCCCAGCACACCGGCCTCGGAACAGTTCGGCGCGAACTCCGGCGGCGGCGGCTCGGGGAACAGGCAGCGGTAGCACGGCGCCACGCCGCGCTGGCGGCCGGCGTCAAACACGCTTACCTGGCCGTCGAAGCGCTCGATGGCGGCGTAGACCAGCGGCGTGGCGTGCTTGATGCAGGCGTCGTTGAGCAGGTAGCGCAGCGGGAAGTTGTCCGAACCATCCAGCACCACATCCACCCCGGCCAGCAGCGCATCCACGTTCTCGGAAGTGACCCGCTCAGGCACCGCCTCGACGTCGATCGACGGGTTCAGCGCCAGCAGCCGCTCGCGCGCCGAATCGACCTTGAGCTGGCCCACGCTGGCTTCGGTATGCACGATCTGCCGGTGCAGGTTGCTGCGCTCCACACGGTCGTGGTCGGCGAAGCGCAGGCGCCCTACCCCCGCGGCGGCCAGGTAGAAGCCGGCCGGGGCACCCAGCCCGCCTGCGCCCAGCACCAGCACGCGCGACTGCTGCAACCGGCGCTGGCCGGCCTCGCCTACCTGTTGCAACAGCAGGTGCCGCGAATAACGGTCGTAGAAGTCGCGGTCGGCGGCGCTGGCCAGCGGCTGCACCAGCGGCAGCGACTGCTCGCGCCAGGCCACGGTACCGCCGGTCACGGAAGCGACGTGGGTGTAGCCGGTCTCCCGCAGGAACTGCGCGGCATCGGCCGAGCGCTTGCCACTCTGGCAGATCAACAGGATTTCCTGGTCGTGCTTTGGCAGATGCGCGGCCGGGTCGGCCTGCAGCTCGCCCTTGGCCACGCCGCGCGCGCCCTCGGCCATGCCGCCGGCCCGTTCGTGCGCCTCGCGCACATCGATCAGCACCGCGCCATGGGCCAGGCGCTCGCGTGCCTGCGCGGGGGAAAGCTCTTGGATGCTCATGGCCGCATTATCGCGCAGACACCCTCGACGCGCCCTGCCCCGAACATGGCACCATGCGGGCGTTGCCCCTGCATCCCGGAACCTCTGCATGCGCTCTGCCACCGAATTCTGGCGTGACCCGCGCATGCCCTTCGTCGAAAGCCGACGGGCGTGCGACAGCCGCGCCTGCCATCGCCCGCACAGCCATGACACCTTCTCGATAGGCGCCGTCGACGCCGGCAGCAGCCTGTTCACCGGCGCCGCGGAAGGGCCGCGCCTGCTGCAGCCCGGCAACCTGGTCGGCGTACCCGCAGGCCGCGTGCACGCCTGCAACCCCCTGCCCGGCCAGGTCTGGAGCTACCAGATGCTACATCTGGACCCGCGTTGGATGGCCGAGGTTCGCGCCGAGTATGACGACCTGCCCGAACCCGACTGGCAGCAGGAGCCGATCCGGATTTCCAACCACCGCCCGCGCTACCAGCAGTACTGCCAGCTCAACGAGACGCTCTTCTCCGACGATCCGGTCAGCGTCAAGGAAGCGGCCCTGATCGCGTTCGTCGGCGATCTGGATGAACACGATGGTATAGCCGTCGCCGGCCCGGTTGAAGATGCCGCGTTACAGCAGCGCTTGCAGCCGGTGATGGACGTTCTGCGCCAGCGGCTCGAACACACCCCGGCCCTGCAGGAGCTGGCATCGCTGGCAGGCATGAGCCGCTACCAGCTGATCCGTGCCTTCCGACGTGCCACGGGCCTGACGCCACACGCCTGGCAGATCGACCAGCGCATCCAGGAGGCCCGCCGGCGGCTGTGCGAAGGGCAGGCGCTGGCCGTGGTCGCACATGCGCTGGGCTTTGCCGATCAGAGCCATTTCCAGCGGGTCTTCAAGGCCCACGCTGGTGCTACCCCGGGCCAGTACCGGCGCTGAGCCTGCAATAACGTTCAATACCATCGCGCGGCGCATCCCCAGACTGGCGCCCCAGCCAGCCGCCGCCGGACCCGATGGAACAGTTCCTGGTCATCGCCACCGTACATTTTCTCGCCCTGCTCTCGCCCGGCCCCGACTTCTTCCTCGTTGCACGCACCGCGATCACCTCGGGCTGGCGCACCGCCAGTGGCGCCTGCGCAGGCATCGCCCTCGGCAATGGCGTCTTCATCGTGGCCGCTTTTACCGGAACGGCCATGCTTCGCGCAGGCAGCGCAGGGTTCATTGCGGTGCAGTTGGCGGGCTGCGGGTTCCTGCTGTACCTCGGCACGCTGTTCCTGCGCCATGCGGGTTCGACGACGTTGCAGGCATCTGAAGCTGCGGACGAATCGCGAGCGGGTGGTGCCCACGGATGGTGGAAGGCGGCAGGACTGGGCGCCCTGTCTGCGCTGCTGAACCCGAAGAATGCGCTGTTCTACGCAACGTTGGCGGCAATGCTCAACGGTCCGCAGGCCAATGCCGCAACAAAATTCTTCTATGGCGCATGGATGTTCGGCATCGTCCTGCTATGGGATCTGCTGGTAGCCGCGCTGGTCGGCCACTCATGGGTGCTGGGTCGGTTCGCACGTGCCCTGCCCTGGCTGGAGCGGGCCGCAGGGCTCCTGATGATTGCACTGGCGTTATGGATCGTCGTGTCGCTGTGGGTGGGCTGATGCCGGCGATTCGCGCCTGTCGCAATGGCGTTCAATACCGCGCATTCACACCCGCCCACACTCTGCACTTTCTGTAGGTCAGTGGCAGGTTTACGTGCAGCAGTTCTTCATCGTCGCGGTGCTGTACGGCTTCGCCATGCTCCTGCCTGCGTCGAATCACGCGAAGATCCTGCGCACCGCGATGGGCGCGGGCGGGCACGCCGCCATGGCCGCATCATTCGGTATCGCCATCGGTACCGGCGTCATCTGCGCCACGGCCTTCGTTGCGGCGGACATGCTGAGAAACCGCGGCCTGTGGACGCTGGCGATGCAGTGCGCGGGCTGCCTCCTGCTGCTGCGCCTGGCGGGCATGTGCCTGCGCGACGCCGGCCTGACCAGCTTCTCTCCGCTTTCCCTGCAGATGCCCTGGGGCCTGAGCGCCCGCTCCCGTTGGCCGCACGCCGAAGCTGGGTGCCTGCTGGCGCTCGCCAGCAGCAGCAACTGGATGCTGCAGTTCGCGATTGCAGCCCTGGTCAGCGGCCTCGTTGCCGACATGGGTACCAAGGCCGCTTACGTGGCCTGCCTGAGCGGCGTCGCGCTGTCGCTCGGCCTGCTGATGGCGTGGCTTGGCAGCCATCCGCGCTGGGCACAGGGGTGTTGCCGATTGCTTCCGTGGCTGGAGCATGCCGCGGGCTTGCTGATCGGCGCGGTGTCGGTGGCGTACCTGGCGAGTGCACTGGGTACGACCCTGGTCTGGGCAAGCCTCACGGGCCGCGCGCAGCTGCCGGAATCGATGATGGCCGCACCGCGGAGCGTCCCATGTGCGTTCCCGCACTGCCGCGCTCGTCGCAACAGTTCGCCATGATTGAGATCTGTAGACGTGGGGGTAGCGTCGGTCGCTGGCCGGCAACCTCGTGAACACGCCAGGCATCATC
>NZ_JBMRGJ010000032.1:0-36827 GCF_049384325.1 Stenotrophomonas sp. CASM114 | reverse complement strand
GCCAGACGTGCAGGTCGGCCAGGCGTGCCGGCCACGGACCCTGTTCGATCACCTCGCGTACTTCGGCCACCACCGGCGCGTCCATCTGCGCGTCGAGCAGGATGCGGCCGCTGTCGCGCAGCAGGTACATCAGCAGCGGCAGCGCGCTCAGCACCGCACCGCTGATGCCGATCCACGGCCAGCGCTCACCACGCACGCGCGCGGCCACTGCCAGGCCGCCGCCCACCAAGGCCGCGCCCAGCACGCCCACGCCCAGCCCAGCGGCCATGCCATTGCCGCCTGCCGCCACCGCTGCCTGCGCCGCCACGGTGCCCGCGCCCCACCCCACAGCAATCCCCAGCCAACTGGCCACGCCGCACCACGGTGCCTTTCCCTGCGCCATCCGAAAACCCCTGTGTCCTTGCCGAATTTCTGTACGGGCCACGCCCGCGTGCTGCCTACACTAGCCGCACCTGCCCTGTAGGGACATCCCATGCGCACGCTCCGCCTGCTGCTGCCCGGTGCCCTCCTGCTGCTCACCGCCTGCGGCGACGATGCGCGGCTTCCCTTCTCCGCCGACCCATTACAAGGCTGCTTCGCCACCGGCGCGCGCAAGCCCGCCGACTTCCGCATCGACAAGGAAGGCGGCCAGTACTTCGTTTCCTTCAGCCGTGGCGAGCAGTGGCAGCGCGAACCGAACGCCCTGCACAAGGCCACGTCCAGCGAGATCAGCCGCTACTTCCGCGACGACGCCGACCAGATCGACAGTGCCCTGATCCGCATGTCCGGCGGCTTCGGCATCTTCCACTTCAACAAGGGCGCGACGCTGAAGGGCAAGGCCAGCGACAGCGACTACATGGCGCTGATGCTGATCGGGGCTGGGCCGGTGTATGCGGTGAAGTGCGATTGAACTGTAGAGCCGAGCCCACGCTCGGCTACGTTTGCAGTAGATCCACGCCATGCGTGGATGCAGGCATGGTGGAGCCTAGGGCGGGCTCGGCTCTACAACAGCTGCGGTACCATGCCCTCCCCCGAACCGCCCCGGTACCCGCCGTGCCCCATTACACCGGCCCCCTGCTGACCCGCGACAGCGCCGATACCCTGCGCCGTGCCCATGAAAAGGGCGCCGCCGACTGGCAGGGCTCGCTCGACCTCGGGCGCAGCCAGGACAGCGTGGCGCTCGATGCGGACGGCTTCCACTTCCGGGGCCAGCCCTATCCCTGGCCGGGCAAGCTGAAGGACCGCACGCTGTACTACTGGGATGGCGAGGACTTCGCGCCGATCTCGCGCTACAGCGGCTCGCTGATCAAGCTGGTGCCGACCGAATGGGGCGCACCGACCTTCGAGATCGACGGCATCAAGATGCTGCCGACCTCGAAGCTGTCGCCATTCGAGGATGCACGCCGCAAGGTGGAGCTGGTCGCCCCGGCCGGCAAGGTCATCCTCGATACCTGCGGTGGCCTCGGCTACTTCGCCGCCTGTGCGCTGGAAGCCGGTGTCGGCCAGATCCGCTCGTTCGAGAAGAACACCGATGTGATGTGGCTGCGCACGCTCAACCCGTGGTCGCCGGATCCGGACTCGGCTGCCGCCGGTGGCCGCCTGCAGTTCAGCCACGGTGACGTCTCGCAGCAGATCGAACAGGTGGCCAGCAACAGTGTCGACGCAATCCTGCACGACCCCCCGCGCTTCGGCATCGCCGGCGAGCTGTACTCACAGGTGTTCTACGACCACCTCGCCCGCGTGATCCGCAAGGGCGGCCGCCTGTTCCACTACACCGGTGCGCCGAACAAGCTGACCAGCGGCCGCGACGTGCCGCGCGAAGTGGCCAAGCGCCTGGAAAAGGCCGGTTTCAAGGCCGAACTGGCGCTGGACGGCGTGCTGGCCGTCAAGCGCTGAGCCTTACTCCGAATCGACCTTGGCCAGCTTCATCACCCACGCCGGCACCTCGGGCTCGCCGGCGTAGAAGTCCTTCGGCTTGTTCTCCGCCATCGCCCAGCGGTGCAGCCAGCTCGGGCCATAGCGGCCGTTGTAGCCCTCGGCACCCCGCGCATAGGCCGGGTCACGCATCGCCTCGTCCAGCGAAATGAAGCGATAGCCGCGGCGCTTCGTGGCCGCCACCAGTTCGGCGAAGGTGGCCGCGTTGAGCTCATTGGCGTGCATCAGCCACACCTGCGGCAGCGCGTACCCCAGCAGCGCCTGCGATTGTTTCTCGTAATAGTCCAGCTTGTTCAGCATGTACGGCACGTAGCCCTTGCGCAGCTGCGCCAGCGTCGCCGCGCGCGCGGGCGAGTCCGCCTGCTCGTTCATCACGTTGGCATAGGCGAACGCCCACACCCACTCACCGTTGTCCACCGTCACCGGTGCCACGCGGTAGCCATGCTGCTTGAAGAACACATCCATCTGCACGCGCTCATCCGCGGTGCGCCCGGCACGCAGGTAAGGGTGGCGCATCCACTGCGGCGCCTGCCCCTTCTCGGCCAGCAGCGGCCGCAGCACCGTCTCGCCGCGCAGGAAGTCCTGCTGGAACGCCGCCAGGCCCTTCGCATTCAGATCCATGTGCGAGTAGGTGTGGTTGCCCAGCACATAGCCCGCATCACGCCAGTCGCGCAGCATCTGCACCCGCGCCGGCTGCACCTGTCCCTCCACCTCAAGCTTGTTCTCGTTGACGAAGCCGACCACCGGCACGCCTGCCTGGTGCAGCTGGGCCATCAACCCCTCATGCCGCGCCTGCAGATCCGGCGGCACGATCTGGTCCAGCCGTGCCCACGGCAGATCATCGATGGTCACCGCGATACGGCGGTCCACCTCGGCGGCATGCACCGCCAGCGACAACAGCAACAACGGCAACACACGCAGCAACAAGCGCATCGGGTCTTCCCTGGAGTGGCGAGGCGTCGACTGTAGCGCGATTGCCGCGCGCCGCCGAGCGTGCTCAGCCCGCCCGGGCCCGCGCGATCGCACGCCACAGGGCAACGCCGCCGGCCATCGCGGCCAACAACAGCACCGTCAACACCAGTCCCAGATCATCCGGATTACGCAGCAGTGGCGCGTTCACGCGCGTCAGGATGTGGAACACCACGCGCTGCGCCTGCTCCAGCGGTACATCGCCCTCCGACACCAGCTCCACCAGGCACGCCGTGGGTGACAGCCGCGCCACATTACTCCATGCATCCTCGTACAGGTGCAGCACCCATCCGGCCAAAGCCAGTGCGCCACCGTGCAGCACCATAAGCGCCACGTTCGCCGTGCGCAGCCGATCGCGCAGCCACAGCGCACGGCTTGCGCATACCGCCATGGCCCCCAGCAAGGCCAGCACCAGGCCTACCCATGGAATCCAGCCCAGGGGTTGCCAGTCATCCAGTGCGCCCGCACGCGCCATCACCTGTTCGGCAACCTGCAATCGCGCCTGCGCGTCCGGGCCCCCACAGGCCACCGTCACCGGCTCCAGCAACAGCTCCACGCGGTAATGGAAGAAGCCGGCAGCCAGCACCACAGACAGCAGCGCGACCCACTGGAGCATCAACAGGATCGGCCCCTGCCCACAGATGCGGCGGATTCGGGAAGTGGCGGCGCTCATCGGTTCATCCATGACAGCAAAGAGCCATCCTAACCAAGCGCTTCGCACGTGTCGGCTGGCGGATGCGACACGCACCACGCAGCGCCGTTACGATGACGAGGTTGATTGAATCCGTGTGTGCCAAGCAGGATGTTCCCGATGGTGATGCTGTATCTGGTGGTACGAACGCTGCTGCCACTGCTGGCGTTCGTGCTCGCATGGTGGCTGCTCTCGCGCCTGATCAATGCGCGCGTCGCCCGGATGCCACGCGTCCCGTTGAACCTGCCGGAGCACAGCAGCAGCCCCCGCAGGAAGGATCGACGCATCTACGCGCGCAAGCTGCGGCGCAAGCCGGGCCTGCGTACGGCAACCCGCGCCGCCACCGCACCCCGCAGCTGGCACATCGCTGCGGCCATCCTCTCGCTGATGGCGCTGATCGCCACCGTGCTGGTCATCCCCGATGGCGCACGCTTCCAGGTGATGGTGGACAATCTCACCGGTTATGCGGGAACCGTCGTCGAGGCGCAGGTTCCCGTGGCCGCACAGCCCGTCGTGCTGCGGGCATGGCAACCCGCGCTCGCACAGCTGGGGCGGCCCACGGCGATGCGCTACCCGATCGGTCGCACCGGCGGTGAGCATGAAGCCCATGCGGTCGTGCCCGTGCAGGTCCGGCAGCAGGGCGACCGCCTGCAGGTGGCCATCGCGCTGCCGTTGGACACCGAAATGCTGCGTGCGGAACTGGCACGGCTGGCCGGGTTGCCAATCGAGGCCATTGACGTACAGCAACGCGAGGTTGCGCCATGGAGGGAGTCGGGCTGGCAGCCACTGCCCGGCCCTTAGCGCCGAGCCCATGCTCCGCTGCCCTTTGCCCCTTCTCCGGCTGGCACGCGCCCCGCGCGCCAGCCGAGCATCGGCTCGGCGCTACACCAGGCCCACAGCCAGCCTTTGAATCACGACCCACGTGGCAGCTTCGCCGCCCACATGTTGTCGACCAGGTTGGGATAGCGTCGCCCGTTCTCCTCGGCACGTTGCCGTGCCGCCGCCTTCTGCGCATCCGACAGCGGTTGCGACGTCTGGCCCTTGGGGTTGGGCTTCTTCCATGGGGGGGTCCTGGTCTGGCGCATGGCCTCAGCTTAGCGCTTCAGGAAGTTCAGCAGGGCCAGATTGAAGCGGTCGGCGTGGCTGGTGTTGCAGCCATGTGGCGCGCCTTCCAGGATCACCACTTCGCTGCCTTTGATGGCCTTGTGGGTACGCTGGCCGGAGCCCTCGAACGGCACGATGGCATCGCTGTCACCGTGCAGGATCAAGGTCGGCACCGTGATCTTTTTCAGGTCATCCCGAAAATCAGTAGTGGCAAACGCGTGCATGCAGCCCAGTGCCGCCGTCTGGTCGGATTGATGGCACAGCGCGATCGCCGCCTGGCGCGTTTCTTCGGTCACCATCAACTGGCCATTGGCGCTGAAGAAGTCGCGGGTGAAGCCGTCGAAGAACGCCTCGCGGTCCTTCTCCAATCCGCTGCGCATTTCATCGGCCTTGTCCTGGGTCAGCGGCCCCTCCGGGTTGTCGTCACTGCGCAGCAGGAACGGCGGCACCGCCGCAGCGAACACCACACTGTGCAGGCGATCCTGGCCGTGGTTGGCCACGTAGCGCGCCACCTCGCCACCGCCCATCGAGAAACCGACCAGGGTGACATCGCGCAGGTCACGTTCCTCGATCAACCCCGCCAGATCCGCCGCGAGGGTGTCGTAGTCATAGCCCTCGGCCGGTTTGTCGGAGCGGCCGAAACCGCGCCGGTCGTAGCTGATCACGCGGTGCTGGGCATCGCGCAGGATCGCCACCTGGGTCTTCCAGGCATCGGCAGACAGCGGCCAGCCGTGGATCAGGATCACCGGGCGGCCGTCGCCACCGGTATCTTCAACATGCAGGCGGATTCGGGAAGCAGGCATGGACGCTCCTGTGGAAGGGGAGGAGTGCAGGCTAGCGGCCGCGTCCTGTGGCAGCCGTGAGGGAATCACGCCCGCCCGTGACATCGCCTGCACATGCCGCAACGCGAAGCCGCACCGGCAATCGCGGCCTTCGCACCCCGCCTTCCCGGTTTCGTCGCAGCGCCGTACCGCCGCGGTCAGCGGCATGCCAGCCTGCGCAGACCATCCCCGGGAGTCTTGCCATGCTGCTGCTCACCCTGCCCTTGCTGGCCGCCGGCCTCGCCGCCGCACCGTCGCCCGTCGATGACCTGCGCGAACAGATCCGCCAGGCCGACAGCCAGTTGTTCGCCGTCGCCTTCGAGGCCTGCGACGCCGACAAGGCCGCCGCGATGACCACCGAAGACATGGAGTTCTTCCATGACAAGGACGGCAAGTCGGCCAGCAACCGCGAGGATTTCCGCCGCAGCGTGGCCAACCTGTGCGACAACGCGCGCAAGGACGGCTGGCGCCTGCGGCGCGAGCTGGTGGACTCCTCGCTGCAGGTATTCCCGCTGCACGACGAGCGGGCGCTGGAAATCGGCGACCACCGCTTCCACGAGCGCGGCAAGGACGGCGTGGAGCACTGGGTCGGCCAGGCCCGTTTCATCCAGGTCTGGCGCCGCGTGGACGGGCACTGGCTGGCCGAACGGGTGATCAGCTATGACCACCGGCCGGCGGACTGACCTTTCCGGCGCCCTTCACCGGCCGGATCTATACTGGCGGGGTTGACCCCGACCCACCGCTACCGTTCGATCGCCATGGCAGAGATCACCCCCAACCACCCCGACTACGGCCTCAACCAGCAGGTCCGCCAGGGCGTGGCCGCACTGGACGCCCAGCATGGACGTCCGTTCGACCAGACCAGCGAACGCCTGACCGCCAGCCTGACCGTACTCGCCCGCGAGCAGGGCCTGCAGCAGGTCGACCACGTGCTGGTCAGCAACGCCACGGCCCAGCACCCGGCCGGGCACAACGTCTTCGTGGTGCAGGGCGACCCGGCCAATCCGGCGCACCTGCGCGCGATGATGCCGACCGCTGTGGCGATACAGACGCCGGTGGAGCAGTCGATGCAGAAATTGGGGTTGGCCCCGCAGCAGCCGGCCGTGGGGTTAGTGCCCGAACAGCAGACCCGTGAGCAGGAGCAGCAGCAGAACCCGGCACACCGTCTGGGCTGAGCCGCCTCCAGCGTTGTTGGCGGAGCGGCGCAAGTCTCTGATCATTTTCCCGACAGAGGGTCCGCGTGGACCCGCAGCTGTGCCGGGTAATGCTGGAGCAAGAGGGTGGGCTGCACCGTGCGCACATCCAGGCGGTAGCGGGCATCGGTTTCCATCGGCAGGGTGACGATGTTCAACCTGTATCGGCTGGCGTCCATCGATACCTGATGCGCGTAGCGCCAGTCTGCCGACTCATGCCATTCGGGTAGCGGCTGACCCAGACTGCGCGCCCTTGCCTGATGGACATCAGACGTTGCAACGTCCTGCCAGGCACCTGCGACCCAGCGCTGCAGGGACAGCTGGAAGGGAACATGAACATTGTCCATGTCAGGCCCACTGTCAGGCCCGGGGCCATGTCGCTGCACCTCAAGATCCAGCACGTAGGGTCGACCCGGATAGAAACTGCGGGGATTCGTCTCGAACTCGAACCGCACCGTCTGGCCTGGCTCGGCAAGGTTGATCGGCTTGACCAGATCCAGCGGCTCCGGTGCATCCGGTATGCGGCTGCTGCAGGCGCCGAGTGCACCCGCCAGCGTGAAAATCAGGCCGACGCGCAGCCAGCGCTGGATACCCAGCATGATGAAGACCCTTTGGCGTCCTGCCATGAAGTACCTATCTTGGCGAGCGACCAGTGGCGCCGCAACCAGGCGATTGATTACTTTCCGGCGGGACGGGCGGCATGGATCCGCAAACGGGCCGAGTAATCCTGCAGTGCCTCGGTCCTCTGCACCGTGCGCACGTTCACGCGGTAGCGGGAGTCAATTTCCACTGGCAGAGCAACCAGGCTCAGCGTGTACTGGCCATCACTGCCCATGTGCGGCGACGTATACCGCCATTCGCTGGATGCATGCCATTCCGGAAGCTGCTCACCGGCATTGAGCACCCCGGCTTGATAGCTGTCGTAGGTGGGAACATCCTTCCAGGCATCAGCACCCCATTGCTGCAGGGTCACCTCGAACGGGATCCCCATTGTGTCCACGTCAGGCTCGTCGGGCTTTCGCGTCTCTTGGCGCTGCAACTCCAGCTCCAGCGCATACGTGCGACCCGGGTGGAAGTTGCGGGCATTCGTCTCGAACTCGAACCGCACCGCCTGGTCGGACTCGGCCACGTTGATCGGCTTGACCAGATCCAGCGGCTCCGGTGCATCCGGTATGCGGCTGCAGGCGCCGAGTGCACCCACCAGCGTGAAGACCAGGCCGACGCGCAGCCAGCGGCGGATACCCAGCATGATTCAGATCCTTTGGCTCCCTGCCATGGGCTTCAACCCTAGCGGGTTGGCGCTGGGCACTGCAACCAGGCAAAGAACAAGGCAGGGTCTGCACCCTGCCCTCTTCACGCGGCACGCTGCCGGGCGGGACCCGGCGTCAGCGCCTTACAGCTGGATGCGCGCCACGCTCTCGTCAGCGCCCTTGTCATCCTTCTCGCCGTTCTTGATGCTCACGAACAGCACGTTGTTCTTCGCATCCAGCGCCAGGCTGTTCGGGTGTGTCGGTACCTTGTAGGTGGCCACCTTCTGGTAGCTGTCACTGTTGTACGCGGTCACCGTACCGGCTTCGCGGTTGGTCACGTACAGGCGCTTGCGCGGTGCATCCAGCAGGATACCCAGCGGGCCGGCATCGGTCGGGATGCTGGCCAGTTCCTTGCCGGTGCTGCGGTCGAGCACCAGCACGCGCTGGCCCGGATGCCTGCTGACCAGGCCGCTGCTCTTGACCTGGTAGCCACGCAGGAATTCCGAGCCCTGATCGGTCACGAACAGGCGCTTGCCGGCCGGGTCCAGCGCGATGTTCATCGGCTGCTCGGCAGCGATCTTGTGCTGTGCCACCACCTTGTTCGAATCGGTGCCCACCACCACCAGGTCGGCCAGCAGGTTGCTGGTGTAGACGCGCTTGTTGGCGGCATCCAGCGCCAGGCCCGGTGCCTTGGCATTGCCCAGGCCATCGATGGTGTTGATCACCTTCAGCGTGTTCGTATTGATCACGAACAGCACGCTGCTCACGTCCGGCTGGCTGCTGTGGCCGGTCACGTACAGGCGGTTGGCCGCGCTGTCGACCACCAGCTCGCGCAGGTCGTGGGTGTAGGCAGCCTTGCCATCTTTGCCGGTCTTCTTCTCCATCAGCTGGATGGTGCCGACGGCCTTGTTCTGCGCGGTGTCGACCACCGTCACCGACAGGTCCACGGTGTTGCCTACGTACAGGCGGTTGTGAGCGTCATCCAGCACCACACCGAACGCCTTGCGCTCCAGCGGGATACGGGTTTCCACGGCCAGCGTGGCCGGGTTCAGGCGCAGCACCTGGGCCGGGCCGGCGTCATCGCCGAAGCCGCCGGAGGAGGCCACGAACACGGCGTTCTGTTTCGGGCTATAGGCCAGCTCGTACAGGCCCTTGGCCACGGCCTGGCGCTGCACGGCGGTGGTGGCGCTGGCGGCGGGCGCGTTATCGGCGAATGCCGAAGGCACGCCGAGGCTGAGCGATACAGCAAGGGCCAGGGCGGCCGAGCGGAAGAGAGGATTACGGAACATGCGAGCGTCCTTGAATGGGCACGGGAAGGTGTCCTGGCTCGCTGGGCCGTACTGCGACGGCCCGACCTGCATCTGTCTGCGCGGGTGGGCTGGCTGGGGTTGCGGGGGAATGGTAGCAGGTGGGGGGGCGTGGCGTGCGCCGGCGCGGGCATGGCAGACGTTCGACCTTGGCGCTACCCGCCGGCTATGCCATCCGTGGGCCGTGGCTCTGTTCCAGTTGCTGCTGTTCCTGCAGGCGCTGCACATCGCGCTGCGGCAGGTTCTGCTGCAACTGCGCGACCCGTTCGAACGAGGCCTCCACCGGTGCCTGCGCTGCCAGCTCCGCCGGCATGCTGGCGCGCTGGTGCGCCGGGTCACTGCGGTCCCCCTGCACGATGAACAGCTTCGGCGCGGTATCACCGCGCTGCTCGCCCAGCACCACTTCGTCCACGCGCGAAAACTGCTGCTCCTTCGACAGCGCGAGCAGGCTGGCACTGACATTGCCGTTGCGTGCACCGAAAGCGCCGAGATCGGCCACCTGCTGGTGGATCTGGTTGAGGCGGGCATGATCCCCGTGCGCCGGGTCTGCGGGCGTGCCGCTTGCCGCGAGGGTGCTGTTGCCGCGCCACTGCTCGCCGTTCTCGGTGAACATCCACTCGCGGAAGGTCTGCTTCGGCATCGGGTTCCACTGCACCCCGTCCAGCTCGCTGCCCTTCACCTGCTGCGGAATGGCGTTGACGGCGCGGATGTTGTCCAGGACCTTGGTGGCGCCCTCGTAATTGGTGATCTCCCCGGCCAGCCCAACCGGACGCAGGCCAGCGTGGTTCAGGGCACCCCAAGCGAAATCGGTGCAGGCGTTGGAGAAGAAGTCGTAGTTCATGTCGAAGCCGTGCTTCTTCGGGTCTGCCGAGAACTCGAGGATGCGGTCGTACTGCGCCTTGCTGATCTCGATCGTGCGCTCGAAGCGGGGCTTGTCGTAGACCCGCAGATCCGTGTCATCGACTTTGCCCAGCGAAGGATTCGCACGGTCGCTCCCCATTGTGAATCCCCTGCTCACGGGTACCGGGTCATTTGATCGCGTCAGCGAAAGAAACATGTGCCCAGCAAATGACGGATCCAACAACCTCTTCTGGCCCGCGTCGCCCACATCGACTCTCGGCGTGCCGGGTGCGGCAAGATGAATCGTGACCGTATAGCGCTCTGCTTCCTTGCTCATGTCTTACTTCCCTAGCGATTGATATCCAACAATAAGTTCGGCTTGGAGCCCTTCCAGCTGCGGACGGTCCTCCATCAGGTCGACTGTCAACCGATACCGGCCCGGCTCCAGCCAACCGACATCCGCGACCTGAAGTACCTGATACAGCATCTCACGCGAGTGCAGACCGGCTTCGATCAGTGCGCTCTCATCCAAGCTTGTATCGGACAGATATCGCACAACCTCATCTTCTGAAATTCTCTGTGAGTCGCGCCCGTCAGGAGTGCTCTGCCATAGCTGTACAGGACCAGGTGCGCCGCCATCAATCCGCTCCAGGCGCAATCGCGTGGGTGGCCTTCCCCGCCTGATCTTCTCCCACGCGTCCAGCAACGAGCGCCCGTCGGTATCCTGCAGCCGCAACCCGATGTTCAGGATCGGAATGGCCCGCTTCTGGGCTGCCGGCAAATCAAACGTGACCTCGGCAATCCGACCGGCCTTCTGCAACTGCACGGCCCGCGTGAAGGGCACAACCGTGCGGGCCTCGGCCTGTGCGCGCGTCAGCAAGGGCGGCGCAACCTCAGGCGCTGGTGACGCACGGCATGCCGCCAGCGCGCCCAGCACCGCCAGTACCATCAGCCCCCGCCGCAGTGGTCGCGTCATTGCTCCTTCAACCGCAGCGAATCGGCTACATCGGTCTTGGCCGCCACCTCGGTGGCGATGCTGGCGCGGCGGTGCCCCGGGTCGTTGCGGTCACCCTGCACAATGAAAATGCTCTCGGCCGCATGGCTGTTCTGGGTCGGCTGGCTGAGCAGCACGTGGTCCACGCGCGAGAGGTTGTTCTGCTTGGCCAGCACCAGCAGGCTGGCGCTGATGCGCTGGCTGGCCGCATCGAACGGGCGGCCGTGCGCGGCGTCAAGTTCGGCCACTTTCTGGATCAGCTGCGAGAACAGGCGATGGTCCGGATGCGAAGGGTCCAGCAGCGTGCCGGCCACTTCAATCGGCGTCGGCGGCGGCTCATCGCTGGCGCGGTCGCCCTGGCGATGATGCTCGGCCTCGCGCTCGGGCATCGCATGATGGGTCTCGGCATTCAGATCACTGCCCGGGAACGGCGCGGCAATGCACTGGATTTCCGGCAGGTTGAACAGCACCGCGAACTCGCCCAGGTTGCTGCCCCCATCCAGCGGCGCCGGCAGCGGATGCAGGCCGGCGTAGTGCAGCGCGGCCCAGACGAAATCGCTGCAACGGTTGATGGTGGCCGGGCGATCCACATCGAACTCGAACTCGGCCGGTTCCTCGGCGAAGTCACGCAGGCAGCCGTAATGCTCCTCGGAGATTTCCAGGGTGCGGCTGTAGTACGGGTCCAGATGCTCATCGGCATCGTCGTGGCGCACCTGCGCGTACTGCACGCCGGTGGGGGTTTCGCCCGGCGCCTGGCGCGGCGGCGCGAAACCGTAGCTGTGGGCCTCGTCGCCCGCGGCCACCTGCAGGTACATATGGCCGCGCGGCGAGACGCCTCCACTTTTCAGCGGGGTGCCGGGTGCGGCCAGATAAAGGGTTGCGGTGTAGCGAGTTGCCTGCTCCATGCCTGTTCAGCCTTGATGGGTGCTGCGGTCCTGGGCGGATGATGGCATAGGTGGGATGGGGGGCAGGTGGAGGAATAGAGGACGCCGATCGCGACTTGCTGAATATGTGAGCCAGCCAGCAAACATGGGGGGCAATACCCCGCGGGTAGAGTCACTTGGGGTCAGTCCCGTATAGTGACCTCTCCGCTGCAAGGGACTTGCTGATGGGCACCGCAATCCAAGGGGCGCTGGCCTTGCTTCCCACCATCTCGGCTTGGCGGCCCCTACTGATTCCGCGCCATGTGATGTCGCAGCTAGCTCGCATTGGGGCAATTTCCGGACTGTCGGCCATGCTCACGCTGCCATCTGCATGTGCGCGATCGACGGATACGTCTGCCCTCAATGAACGTGCCGCTGCCGCAGATACACAGCCTGCCCGCATCTCCATGGCCGAGTTGCAGAAACGGATTCTTGTCTACGCGGATTCGCTCAGGTCAAGGGCGGACATCAGTCCGGACAAGTTCGGCACGGCGATCGGTGTCTCGCTCGTGCCAGACGAAAAGGTCAGCATCAGGCACATCGCCAAGGACCTGGCAACGACGAACGGCTACAACTATGGGGCGTCTTATCTGTCGGTTGAGTCGGCACGTGAGTTCCCCAACCAAGAGGTGATCTTCTATCAGCTGGGCAAGCAGCCAGTGACGGATGCTCCGAATGGCGTGTGCTACTGGGAAGCCGAAAGTGCCGGACGAGCCCTCGAAGCCCTCGGATACAGGACCGGAGGAGAAGTGCCATTTCAGAGAGGGGGCATCAGGCAGTACCGGCGCCCCATCACCGGTGGTAAGCAGTATATGGATACCAGCCTGTTGACCTATCGTTCCGATGAAGGTGATACAGCGAGAACCTGCGTCTACGCGGTCCAGTTTGGAGGAGGAGACAAATGAAGGGAATCGAATCCAGCGTCGAGCCACTATTGGCCGATCTGCGCGCAGACAAACAGCTTCCCAGTGGTGCCGAGGATGCGATCCGACGCAGCATTGCAGGCTCCCCCTACCTCAATCACCTTCTGGCAAACGCAGCCGACAGCGGTCAGATCGGCCGGATTGCCGTCTCCTACGGACATCACAATGGCGGCCACTTTCAGGAGGGAGCGGATGGAAACCCACCAACGATCTTCATCAGCGCCTCCAATTTCCAGAGCGTAACCGGCGCCCGGCTTGAAGAACGACTTACCGAAGTGCTGGGCCACGAGACCATGCACGGCATCCTGGCTAAGGAACGCGCCGCAGCACTCAGGGACTTCAAGCAGACCTACAGCGAGGAACTGAGCGCTTCACACGATTCCCGGTCAGGCTCGGTGAACCTGACCGAGCCGGTGCGCACGCTTCTGGACAAGGGACGACAGGACGAGGCACTGGCGGAGGTCTCGGGCCTGCGGGCACTGGATAGCCGATTCAGAGCGTTGAATCCAACCTTGGATGACAACGGACTGGAGGCAATGCTTGCGTCCCGCTCGCTCTCCCGTTGCATTCGAGCGGAGGGTGCAACCAGGAGCTTGGCGGATGGTATTTCATATGATGCGCTTGCCAAGCGCCCCAACAATGAGAGCGTCCAGCTCACCAAGGCCGTCGAGCAGTGCTTCTATGACGGCACTGGCACGCTGGGCCGGCACGGCGATTCCGACTACCGCAACTACTACGGCACCTATCCGCTATCAGTGATCGGGACGAGCCATGCCTTCCTGGCTGAAGGTCGCCAGCCCCCGGCCATCCGCATCGACCTGCATGAGCTTGGACTCGACCCGAAGCAGCTTGAGCGCAATGGCCTCGACTTTGGCAGCGCAAAGATCCTGCCTGTTGGCGACTTCGGAAAGGGCGGGTTGGGCTGGGTGGAGCTGAAGAACACCGGCAACGCACACACCATTTCGCCACCGACGCAGAGCGTTGAAGATATGCAGTCCTCGCCCACCCACTCGCTCAGTCCTGCAGATCAGGCGCTGCTGGACCAGATTCGGAGCAAGGTGGAAGCACTGGACAAGGCCAACGGCCGAACCTTCGATGACACCAGCGAGCGTTTGTCTACCAGTCTGCTGACCGCAGCCAAGGATGCCGGAATCACCCGCGCGGACCATGTTGTGCTGAGCAGACAGACAGATGCCTCCCCCGCCGCACATAACATCTTTGTGGTGCAGGGTGCGATGTCCGACCCTGCCTCCCTTCGCACTCACATGGCGACTGCAGAGGCCGCCCAACGGCCAGTGCAGGAGAGCCTGAACCAAGTGGAAGCAATCGGCCACCGGCAGGCGCGTGAGCAGGCAGACATGCAGCGCACGCAGGAGCAACAGCAGCGGGTTTGGGCGCCGTCGATGTAGGCTATCTGCTTCAGCTAGCTCGACTGTTCCACCGGCGGCCTCGCCTCGATGGCCCGGCGCTTTTCTTCATCAAAGAGAAGACACTCGGCAAAGGTTTCATCCAGCCGCAGCACGTTCTTCTGCAAATCCGGGACGCCGGTAAGAATAGCGAGGTGCTGCCCCGCCATCATCGAAAGGTTGTTGCTCATTCGGATGACGTTGACCGCCAATGGCGCAGGGAAGCCATCGCGGCTCCGGCTCATTGCGTGTACACCTGCGTGTACGAATGAGTTCAACGGAGACCATGCATGCACCTTCAGCTCAACAAGGTGCGGGAGCATATTGCCAAGCTCCGATACTTCCGCAAATGCCTCCAGCATCTTCGACAGCATCGGCAGCCCCTTCTCGCTCGTTCCCGCTTCCGGCGGTAGGGACAGCAGCTCGACCTGCTCGTCGCCTGCGCAGTGCAGGATCCAGACGGACCGCGTGAAGGCCTCGTACTGGCAGCGCATCAATGCCATTGCAGAGGGCGCCATACCGGCCTGCAGCAGCGTGCGAAGGGCGTCTGCGTGTTCAAGGCTCAGCAATGCTGCGTCCATTGACGCCAACAATCTGGGCGAGTCATCCGCCAGCGGATAATCCACCGTGGAGAGGATCGCCTGGCGAAGCAGCGCGGATCGGTTGAGCAGGTCTTCCATGACGATGACTCCTGGTATCGGCGGGTGGAGCATATCCAGCGGAGGGGGCTGTCCGCCAGAGCCCATGCGGAACTCACGCTGTGAGACAGCTCCAGACCATCCTCCCCTCCCCCACCGGAGGATGCCCGTGACCAGAATCGACCCCCCATGGTTGGAAGCCTTCGACGAGGAGCTCCTCCACCTGTTCGCCATAGACCATCGCGACGCGGGCATGGATGAGTACCTGCTGGGCTGCTACGCAGACCTTCCGCCACGCGACGCGACGCTGGCATTCAGCAGTGACTACGACCTGGTGCGCGATGTTGCGCTGTGGGCTCGGCCGTGCGTGGCGTCGGAAAGTTAAGCTGTGTCGCAATCGGCACACTTCGGATCGAAGCCCAGCGGGCGGACTGTCGCTTTTGAGACCCCGATCCTCTGCAAACCGTGCTTTTCAATGCGCATTCGGGCGGTAACTTAACACCGGCCGAAACCACTGCACCGCAAGGGTTCTGCCGCGCGCGCGCCATGCAACAATGCCGTAAGCGTCAGCATTTGCGGCCTCTGCGGCCTACGGTTTCTTGGCATCTCGCAACCATGCGAGTACACCTTGGCGTGCCACCGGAGAAGGGTGGCGCGGGGTTCGAAAGCCCGCTCAGTAACCTTGTGTTTTGCGCTTGTCAGCCGGCGTCACCTTTTGTGTGGCGCCGGCTGGCAATCCGTTCGCGTTCCATGGCGGGCGGTGCGTGGGGGTCTTCGGACCCACCGGCTTGGTTACTGTCCGGCTTTCGAACCACGCACCGTCCGCCGCCTCTATCGGTGGCGTTGCTATCTGTCCTGTACGGAGCATTGCCATGAACACATCGGACTTCCGTTCCCTGCACGCGCAGTACGATCCGGACAACGCCGAACCCGAGCGCGAACCGTCCGTCGATCCCAACGCCTTCGTAGCCACGCTGCGCCGCATCGGATCTGGTGCAGCTGCGGATGGCCAGCCTTGGCCGGAACGGCATCAACTGCCTGGGCGGTGTCTTCAGTTGGCGGATGCAGATTGCGCACTAGCCGGGCTGCGTGTGGTGGCGGAGCTGATGTTGGCTGCGGAGCGGACTAGGCAGAACGGCGCGCCCGAGGAGTACTTGGGAGACCGGGTGATGGAAGGGTTGAAGATGGCGTGTGTGGCGTTGACTGCGCAGGTTGCTGAGCGGCTGCACGTGCGGGAGTAGCCCAGTTGGACCTGGCCGTATGTCGCGCGGCTGCTGGCCATCCGCGTGCCATCGGCTGACCATTCGCCTTCCAGTCCATCCCCTGTTTGCAGAGCGTCGAATGAAGCTTCTGATCTATGGCGCTGTCCTGCTGGCTGCGCTGTCTGCGGCGATCGCGAGCCGGCATGTATCCAAGGCCGACCTGGAACTGCAGACGTTTCGGAAGGTGTCCGACGCTGAATTCGCTGTCATGCGCGAGGAAGCCGTTCGACTTGTGCGCGAGGGCGTGGTGCAGGACGCGCGGTACGCGGGAGAGAGATACTTCGAGGTCAGTTGCGACGGCAAGCCCGTAATGCTGGTGGACAACTCGTTGGAGCAGCTTGTGATTGTGTTGTATGCGGGCAGGGAGATTGATGCTCCCTGCGTTGTGCCGCTCCTCTCGCATTGGTGCATGGGGCTTGTGCCGGAACCGTAGTGCGTATCGATTGTTGCAGAGGCAAGACCGCCACCGGCATACGGGATGACCTAGCGGCGTGTGCCACCAAGCTGATACCACCTTGGTGGATATCTGCATTCACGGGACCGGCTCACTTCGACAGCTTCGCAGGCGAGACGCGAAGGCTGTGCCTGTCAGATGACCTGCGTAAACAGTGAGTCTTGGTCCTCTATACCGCGCGCTTCGGCCGAGAGTGCACTTCCGGCAGGGGCGAGGTGAGCGACTACCCTGCCGTCGCTGCTGATACCCAGGAACAGCACCCTTTCGTCGTACCCCTTCCGGTCCGGCTTTGCCACAGGCTGCAGGTGCTCCCGTGGCGCCAGGCGACAGCCTGACAGGACCCCTGAAAGTCTCACTTCTGGATACTGCGGATAGAAGATCAGCTTCGCTTCGGGAGCCCGCTCCTCTCTCGTCGTGTCCACCCAACGTAGGTTGAGATCCGATTTCTGAATGTCTCCATCGGTACCCTTCTCGCATCTCCATTGCGTAGGAAGATGATAGACAGCTTCGAGAGAGTCTCCGACGTAGATCTGCTGTTTCCTGTTGTCGTTCTCCTCAAGCGGCTTGAACACGATTGTCCTCGCACCCAGTGCCTTGAAGCGCTTGACCAATTCGCCCAACGATGAAAAAACAGCCATGTCCATCCTTCTTCAGTTCAAAGTGAATTGAAAAGCAACATCCAAGTTGCCGTATTGGTGGTTACGACCTCAACAGCGGGACCTTTAGCACTGTGTTGTACGGTGACAACTCCAGCACTCACGTCCTCTACTGCCCACAGGACCGACCTCCCGGCGGTCGGTGCGCCACTGATGGCTGCTCCAAGACGAATCCTCACGCAGCGATGTCGCACCGTTTGAGATCGGCAACAGCTATGGTTCGCCCCATCTCGACGAGCCGGAGATCGCTCGCACCCGCGCGGCGGCTTGGTGACCGGATCCATCAGAACGGGCCACTGAGTTGTCAAGAGCCAGCCCGCTGGACGGAACGCTTTCCCCACGGGAAGAAATTGGACATACTGTCCCCCGAATTCCCGGAGCACCCATGAACGCGTACGAACTGATCGACCTCTCCCTCCAGCGCTTCAGCCCCAAGGAGGTCGCCCTGGCACTGGGAGTTGATCCGAAAACGGTCCGCCGCTGGCAGCTGCGTGAGACCGAACCCAAGCCTTACATCGCAGATGCCATTCGCCAGCGTCTGCTGCCCTTCGGCGAACCGCCCTCGGGCGAGGGCCAGTTCCGATTCATTGATCTGTTTGCGGGCATCGGCGGCATCCGTACCGCCTTCGAGAAGCAGGGCGGCCGCTGTGTGTTCACCAGCGAGTGGGACCCGTACGCAGTCAAGACCTACAAGGCCAACTTCCACGACGGTCCCGATCACGTCTTTGCCTCGGACATCACCAAGGTCCATGAGAACGACGTGCCGGATCACGACGTGCTGCTGGCCGGGTTCCCCTGCCAGCCATTCTCCATCGCGGGCGTGTCCAAGAAGAACTCCCTCGGCCGTCCCCACGGGTTCTCCGACAAGACCCAGGGCACGCTGTTCTTCGACGTGGCGCGCATCATTGACGCCAAGCGTCCTCGCGCTTTCCTTCTGGAGAACGTGAAGAATCTGATGAGCCACGACAAGGGCCGCACGTTCTCGACCATCATGGACGTGCTGAAGAACGAGCTGGGCTACCACGTGCAAGCCAAGGTCATCAACGGCAAGCACTTCGGCCCTCAGCATCGCGAGCGAATCATCATCGTAGGCTTCCGCGAAGAGACCGCATTCACTTTCGACGACCTCGAACTGCCTGACTTTGGTATTTCGCCCCGCATGGCCTCCGTTCTGCACAAGCAGGATGGCAGTGAGGGGGAGGATCAGCCCTACATCGGTGGTGCAAAGGGCAAGGTACTGGACAAGTACACGCTGTCGGACAAGCTCTGGGAGTACCTGCAGAACTATGCGACCAAGCACCGGGACAAGGGCAACGGTTTCGGCTTCGGCCTGGTGACCCCTGAAAGCACCTGCCGTACGCTCTCCGCGCGCTACTACAAGGATGGTTCGGAGATCCTCATTTCCCAAGGCCCGAAAAAGAATCCGCGCCGACTGACGCCGCGCGAATGCGCCCGTCTGATGGGCTTTGATGACAACTTCCGCATTCCAGTTTCCGATACCCGTGCCTACAAGCAGTTCGGAAACTCAGTGGTTGTGCCGGTGATCGCTGAAGTCGCCCGCATCATGCTTCCTCACCTGCTCCAGAAGGCTGATTCGGAGCCGGCAAAGCCGGTTAAGAAGAAGGCCAAGGCCTGACCTTGGTCGACAGCCTTACCCCGGAGCAGCGGTCCGCGCAGATGTCGCGGATCCGTGGTTCGAACACCAAGCTGGAGGTCCTTGTCCGCAAGGGCCTTCATGCGCGGGGACTGAGGTATCGGCTTGGTGGCGCGAAGCTGCCTGGCAGGCCGGACATCGTGCTGCCGAAGTATCGGACGGTGGTGTTCGTCCACGGGTGCTTCTGGCATGGGCATGACTGCCCACTCTATAGGTTACCTAAGACGCGACCGGAGTTCTGGGCAGATAAGATTGGCAAGAACAGAACGCGAGACCAGCGCGTTACCTCTGAGCTTGAAGCCATGGGCTGGCGGGTACTGACCGTATGGGAGTGCTCCCTGCGCGGCAAGACCGCCACTGAGCAGGCTTCATTTCTGGATCACTTGGCCGAGACCCTACGTCAAACAGCACACTGAGGAAGGACTAACGTGGAGATGGATTTTCTGGAGCAGAGTTCAGACCAGTGGTCGCTGATGGAGTCCTTTGTCAATCGCAGCGGCAAGCTGTTTCTGAAAAAGCTCTCCCGCAATGATGCATCGTGGGCAAATGAGGGTGGCGGCCATCAGTACGGCTTCTATGTGCCCCGCGCCGTACGCGAGTCAGACTTCTTTCCCGAGCTTCATGCCCGGGAAGACATCCCGCATATCCTGGAAGCTGACTGCCCATCATTCTGGCCACAGACCGGCGAGGTCAAGAACGACTCTGGTATCAAGTACTACAGCAACAAGGGCTCTGAGTGCCACTTCACGAGGATTCCCGCAGAACTGTTTGCTGGCCTCAACCCCGCATCATGGCTGCTGGGCGGGACACTTGAGGAGCCTGAAGGGGATGCGTATCACTGGTTCATGGTGATCGACTCAGCATCTACGGAAGCGGAAATGCTTGAGAGTCGCCTCGACATCCAGGCGAACTTCCACTTCGATCTTTTCGATCCATCGAAGTTCAAACGCGCCTCGGCCATCGAGTCGGACGAAGCTGCGGAACTGATCAGCGAGATCGATGCCGCGATCAAGACTGGCACCGTCGAGACGCTCGTTGCGAAGTACTCGAAACTTCCTGATCCGCTTGTGCTCGCGAATGAGGCGCGGTTGGATTTCCTTAGATCTGTGAGGTCGAAGACGTTCAACCCATGGGATATCAAAAAGCCTGGCGACGCTCTCATGCGCGTAAGCAGGGACATCGAGTTTTCAATCTACCGCCGACATGAGCTCCGCATGAGGGCAGTAGAGGTCGCCAGAGTTCTAGCCCAGCATGACCGGTCTGCGACTGCGGCTGTACGCGGTTTCGCGTCCTTGAACTCGATATTTCTCTCTGCAAGCCAACAGCGGAAGAGCCGTGCTGGAAAGTCATTTGAGACCCATCTGGCCGCCATGTTGCAGGCGGGGGGAGTGAGGTTCGAGGCGCAGGCAATTCTTGGCCAGCGACGCCCGGACTTCGTCCTTCCTGATCAGGCGACGGTCGCCTTGGACATGCAGCGGCGATATGAAGACGCAGCCATTCTTTCGGCCAAGACGACTCTACGCGAGCGCTGGAAGCAGATCACCCACGAACGCTTCAACTGCGCAATCTTCCTGGCTACGGTGGATGACCGGGTTTCGAAGGAAGCGCTTGCGGACCTACAGAAGGCAGAGATCACGCTGGTCGTGCCGGAGTCGTTGAAGATGAAGACCAATGAGTCCCTCTACTATCACGACACGAACGTGATTTCCTTCAGGGAGTTCTTTGATGAAGAACTGGCTCGCAAGCGGCCGACGTTGCTTGTTGCAGGATGACCCCGCGCACGAGAGCGTGCGCGGGGCAGCTCATACATCAAGGACCAGAAGGAGCACTCCATCCTGCGTACTCCGCAGGAAGGATGGCCAGGATCTCCTCGGCATTCATCTCACGAAGCAGATAGGTTCGTTCGAATTGACCGAAGCTGCTGATGAGTCGCCTGGCTGCGCCTAACCCGACTCTGCTCTTCGGATCCTTTCGATGCTCCTTCTTTCTGATGGTTGCGACGCCAGCCTTCGGAGTTCCGTCGGGCTTCAAATACATACTCTCTGCCACCTCCCAGAATCCAGGATGTGCGTAGATCTCCTGCCGGGCCGTGATCTGCTCGGCCACATCCCCCCAAGCCGTCCGTGGGGAGCTCAGCGCAACGCGGGCTTTCGTTCCATGAAGATGGACCAGTTCCCATGCCGTGCGAACGATCAATCGATAGGCTCGACGCGCGTCAGTCTCGATGTAATGCGGAACATCAAATGGCTTTCCATCCTTCCCACGACCTCGCTTCAGCAAGTTCGGAAGCAGCGCCAGAGACAGCCAAGCCCACATCCCTCTATCGGCTCTAATCGCAAAACGATCGGCGTCGGGTCCAAATACGCTACTCACCAAGTAGACGCCAATCTCGTACGTCGTACCGAACATCAAAGAGGTGTCAACATACCACTCGCCAAGCGCCTCTCTACACAGCGCGTCGTTCGTGAGAATCTCTGACGGCGCAGGCCCAGTAGGTGCCGACAGCCAAGCACGGAATCGCTCGACACCCTGCTCATTGAGTGCTTTGACCTGGATCATTCCGTCACATCCCCATGCATTTCACTGATCAGGCGATCGATCTGAAGGCGAAGGTGTCCAGTAGACGCGAACCTGCGGACAACGGATGCAGCCCACTCCTCTACCAGATCGTCCTCATCTTCCGGAGGTGGCCCCACATCGAGTTGATCGATGTAGGCCTTCCATGTCCCTGTCCAAGTATCATCATCGTCAAGCGATCCGGAGTCCTCGCCGATTCGCATTGCCACCTTCCGCATCACTTCCGGCATCACCAGCGAGACGAACCAGTGATGGTTTACCGCCGCCAGCGCAACAGGGAAGATGCTGCGCTCCACGAGAATGCATGGCTTGGCAGAGGCGTCTGCACTGGCCGGGGGCAGGTCCAGCTCCCATACTGGTCCGTTGAGATCCGTTGGGAAAATGTCAACAAGACTTCCACCTAGATTGCCTGACTCGTCGATGGGCCTGACGCCGTCCGCAAAGCCGATCAACCTCTTCTCACCAGGCATGTGAAACACAAATCTGAAGCGAACCGGCTTGTTGCGAACCAGCTCGTTGATGGGTCGGGCGGTCCTGCTGAAGTTCGATACCGTCCCCAACGCGAAGTATTGTTCGGAAGATCCTGACGTGGCGACGCAATTGATCAGCACTTCGGGCGCAATGCCGGCGGCTGTGAAGTCGAATCTCTCAAGCCAGAAGGTCCGATCAGACTTACCGTCGTCGCTGAGCCGCAGCGAGAAGTGGCGGCGATCAATCTCGTTCAGGCCAGTAGGATTAGTTCTGCGCGATATCTGCTTCATCAGCAACCTCCTTGTACTTCACTCGCACTTCGAGCTGTCGGTTCTCATCGAATCCGCGCACGGCAATTGACGCGTCATCCTTGTCCATCCGGAATCTGAGCTCGTTGCCATCGACGGTCAGGTCCGTAACGCCACTGGCGTCGATGCTGAACCTTTTTCTGTCTTCGAGCCAGAAGTCTGCCGCATCCCAGAGTCTGAACGGATCGCCATGGACCGTGGCATAGCCGGTTTCCACGCGGCATTCCAAGGGCACGAAGGTTGAGTCAGGCAGCGCATGCGCGCGGACCGTGAATCCGTCCTTCCCTGGCTTGAAGCTGACCGGCTTTGGCTGGGGAGCCGGAATATCAACAAGCTCGATATCGCCCGGCCTTTCCTTACTGCCAGCGTCGCCACTTGGCCCCTTTTTGACTTTGACAGCTTGAGCAGGATCCGCGAAGTAGACAGCCAGTGCTGTTTCATCTCGCTGCCCAACGGGCGCAACCAGTTGCACCAGTTTCGCAGCTGCGTTCCGAACGGCAGCAAGGAAGACGTTAGGCGTCATGTAGGCGTTCTTCACCTTCGGACGCTGGGCATTCCAGGTTCGATGTGTCGGCTCCTCCGCACACACGAGAAATTCGGATAGGTTCTGGTCATCGATGAAGGTGAGTGCCAGTACCGGCTGGGCTGCACGTACTGACTTCAACTTCTTCTCCCCATCAATAGCAAGATCCTGCCTGATGAAAAGTTCCTCACTCCGCTCCAGTTCTTCGTCAGACTGGAGGAACACTCGAAACGTCGTCGATTGGACCAATCCCTTCTTCGTTTTGATCGACAATGGAAGATCGACAACGATAGGATCCCCCAGCTCAAAGGAATCTTTAAGATTGGTCAGATCCGCGGATTCAAATGAAGACTCGTCGATTGCCTTGCCGTTGTTCCATCCATGCTTGGCACTTGCCAAAGCAGGCCGCTTGCTCTTTGCGGCCGCCATTCTGAGGAATTCTCTGAACGAAGCGCTTTGTCGACTGGCTTCAGCAAGTCCAGCTGAAGCCTCCGCTATTGAACTCTCATTGAGAACAGCGTCACCGACAGTGACTTCAAGTCGACCGCGGCTGATGGCAAAGAAGAACTCATTAACGACGGCGGTACGAATTCCCTCCTCTGTGAGGTTCTCCTGTGGCAAGGGAACGATAAAACTCGTTCCAGCCTCGTCCCCGCGGGAAAGTCCGAGCTCCTGCTTGAATGCCTCGATCAGCGATCTATCGACGATCGGAGTGCCTTGCTTGTCAGGATCCACCTCGCTTCCCCATCGGGCCTCCTTTGCCCAACGCTCTGTCTTGCCTTCCAAGCGGTAGTTACGCAGGAATCGACTGCAACCAAACAAGAGTTCCTTCCCATCTGACTTCCGCTTGGTCAGCGCGATCACGGTTCGCACCTCGCTTGCCAAGTAGAGCGTGATCTTGCCTTGTCCCGCACCACCATTGGCGCGAGCATGCTTCGCACCTTCGCCTTCTCTGAACCAGAATGCGTTCCAGTTCTCGCTTGAACCATCCACTGATGAATCTGTGTAGGCTCCTTCGAGGCCTGTCGTTCCAAAGTCTTCAATCAGAAGAAAGCGTGCTTTGCTTGGCAATGGCCCCTGCAGAAGCTGCCCAGCCTTTGCATGCTCCAACCAAAAACCAGAAAACAGGGCACTCGCGAGCTTGCTGCCTGCAAGGTCTATTTCAACAATGCGGTAGCTGACCTTAACTTGGTCCTCTACGGACGATCGAGCGTCTAGTGGATTCTGAAGCGTCTCACGAACGAGAATCTCTATGTTCGTACGCTCTTCAATCGAAAAATTATCATCGGAAATGCTTGAACCCGAATTTTCATTCGGATTGAGCATTCTGAACTGCCAAGCTGCCATGCCTACCCTTGTCCTTGCCTCATCCTGACAGAACAATTGATAGCAGCATAATTGGCCAACTTCAATAGAACAAATTACTCGCGAACCAGAAATTGAGACTGGACTTGATAACTCTAGCCGCCAGAGTCAATCCAGTAGCCGGACTCCGCTCAACGAGTTGGTCCTGCGAGACACATTTCGAGCGAGTTCCTGGCGATATGTGCAGCAGGCAAACCAACCAGTACGAACAGATCCCAGCTTAGGACTACCGAGCCGAGGTTAACCTCGGCCCAGAGGAAACAAGGCACTGATACAGTCAGGGCAAATCATATTCTTGGAGTAACGCCGCCCTTTTTAAGCATGTTAGCGGCGACCCGAAAGAGGTCTGGCATATCAAGCCTATTATCAGACCTGAATGAGACAACGCCAATTCTCTCCATTGCATGAAGAAGACGGCCATTCTTATCCGTCCCTCTAGGCAAACGAGGCGGGAAAGGAGGCATAAAACCAGCCGCCGGATCCCTTGATGCGCGCATAATTACGTCCACTGTGTTTGATTTTTCCCAACGCTCGTAGATCAGAGATGTCTCGCAGGGCACTCTCAAGCCCGCAAGCGGCGCCAGAGCCCTTTTAACCCAGCGATACTCAACTACTAGCTGATCCACACGAACTTTTGAGGCTTCACGAAGACCATGCCGCATACCCTCGGGTTGAATTACCAAGGTTGAATCCAAGTCGGAGACCTTCGCCGCTTCGGCGAAGAGCTTTATGAAACTTCTTGGAGTTACCTCACCTCTTGCATCGGCCAGATGCTTGTAAGGCCAGTCATACACTTTGCCCTTCTTATGGCCGTTTCCCATGTATTTTCCGGCCATTGCCTCCATGATCCTCTCCTGAAGGTCTTTGTCAAAAAGCAGCCGCCAAGTACGCCTCTTCTTGATTCGGTCGGCGACCGGTCTGGGGACCGTCCCACCTATGAGCTCAGAGAACTGCCTCTTCGCCTCTCCGGAGAACTCAGACATTCTCCAATAGAGGAGACCGTACAAGTCCGTGATGCTCCATTCAAGTTGGACACGCCCACTCCTAAGCTTGGGCATCTCCACAAATTCCAGCATCTCATCGTTCAACTGTTCAGGACGAATGAATACTTTGGTCTTTATCGCTTTGCATACACGCAGCGACCAGACCACTCGAAACAAGGCGTCCGTCAATGCTACCGATCTTTTCCAATCAGTCGACCAGGTGTCAAGAGCATCAAAAGTTACGAGAAGCACCTTGCCTGAGGCAGAAATTTTCCTATCAAGTACCGCAAGCTCGTGCTCTAGATCCTCTGGATCTTCAAAGTCACCCATCATTTTTTTGATGGTGGGCAAGTCCGCATCTGGATCAAGGAAAGATCGGGCAGCACGAATAACAACGACGTTCCAAAGCAAGTATCCGATGGTAAGCTCCGCGCCCACCGGAACCCTAGCGTCCAAAACTTTTGCGGTAATGGCGTTCTTACCAGTGAATCCTGTATAGCCCGCCTTAACCTCCAGCCTTTCCAGTCCGATGTGTGGATAGACAGCTGCGGCAAAACTTCGAGTCGACTCTTGCTCAAGAACGCCCGCCCAAAAACTCTTACCGGTGCCACGAGCGCCCACTACTACGGGAGAATTGGGATCCAGCGCATTAGCGTGCTGATCAGGTGAAAAAACCTCCTCCACAGACGGTCTGTAATCACCAGCAGCATCATGATCAGAGGGCATGCGTGCCAATGCCATTTTCAGCTCACGATACATTCAAATCTCCCTTGGACCATAGTTTTCAAGCACCCTCTCAACCTCACCTACAAAAGGACCGTAGAGCTGCATGTGTGTAGAGAGCTGCAGCAGGTCTGGATTGAGCAGCGGATCAAAGGAGCGGTAGAGCTCGGACTCTGGAATGCTAACAAATGAGAGACCATCGACAAAGTCGCTCGCCTCTTCATCTGCCACATTGGAAACAGCATCTTGCTCGTCCGCCCAATCAACTTCAAACCCTTCGCCCATTGCTTCCAGATCCTCCCCCGAGGAAGAATCCTTTAAACCAAATAGCCTTTGTTTCAAAAGAAGTTCCACAGCATTTTTAAACGTCACATTCACTTCTGCGCCAGCAGACTTCGCCTCTACAAAATTGACGCGCCCCCAGAACTCATCATCTTTCGGTGTTCGTGCAGCGACGTGGGAGAAAAGAAAGTCATAGCCGAGCAACGTTTGCGGCTGATTTACTCCGAAGACAAATATTTCACCACCCAACCCCAAAATTGCTGATGCAGTAGTTTCATGCAGACCAGCTCGTGCGTCTACCAGGATAACGTCGTATCTCGAGTCCAATGAGTGGACTTCAATGAAATTCGAAATAGTCTCTGAGAGACCACTCCCAAGCTGCTCACTCGATGCCAAGTACGCACGCGCAATTTTGGAAAGCACATTTTCCGGACTCGTCATTGACGCCGTACCTACAACTGGCACAACATCAATCCGCCCTCGGCCTGCTGCAAGCCAAGACGGCCCTACGGTGTCGACAACAAAGCTGGTATCGACCTGCCCAATTGCTGTTTCAACGATGTAGTCAAGCAATCCATACTTGGGTGTCGTGTCCGGCGTCAACAACATGGTCCCTAGACCAGGCGCTTCAAAGTCCATATCGAGCGCAAGCACGCGACGTCCCGTGGAGGCCAAATGTGACGCGAGCACACAGAGCGCTGTCGTTCTGCCAACCCCGCCCTTGATACTAGCAAAGACAATGATAGGGACACTTCCAGCCTTGTTAACTGGCTTCTTTAGCCAGTCCTGTCCTGCCGCGCGACGCTCGATGAGCCAGACCTTGTTGCGATCCCCAGGGGCACCAAAGTCCAGTTCAACCTGTGTTGCGCCATCCCTCGCCCTCAACGCCTCGTCAAACAAGCGGTCAGGGGTGGATATTGCGTATTTCGGGCCATCAACATAGTTCGGAATCAGGCGCGCAACCTCTTCAGATGCGACATCAACTGACTCACTCCATGCCTCTTCTGAAATTATGAACGTCAGCTTCCCGGAAACATCTCTAAGAAAAACTCCCGATTCGATAAAATCCAATCCCATGCCATTAAACAGCACCTGCGCAAATTGCGGCAGCGCAGTGTCAAACGTAACCGTACTTTTTTTGATCATCGCTTAATTCCCGCCGTTGCCATTAACCGAGATGCAATTACAAACCAATCCTGCAACTCAGCGTCGGAGGTTGATCCGGTTACATAATATCGGCGATTTACGCTCCACCCTACAAGGACATCATTTTTTAAAAGTGAGTGCATGGAGGCACTGAGCGAACGCCCCTGCAGATGTTTCCTCGCAATCATTAGCAGCTCCGGAAAGTGCCCGTGAGGAGCGGACGCGTCGGTTCGAAGAGTTTTTATTTTGTGCTTAATAGCACACTCTGCAGAGAAGCCTATCAAATGCCCTGCGTTGTCCTTTCTACCGGCCATGCGAAGCGCTTCAGCATCCTTGAAGTGTCTGACGGCCGCAGACTCATAATCATCCATCGAGTTTACTCCTAATCAACCGTCTAAATTTCAGCCTTCCAAAACTGCAAAAGGCGAGGACAACTCAGTCATCCTCGCCTTTGAGCATCTGATCGACTACGCGTAATCAAACCCCAACAGGATTAGCCTTCTCCGGATCAATCTTGTACTGCTTGATCGCCCGGGCCACATCCTTCGCGGTCATCTTCCCTTCCTTCGCCAGCGCCGCAATCGCGGCATGGGCGATGTAGTACCGGTCAACCTCGAAGAACCGACGCAGGTTCGCACGCGTATCCGAGCGACCAAACCCATCCGTACCCAGCACCGTGTACGACATCGGCACGAACGCGCGGATCTGGTCCGCGTACGCACGCACGTAGTCGGTGGCGGCAATCGCCGGGCCCTGGCGGCCTTCCAGCAGCTCGGTCACGTAGGCCTTGCGCTGCTCACCTTCCGGATGCAGGCGGTTGGCACGTTCCACGTCGAAACCATCGCGACGCAGTTCGTTGAAGCTCGGGCAGCTCCAGATATCGGCGGTCACGCCGAAGTCCTTGTCCAGCAGCTCGGCCGCGGCAATGGCTTCGCGCAGGATGGTGCCCGAACCCAGCAGCTGCACGCGCAGCTCGCCCTTCTTCGGCTTGCCGGCGTCGGTCAGCAGGTACATGCCCTTGACGATGCCTTCGGCCGCACCTTCCGGCATTTCCGGGTGGGTGTAGTTCTCGTTCATCAGGGTGACGTAGTAATACTCGTCCACCTGGTCTTCCATCATGCGCTTGGTGCCGTGCTGCAGGATCACCGTCACTTCGAAGCCGAAGGTCGGGTCGTAGCTGCGCACGTTCGGGATGCCACCGGCCACCAGATGGCTGAAGCCATCTTCGTGCTGCAGGCCTTCACCGTTCAGCGTGGTGCGGCCGGCGGTGCCACCCAGCAGGAAGCCGCGGGTACGCATGTCGGCAGCCTGCCAGGCGATGTCGCCCACGCGCTGGAAGCCGAACATCGAGTAATAGATGTAGAACGGCAGCATCGGCACGTTGCTGACCGAGTAGCTGGTACCGGCGGCCATCCACGAGCTGATCGCACCCGGCTCGCTGATGCCCTGCTGCAGCACCTGGCCGCTCTGGTCTTCGCGGTAGAACATCAGCTGGTCGGCATCGACCGGCTTGTACTTCTGGCCGAACGGCGCGTAGATGCCGATCTGGCGGAACAGGCCTTCCATGCCGAAGGTACGGGCTTCGTCGGCCACGATCGGCACGATGTGCGGGCCCAGTTCCTTGTCACGCAGGGTGATGTTCAGGCTCTGCACGAACGCCATGGTGGTGGAGTAGCTGCGCTCGCCGCTGCTCTTCAGCAGGCGCTCGTAGGCTTCCAGCTTCGGTGCCACGAAGGTCTTGTCGGCCTTGCGGCGGCGCTGCGGCAGGTAACCGCCCAGCGCGGCACGGCGTTCCTGCAAGTACTGCACTTCCGGCGAATCCGGGCCCGGGTGGTAGAACGGCACCTGGCCGTCGGCCAGCTCCGCGTCGGTCACCGGAATGTTGAAGCGGTCGCGGAAGTGGCGCACCGCTTCGTCGTCCAGCTTCTTGGTCTGGTGGGTCGGGTTCAGTGCTTCACCGGCGCTGCCCATGCCGTAACCCTTCACGGTCTTGGCCAGGATGACGGTCGGCATGCCCTTGGTGTTCACGGCCTGGTGGTAGGCGGCGTACACCTTGTGCGGGTCGTGGCCACCACGGTTCAGGCGCCAGATGTCGTCGTCGGAAAGACCGGCGACCATCGCAGCGGTTTCCGGGTACTTGCCGAAGAAATGCTCGCGGGTATACGCGCCGCCGAAGGCCTTGCAGTTCTGGTATTCGCCGTCGACGGTTTCCATCATCAGCTTCTTCAGGACGCCGTTGGTGTCCTTGGCCAGCAGGGCATCCCAGTAACCGCCCCACAGCAGCTTGATCACGTTCCAGCCGCCGCCACGGAACACGCCTTCCAGTTCCTGGATGATCTTGCCGTTGCCGCGCACCGGGCCGTCCAGGCGCTGCAGGTTGCAGTTCACCACGAAGATCAGGTTGTCCAGGCCTTCACGGCCAGCCAGCGCGATGGCACCCAGGGTTTCCGGCTCGTCGCTCTCGCCGTCGCCGATGAAGCACCACACCTTGCGGTCGGACTTCTCGATCAGGCCACGGTTTTCCAGGTAGCGCATGAACTGCGCCTGGTAGATGGCGGCCAGCGGGCCCAGGCCCATCGACACGGTCGGGGTCTGCCAGTAGTCCGGCATCAGCCACGGGTGCGGGTACGAGGACAGGCCACCGCCGTCCACTTCCATGCGGAACTTGTCCAGCTGCTCTTCGCTGATGCGGCCTTCCAGGAAGGAACGCGCGTAGATGCCCGGGGCGCTGTGGCCCTGGATGAACAGCAGGTCGCCCGGGTGGTTCTCGCTCGGGGCGCGCCAGAAGTGGTTGAAGCCCACGTCGTACAGGGTGGCGCCGGAGGCGAACGAGGCGATGTGGCCGCCCAGGTCACCCGGCTTGCGGTTGGCGCGGACCACGGTGGCCATCGCGTTCCAGCGGATGATCGAACGGATGCGCCATTCCAGCTCGGCATTGCCCGGGCTCTTGGCCTCGAACTGCGGTTCGATGGTGTTGACGTATTCGGTGGTGGGAGAGAACGGCAGGTAGGCGCCCGAACGACGGGTCAGTTCCACCATGCCTTCCAGCAGCTGATGCGCGCGCTCGGAGCCCTCGACATCAATAACGGCCTTCAACGACTCGATCCACTCCTGGGTTTCCACAGGATTCGGGTCGTTGTTCAGCACCTCGTTCAACCAGTTCATTAGCGCTCCCATAACCGCACGCACGCGCGCGACTGTTGTATAGATTTCTAGACCGCAAAGTGTAGCGCACCAAGGGCTTTCGTCACTTGGCTACGCAGGCGTATGGATGCAACCGGCCAGTGTCCGCAAGGGGCTTGCCGGGCCCGCTGACGGCCCTGCGGCGGGCCTTGGTGGCTGCGCGGGCTGTCGCTTGCGGGCCGCTGCGCCCATGTGCAGGACGCAGTGTTACCGCTGCCGATGACGGTTGTAGGGCAACTCCGGCACCGCTGTAGGGGCGGATCGGGCAACGGTACTGAACCGGCGACAACATGTCGCACCTGCCTCTGGATCGGTACAGGCTGCGGGTCCAGCGTGGGCCGCGAGTGAGGGGCCTGGCGGCCCTGCTCCCTTCCACGGTTCGCCGGGGCGCCCTGCAAGGGGCGCCCCTTTTGCTGTGCACGCGGCCGCCCGTGGCCCAAAACGGACCTGCTTGTGGCCGGATCGATGATTGCCGGCTTCGATATATCGATATATCGTTTGCACACTCGTTTACCGATATATCGAAATGAGCCGCCCCCCTTCTCCCAGAGCCCGTTCCACCGATCCGGCGGTGCCCCGCCGCAACGGCCAGCCACGCGTGCTGAGCCGCGGCGACCTGCGCCTGCTGGTGCTGGCCCTGATCGGCGAGCAGCCGCGCCATGGCTACGAACTGATGCAGCTGATCAGCAACCAGTTCATGCAGGCTTACACGCCCAGCGCCGGCACCATGTACCCGCTGCTGGCCAGCTTCGAGCAGGCCGGCTGGATCGAGGCCGAGGAAGTGGATGGCAAGCGGATCTTCCGCATCACCGCTGCCGGCGAGTTCGAGCTGAAGGTGCAGCGCACCCAGGTGCGGCTGGCGCAGCGGCGTGCCTTCGACCGTGCCCGCGAGATCACCAAGGCCTCGCTGCCGCCGCCGCTGGCCACTGCCCTGCGCGAGTTCAAGCGGGCGCTGGTGCATCACCACGGCCGTTGGGCCGAGGGCGAAGCGGAAGAAGTGGCGGCGCTGCTGACGCGGGCCTCGGCCCTGCTCAACGGTACCGCCGGTAGCGAGAGCCCACCGTTTTCAACGACCCAGCCAGACTGAATCCAGCCAGGTCCTCCCCTACGCCGCGCGCCCCCGCGCGACACCTTTACAGGTATCCCCATGACCGAACACAACAACACGCGCCTGCGCCTGGATGTGCGCTTCCGTGAACTGACCGTGCTGCGCACCGAAGAGGTCACCCCGCACATGCGCCGCGTGGTGCTGGGTGGCGACGATCTGGCCGGCTTCGATTCGCCCGGTGCCGACGACCACATCAAGCTGTTCTTCCCCAACGCCAGCGGCGAGATGGTGCTGCCGGTGCTGACCGCCGAAGGCCGCAGCTACCCGGACGGCAAGGCGCCCTCGCCGGCCCGCGACTACACCCCGCGCTGGTGGGACCACGAAACCGGCGAGCTGGCCATCGACTTCGTGCTGCACGACCAGGGCATTGCCGGGCCGTGGGCCGAGCGCGCGCAGCCGGGCGACACGCTGGTGATCGGCGGCCCACGTGGCTCGTTCGTGGTGGCCGACAGCTACGACGCCTACGTGCTGATCGGCGATGAAACCGCGCTGCCGGCCATCGCCCGCTGGCTGGACGTGCTGCCCGACGGTGCCGAGGTGCAGGCCTTCATCGAAGTGCGCGACGAGGCCGAGCGCCAGGACCTGCCGCAGTACGAGAACGTGCGCATCCACTGGCTGGAGCGCAACGGCTTCCCGGCGGCCAGCAGCACGCTGCTGGAAGACATGCTGACCGACTTCGAGGCACCGGACGGCGATGTCTTCTATTGGATCGCCACCGAATCGCGCCGCGCGCGGATGATGCGCAAGTTCATCGAAGGCCACCTGGGCGTGCCGCGCGACTGGATCCGCTCGACCGGCTACTGGAAGGCCCACCCGGACGAAGCCGACGGCGATTGACCGGCTCGGGGTCAGATCCCTTTTCCTGTGGAAAAGGGATCTGACCCCATGCACCAGAACCGGCCTGGTGGGTGCGGACCGTTGGTCCGCACGCCCTTGACTGTGTAGAGCCGAGCCCACGCTCGGCTGCTCTCCGCTCGGCCACCGATGGACCCATCGCGCTACGCGCGATGAGCCGAGCATGGGCTCGGCTCTACAGGAGGGACCGCGGCCGGCACTACCATCTGCCGCGTCCACCCGAACCGCTGCGCGGCCCAGATCTCCAGCGCCACCAGCAGTGCGACGACCAGCAGCGGCAACAGCAGCCCGAAGTACACGCCGGGCATCATGCCGTTGATCTGCGCCTTCACCAGCCGCAGCACGCCACGGGTGTGCAGCAGCTCATCCACATGCATGGTCAGCGCCTCGCGCACCACCTTGGGTTCCAGGCCGAGGGTGCCGGCCTTGTCCACCAGCGTGTCTTCCACCATGCCGCGCAGCAGGCCTTCGCGCACCTTGCCGATCACCCAGCCGGTACCGCGCGCCAACGGGCCGTTGCCAAGACGGTCCAGGCCGGGCAGCGGATGTTCGCTGAGGTAGGCCGAGGCGATGGTGTCGGCCACATCGCCCACCGTGCCCTGGCTGCGCAATGCCTCGCGCATGCGCGGGTCGTCCAGCGAGTCGGTGAAGCCTTCGCTCCAGCCTTCCACCAGGGTCTGCAGGTGCGGCTGGAAATGATCGAGCTGCTTGAACAGCGCGCGGTGTGCACCGGCGGTGAAGCCCAGCTGCAGGCCGAAGAAGGCCGTGGCCAGCGGCAGCAGCACCACGTAGCTGGCCAGCAGCCAGTGATGCCAGCGCTTGCGCCGCTGCAACCAACCCCGGCGGTGCAGCCAGCGCCAGCCGAGGATGCCCAGCACCAGGCCAAGCAGCGTACCGAGCACACTGCCGCCCGCCAGATCGAGCACGCTCAGGCCCGACCAGAATTCGTTCAACCAGTACTGCGCGTCCTGCATGGGTCTTCCTTCCGTGGGTGATACAGCGGGCCATTGTAGAGCCGAGCCCACGCTCGGCTGCTCTCCGCTCCGCCATCGGAAAACCCTCGCGCTGCGCGCGATGAGCCGAGCGTGGGCTCGGCTCTACACGGATTCCGACACCCGGTTCAACGCATCAGCCGCCAGGCAATGCGACAATCGCGCTCCTTTCCTGCAGCAACGAGGCCCACATGGCCAAACTGACCCTGGCCAGCGTGGACGCGCTGCGTACCCGCTTTGCCGATGACGCCGCCTGCGATGCGGCGCTGGCCGCGTTCGCCGACACCGCCGTACTGCGCGCGCCGCTGCGCGAGCTGGTGGCGGCACAGCACCGCTACCTGCAGGCCGAATTCGAAGTGGCGCAGGTGGCCGATGTATTGCGCCGCGACCAGAAGTACGCGCCGGTGGGCCGGCCGTCGGTGCACATCGTGCAGCTGCGCAAGCAGCAGGCCGCGACCAAGCAGGCGGCGCTGATCGCGCGCCAGGTGGTGGCACAGGCCGCGCAGACGTTCGCACGGGCCAGCGGGCTGGCGGTGAAGGCCAAGCAGAGCCCGAGCGAAGCGTGCGTGGCATGGCTGGGCGCGTTGCGCTGAGGGCGCGTACCCGGTAGCGGCCAACCTTGGTTGGCCTGCGGAGTGCCCATGTGCCAACCAAGGTTGGCATCTACCAATGCGCGTTCCCCCGCACCCAAAAAGAAGGCCCGCTTTTCAGCGGGCCTTCTGCCTTCTCACGACGAGTGAGCGGGGTGCATCAAGCGGCCGGCTTTTCGCCGGTGGCTTCGGTGGTGATGCGGATCTTCACTTCATCGCTGACGTTCGGAGCGTAGGCGCCGACGCCGAAATCGCTGCGCTTCAGGGTGGTGGTGGCATCGAAGCCGGCGGCCGGAACCTTGGCCATCGGGTGCTCGCCGCCGCCGTTGACGGTGACGTCCAGGGTGACCGGCTTGGTGATGCCCTTGATGGTCAGGTCACCGGTAACGGTCAGCTTGTTGGTGCCGGCCGCTTCCACCTTGGTGCTCTTGAAGGTGGCATCGGCGAACTTGGCGGCGTCGAAGAAGTCGGCGCTCTTCAGGTGCTCGTCGAACTTGGCGGTGAAGCTGTTCAGGCCGCTCAGCGGCAGCTTCACTTCCACGGTGGACTT
Source organism: Stenotrophomonas sp. CASM114 (assembly GCF_049384325.1). Taxonomy (NCBI): domain Bacteria; kingdom Pseudomonadati; phylum Pseudomonadota; class Gammaproteobacteria; order Lysobacterales; family Lysobacteraceae; genus Stenotrophomonas; species Stenotrophomonas sp. CASM114. Next base: position 2,172 of record NZ_JBMRGJ010000032.1, on the reverse strand, counting down.
GGTCACGTCTTCGGCGTTGTACACCAGGGTGCCTTCGACGTTGCCGAAGTGCGCGCTCGGGTTGGAGAAGCCGAAGTGGCTCCACTGCGCCAGCACGTCGGTGTGGCTCGGGTCCAGCTTGTAGGTGCCCGAGGCGATCTTGATCGCTTCGGCAGCCGGCGCAGCAGCGGCGGCATCGGCGGCCGGGGTGGCGGCCTGCTCGGTGGTGGCCGGGGCGGCAGCATCGGCCGCCGGGGCAGCGGTGTCGGCCGGCTTGGAGCAGGCGGCGATGGCCAGGGTCAGGGCCAGCGGCAGCAGCAGTTTACGGGTGGCGCTCATCTGAGGAACTCTCCGGATCGTAGGGTGGGTACACGGTGCAGCAAGAGCCCGCCGCACGACGGCGGGCCCGAAACCGATACAGCGACTTACGCGATGCGCGCCGCTTCGTCGAACGACAGGCGCGGCAGGCGCGGGAACAGGCCCGCCGGATCACCGTAACCCAGGTTGACCAGGAAATTCGACTTGATGGAGGTGCCGGCGAAGAAGGCTTCGTCGACCTTGGCCGGGTCGAAGCCGGACATCGGGCCGGCATCCAGGCCCAGCGCGCGCGCGGCCAGGATCAGGTAGGCGCCCTGCAGGCTGCCGTTGCGGATGGCGGCTTCGTGGCGGCCTTCCTGCGGGCCGTCGAACCAGGCCTTGGCATCGGTGTGCGGGAACAGGTACGGCAGCTTCTCGTGGAAGTCCAGGTCGAAACCGATGATGACGGTGACCGGCGCGGCCATGGTCTTGGCCAGGTTGCCTTCGGACAGCGCCGGGGCCAGCTTGTCCTTGGCCTCCTTCGAGGTGACGAAGACAAAGCGGGCCGGCGTGGTGTTGGCCGCGGTGGGGCCCCACTTCACCAGGTCGTACAGTTCCTTCAGCAGGCTCTCGGGGACCGGCTTGTCGAGGAAGGCGTTCTGGGTGCGGGCCGTGCGGAACAGCTGATCGAGGGCGGCGGCGTCGAGCGCGTGGGACATCGGTGGATCTCCAGGGCGGCGAAAGGGAGTCAGTGCCCGCGGGCGGCGCGGGGCGAATCGACGAGCCGCAGTGTAGAGTGTCGCGACTGTTGCAACACCCAGCAGGACTGAAACGAATTAATGCCAATGGTGAAACGATCGAGCGCGCCCTGGACGGTCACTGACGGCCGCGCGGGCAATGTCCGCCAGGCGGTTGCGCTGGCCTCGGCACTGCGCCAGGGCACCCACCGACCGCTGCTGCTGCAACCGCGCGCGCCCTGGCGCTGGCTGTCGCCGCGCCGCCTGCCCGGCGATGTGAACGGCTACGGCGAGGCCTTCGCGACGCTGGCTGCCGACGCCCCGGCGCTGGCGATCGGCTGTGGCCGCCAGGCCGCTGGCGCCCTGCGCGTGCTGCGCGCACGCGGCACCCAGGTGGTGCAGATCCTCGACCCGCGCATTGGCGCGCGCCACTGGGACGTGGTGGTGGTGCCCGAACACGACGCCCTGCGCGGCAGCAACGTGCTCACCCTGCTCGGCAGCCTCAACCCGGTGGACGATGACTGGCTGGCCTGGGGCCGCGCTGCGTTCGCCGGCTTCAGCACCCTGCCCGGCCCGCGCACAGCACTGCTGGTCGGTGGGCCGACGCCGCTGGCGCCTTGGGACGAGACGGCGATGGTCGGCGTGTTCCAGGCGCTGGCCGAGCAGATCCGCAGCGAAGGCGGCAGCCTGCTGGCCACCACCTCGCGACGCACCCCACCGGCGTTGGCGGAGATCCTGCGCGCGAAATTCGCCGACCTGCCGCACGTGATCTGGGGCGATGGTGGCGACGGTACCAATCCCTATGGCGGCCTGCTCGGCTGGGCCAACCGCGTGGTGGTCTCGCCCGATTCGGTGAACCTGCTCTCGGAGGCCTGCGCCACGCGCATGCCGGTGATGGTGGCGCTGGCCGACACAGCGCAGGGCCGCTTGGCGCGCTTCCAGCAGCAGCTGCGCGAACGTGGGCGGTTGCAGGCGCACTGGCTGGACTGGCAGTACGACCGCATCGAACCACTGCGCGAGACCGCGCGGGTGGCGGCGGAAGTGAAACAGCGCCTGGCATCACGGTAATGCCGGCCGCTGGCCGGCAACGCTGTACCTGGCATCACGGTAGTGCCGGCCGCTGGCCGGCAACGCTGCATGCATTGCCAAACCCTGCCGT
>NZ_JBMRGJ010000031.1:0-41764 GCF_049384325.1 Stenotrophomonas sp. CASM114 | reverse complement strand
GCCAAGCCTCCAGGGACGGATTCACGGCGTCCCCCGCGTACCCAACCCGACCGGCCCACCCGCGGCTTCTGCTTTCCGCGACCACCCAGACACCACCCACGAGGGGCTGCGCCGTTGGCTGGAAACTACCCGCGATGGCGGATCAGCAACTGACTCATCAGTGCCCGCAGCGCTGGCGGCTTCACCGGCTTGGCCATCATCCCCCAGCCGCGTTCGGCGGCCATCTCACGCAATCCCGCATCGCGCTCGGCAGTAACCAGCACTACCGGCGGGCGGGCCTGCCACAATTCGGCCAATGTCTCGTACAGCACCGGCCCATGGTGATCGCCCATGCGCACATCCAGCAGCACCAGCTCCGGTACTGCGCCTGTTGCTGCCAGCTGCAGCGCCGCCTGTGGGCCATCGGCCAGCGCCACCTCGCAGCCCCAGCGCTCCAGCAGCGCGCGGCTGGCCGCGCACACGTGCGGATCGTCGTCGATCACCCACACCCGGCGACCGCGAAGCGGGTTGTCCGCCGCCGGTTCCTGCACCAGCACCGGCACAGGAGCAGTAGCGGGAATCGCGCTGGCTTCGCCGAACGGCACGCCCACCGCGAACACGCTGCCCTGGCCCAGCTGCGAGCGCAGCCGGATCGGATGCCCAAGCAGGCGGCCGATGCGATCGACGATGGCCAGGCCAAGGCCGGCGCCGCGCTGCTGGCCGTCGTGCAGGCGGCGGAACTCCTCGAAGATCTCGCCCTGCAACGCGTCGGGAATGCCGGGGCCCTGGTCGTGCACCTCGATCCACAGCATGCCTTCACGGCGACGGCAGCCGAGCAGCACGCGGCCGCGTTCGCTGTAGCGCAGCGCGTTGGACAGGAAGTTCTGCAGGATTCGGCGCAGCAGGGCTTCATCGCTGACCACTACCGCATCGGTATCGACCCAGTCGACCACCAGGCCACGCGACTGTGCGGCGATGCCGAATTCGCGCGCCAGCGTCTGCAGCAAAGGCCCGAGCCGGAACGCCTGCACTCGGGTCGGCAGGCTGCCGGATTCCAGGCGCGCGATATCCAGCAGACTATTGAGGATCGCATCCTGCGCGGCCAGTGCAGCATCGATGTGGTCCGCAGTCTGCTGCTGCGCCGGGTCGCCCAGCTTGCCGCGCAGCACCGAGACGAACATGCGCGCCGCGTTGAGCGGCTGCAGCAGGTCGTGCACGGCCGAGGCGACGAATCGCGTCTTGTAGCGGTTGGCCTGCTCGGCTTCGCGGCGTGCTTCCTCCAGGTCATGTGTGCGCTCGGCGATGCGGTGTTCCAGCGCATCGGCCAGCGAGCGCAGTTCGCGCGCGGCGTTCTTGTAGCTGGTGATGTCGGCATAGCTGGTGACGAAGCCGCCGTCGGGCAGCGGGTTGCCGCGGATTTCCAGCACGGTGCCATCGTCTTTTTCGCTCTCGCGCATGTGCGGGCGGCCGCTGCGCAGGTGATTCAGGCGGCGCTCGATGGCTTCATCGACCGGGCCCGGACCAAGCAGGCCACGGCGTGCGTTGAAGCGGAACAGTTCCTCGATCGGCCGGCCGACGCGAACCAGGTCCTGCGGGAAGCGGAACAGTTCCAGATAGCGCGAATTCCACGCGACCAGGCGCAGTTCGCGGTCGATCACCACCACGCCCTGCGGCAGGTGTTCGAGGCTGCGGCTGAGGCCGCTGTCGGCATCGGTGGCGGCCTGCAGCAGGCCATCCTGCGCGGTACGCAGTTCCTGTGCATGCTGCTTGAGCAGGGTTTCCAGCTCGCGGCGGCTTCGCAGGCGATGCTTGGACAGTCGCCGGCGCTGCTGCACGAACAGCACCAGGAAGCCCAGCGCCAGCCATGCAGCGCCACCGGTGAGTGCTGCGGCGCGGCCGGCGCCGGTGGCGGCACCGGCATCGTGCAGCAGGTGCAAGTTCCAGCCTTCGGCGGGCAGCGGCAGGCTCTGCCACAGCATCGGCTGCGGCAGCGCCGGGTCCAGCAGGCGCACCATGCGGCCGCCATCGGCCAGCACGTCTTCGGTGCGTGCGCGCAGGGGCTGCAATGCGCGGTCGGCGTACTGGCGGGCGTCCAGCATCTCGCGGCGCTCATCGGCCCCCAGCGGGCGCAGCAGCCGGTAGCGCCAGCTGTCCCGGTTGGCCAGGAACACCACGTCGTGGTCGTCGCTGGCCAGCACCACGTCGGGGCTGCTCAGCCATTCCTGTTCCAGCGCGGACAACTCGACCTTGATCACCACCACGCCCAGCCGCTTGCCGTCTTCTTCGATGGCCTGCGAAAGGTAATAGCCGGGCACGCCGGTGGTCATGCCGATGCCGTAGAAGCGGCCACGGCCCTGCGCCAGCGCCTGGCGGTAGTAGGGGCGGTAGCTGTAGTTCTCGCCGACGTTGGTGGTCGGCTGGTCCCAGTTGCTGGCCGCCACCGCCACACCGTCGTGGCCGACCAGGGTCAGGGTCGAGGCACGGGTGACTTCGTTGGCGCGTTGCAGCTTGAGGTTCAGCCGCTGCCGTTCGCTGGGCGAGGGCGGCACGCGCAGTGCATGCAGCAGATCCGGGTCAAGTGCCAGCACCTGCGGCAAGGTGCCGAAGCGGTCGATGCGCTGTTGCAGGCCCTGGCCATACAGCTGCAGCTGGCGTTGCACCTGGCTGCTTTCCTCGCCGAGCGCGCGCCGCCAGGCGTAATGACCGGCGGCGACCGCGCACAGCACGGTACCGCCGACCATCACCAGCAGGGTCAGCAACAGCATCCGGTGGCGGCTGAGCCAGTACATGGCGGCAGTCTACGCAGGGCCGGCGGGCGTGGCGTGCACGCCCGCCGGGGTCTGACGTGGAAGGGGTCAGAAGTGCATCTGCGCGCGCAGTTCGAAGATCTCCGGCGTGCTGTGCACGCCACGACGGCTGGCGTCGACCTTCACGTAGTTGGCCTGGAACTTGAAGTGGCTGGTCAGGTACCAGTTCGCGCCCAGCGTCAGGTCGTGCTGGCGGCCGCCGAGGATGCTGCCATCGTCCAGGTCGAGACGGCTGTATCGGGCCAGCAGTTCGACCGCGCCGTAGTTGTGCGCCGGCTTGATGTTGGCCACCGCGCCGGCGTTGTACGGGCGCGATTCGCCGGTCAGCACCCAGCTGGCCATCGCGTACTGGCCACTGCCGGTGTAGTCGGGCTTGCCGTCATGACGGGTGACCGTAGCGCGCAGCGCTTCGGCCTGCAGCGAGAACGGGCCCCGGATCCAGATGCCTTCCAGGCCGGTGCGGCGGATCTGGTCGGCGGTGACCAGCGCACCGGAATCGACGTAGCGGATGTCGGTCAGGCCGGCTTCCGGGCGCGCGCGCAGGCGGGCGCTGGCCTCGTGATGCACGTCGCGGCCATCGCTGTAGCCACGCGGGTTTTCCTGCGAGTAGGCCAGGCCCAGGTGGATCACATCACCCGGTGCCTTCACCGGCGTCCACACCGCACGCACCGCCTGGGTGGTGCCGGGGTTGTCGCCCTGCAGGTCCTTGCCGCCATAGGCCCCGGCCTGCAGCAGGTACTGCGGGCGCTCCAGCACCCACTCCACGCCGGTGCGGCGGCCTTCGTAGAAGGCCTGCACCGGCAGCGAGGTTTCCAGGAAGCTGCCGGCACGCGAAGAGGTGTTCGCATCCAGGCCGACCGGGGTCTTCATGTAGCCGAAGCGGAAGCGGCCGACGTCACGGCCGAAGAAGGCCTTGCTCTCGAAGCGCACGAACACGTCCAGCCAGGTATCGGCCTGGAAGTCGTAGTAGACCATCGCATCGTAGACGCCCTTCTTTTTCAGCGTCGCGCCGAATTCCTTGCGGCGCACGGCATCGTCGTCCTCGAGGCCACTGGCCGAGGAGAAGTCGTTGTAGTCGTAGGCGATGTTGGCGGTGGCCGCCAGCTCGGTGCCTTCACCGAAGGTGTACTTGGTCGGCCAGTTGTCGAAATCGGCGGCCGAGGCGAAGGCGGGAAGGGCGGCCAGCGACAGGGCCAGCAAGGTGGGATTCGGGCGCATGTTGGGTGCGGCTCTCTCAGATTGCGTGTGGACAGGACATCAACGGCCGGAAGGGCCGGAACTTTCGCAAAGACTCACCCAGCCGTTCAGCCCGGGCCACCAGCCTCCCCAGGATCGGGCGGTGCGGCGCCAGTGTAGGCACCTGTGCCACCTGAACCGGGAGGCTAGTACCAATAGGTTATCTGCGCTGGCGTGCCTGGCGCGTACAAAGGCGTCCATTGGTCGCACCTCCTGTGCGTGCTGCACAGGGCCTGCGATCAGTTTCCACGGTAACGGTTCCCGTGCAGCTCCGGGGCCGTACGTGCCTGAAAACGCCCCTTCCGGAGTCCGCCATGCACATCCCGACCGCAGCACCGGTGCCTGCAAAGCCGTTGCCGATCTATCGCCAGCTGTACTTCCAGGTGATCGTGGCGATCGTCCTGGGCGCCATCCTCGGCCATTACGAGCCGTTGATCGGCGAGAAGATGAAGCCGCTCGGTGATGCCTTCATCAACCTGGTGAAGATGATCATCGCGCCGGTGATCTTCCTCACCATCGTCACCGGCATCGCCAGCATGACCCACCTGCGTACGGTGGGCCGGGTCTTTGCCAAGGCGATGGCGTACTTCCTGTTCTTCTCCACGCTGGCGCTGATCGTCGGCATGATCGTGGCGCACGTGGTGCAGCCCGGCGCCGGCATGAACATCAACCCGGCCGAGCTGGACCAGACCGCGGTGCACAGCTACGTCGAGAAGTCGCACGACCTGACCCTGGTCGGCTTCCTGATGGACATCATCCCGAAGACGCTGCTCAGCGCCTTCGTCGATGGCAACATCCTGCAGGTGCTGTTCGTGGCCGTGCTGTTCGGCATCGCGCTGGCGATGGTGGGCGAGAAGGGCAAGCCGGTGCTGAACTTCCTGGAGGCGCTGGTCGCTCCGGTGTTCAAGCTGGTGCACATCCTGATGAAGGCCGCCCCGATCGGCGCCTTCGGTGCGATCGCCTTCACCATCGGCAAGTACGGCGTCGGATCGCTGATCAACCTGGCCTGGCTGGTGGGCTCGTTCTACCTCACCGCCTTCCTGTTCGTGGCGGTGATCCTCGGCGTGGTCTGCCGCCTGTGCGGCTTCTCGGTATTCAAGCTGGCGCGCTACCTGAAGGCCGAACTGCTGCTGGTGCTCGGCACCTCGTCGTCGGAGTCGGCGCTGCCGTCGCTGATGGAGAAGATGGAACGCGCCGGCTGCAGCAAGTCGGTGGTGGGCCTGGTGGTCCCGACCGGCTACTCGTTCAACCTGGACGGCACCAACATCTACATGACCCTGGCGGCGCTGTTCATCGCCCAGGCCACCAACACCGAACTGACCCTGGGCCACCAGATCGCCCTGCTGCTGGTCGCCATGCTCAGCTCCAAGGGCGCGGCCGGCGTCACCGGCGCGGGCTTCATCACCCTGGCCGCCACCCTGGCCGTCGTGCCGGAAGTGCCGGTTGCCGGCATGGCGCTGATCCTGGGCGTGGACCGCTTCATGAGCGAATGCCGCTCGCTGACCAACTTCATCGGCAATGCCGTGGCCACCGTGGTGGTCTCGCGCTGGGAAGGCGCGCTGGACCGCAACCGCCTGAAGCTGGCGCTGGATGGCCGCGAAAGCGAACTGCCGCCGCCGGTCGATGCGCTGCCCGAGGCACTGCCGGCCAAGGGCTGATCCAGGTGTGTGGTACCGCGGGGCCGGTCACGACAGTGGTACGGCCCCGCGGCGTTTCAGGGCGTCCCATGGCTGTCATGGGCAACGCCGAAGCTGACATCGCGGTACCGTCGCATACGGCACGGAATTGTGCGGTCGCAGCATGCTTGCGACAGGATAGCGACAGGTCCAGACGCTCCAACGGGGGTATCATCCCCTGTCCCTTCTGCCCATTCATGTAACCCACATCGATGTCCAACGAAGATTTCAAACAGGCCGCCCTCGATTACCACCGGATGTCCCCGCCGGGAAAGATCAAGGTTTCCGCTACCAAGCCCATGCTGACCCAGCGCGACCTGTCGCTGGCGTATTCGCCGGGCGTGGCGTACGCCTGTGAAGCGATCAAGGCCGACCCGCAGCAGGCCAGCGAGCTGACTGCCCGCGGCAACCTGGTGGCGGTGATCTCCAACGGCACCGCGGTGCTGGGCCTGGGCAACATCGGCGCGCTGGCCGGCAAGCCGGTGATGGAAGGCAAGGGCGTGCTGTTCCAGAAGTTCGCCGGCATCGATGTGTTCGACATCGAAGTCGACGAGACCGACCCGGACAAGCTGGTCGACATCATCGCCTCGCTGGAACCGACCTTCGGCGGCATCAACCTGGAAGACATCAAGGCGCCGGAATGCTTCGTGGTCGAGCGCAAGCTGCGCGAGCGCATGAAGATCCCGGTGTTCCATGACGACCAGCACGGCACGGCGATCATCGTCGGCGCGGCGGTGCTCAACGCCATGGCGATCACCGGCAAGAAGATCGAGGACGTGAAGCTGGCCACCACGGGCATGGGCGCAGCCGGCATTTCCTGCGTGAACATGCTGGTGCAGCTGGGCCTGAAGCCGGAAAACATCCTGGCCTTCGACCGCGAGGGCGTGATCCACACCGGCCGTACCGACCTGGACCCGGAAAAGCAGCGCTATGCGCGCGACACCGACAAGCGCACCCTGGCCGAGATCGTCGACGGCGCGGACATCTTCCTGGGCCTGTCGGCGCCGGGCATCCTGACCGCCGACATGGTCAAGACCATGGCGCCGGATCCGGTGATCTTCGCACTGGCCAACCCGACCCCGGAAATCATGCCGGAACTGGCGCGCGCCGCCCGTCCGGACGCGATCATCGGCACCGGCCGTTCGGACTACCCGAACCAGGTCAACAATGTGCTGTGCTTCCCGTACCTGTTCCGTGGTGCGCTGGACGTGGGCGCCACCGCGATCAACGAGGAAATGAAGATCGCCTGCGTGCGTGCCATCGCTGCACTGGCCCGCCGCGCCGCCACCGACATGGGCTCGGCCTATGGCGGTGACACCCCTAGCTTCGGCCGTGAATACCTGATCCCGCGTCCGTTCGACCGTCGCCTGCTGGTGGAGCTGTCGGCCGCCGTGGCCCAGGCCGCGATGGACTCGGGCGTGGCCTCGCGCCCGATCGACGACATGGGCGCCTACCGCGACAAGCTGGCCCAGTTCGTCTACCGCACCAGCCTGATGATGAAGCCGGTCTACGACCGCGCGCGCAGCGACAAGCAGCGCGTGGTGTACGCCGAAGGCGAAGAGGAAGTGGTGCTGCAGGCGGTGCAGAACGTGGTCGATGACGGCCTGGCGCACCCGATCCTGATCGGCCGTCCGGAAGTGATCGAATCGCGCATCGAGCGCCTCGGCCTGCGCCTGAAGATCGGCGAGAACGTTGAAGTCACCAACATCAACGATGATCCGCGCTTCAACGAATACTGGCAGTACTACCACGGCCTGACCGGCCGTCGTGGCGTGACCGTGGCCGCGGCGAAGAACCTGATGCGTTCGCGCCCGACCCTGATCGCAGCAGTGATGGTGGCGCGTGGCGAAGCCGATGCAATGCTGACCGGCATCGTCGGCCGCTTCCACAAGAAGCTGGGCTACGTGCGCAGCGTGCTGCCGCTGGAGCCGAAGGTCACCTCGACCTCGGCGATGACCGGCGTGATCAACCAGCAGGGCGTGTTCTTCTTCGTCGATACCCACGTGCAGGAAGACCCGACCGCCGAGCAGCTGTGCGAAGCGACCCTGCAGGCGGCCTACCGCATGAAGTTGTTCGGCATCGAGCCGAAGGTCGCGCTGCTGTCGCACTCCAACTTCGGCAGCCATGACTCGAAGGACGCGCTGAAGATGCGCCAGGTGCGCGAGCTGCTGCTCAAGCGCAACCCGCGCCTGAACGTGGACGGCGAAATGCAGGGCGACACCGCATGGGATGAAGCGCTGCGCCAGAAGCTGCTGCCGGGCTCGACCCTGCAGGGCCGCGCCAACCTGTTCGTGCTGCCGAACCTGGAAGCGGCCAACATCGCCTACAACCTGGTGCGCGTGTTCACCGATGGCGTGGCGATCGGCCCGATCCTGATGGGCGTGAACAAGCCGGTGCACATCCTGACCACCAGCGCCACTTCGCGCCGGATCCTGAACATGACCGCGATCGCGGCGGTCGATGCGCAGATCCGCAAGCAGCTGGAAGCGGAAAAGAAGGCATAAGCCTTCTTTCCCATTTCCGCTGCCCACGCATTCTTCCTCTACCCCCGCCTTCGGCGCGCCCCTTCAACAAGAAGGGGCTCCTGGTCGGAAGAATGATGGCGCTGGCGCGGCTGGACGTCGGCGCAAGTGAAAACACCGGGCATTGCCCGGTGTTTTCATTTGCCGCAACGGCCGCCGAACCTGCCACACGCGCTACGCCGCCCGGTCATTTCCCTGCAACGCCGTTGCGGCCCAATACGCCCACGCGGCCCGGCCGTGGGAAGGGACCGGACCGGCCTTCCCACCCTGGGCCCGACCAACTTTCATGGGCGAGGGTGTCATGCGTAATCGAGTCACGCGGCGATATTTCCAGCAGCTGTTCGCGCTGTACGCCGGTTTCGTGCAGTCGCGCTGAGGCGTAGAAAGCAGCGAGGTAGAGTCGACCGTTGGTCGACTATCGCGCGAAGCGCGGGGTTTTCGGTGGCTGTACGGAAGTCAGTCGACTAACAGTCGACTCTACCCAGTCGCCCCATTACCCAGTCGCCCCAATTCCCAGTTGACCAGCCAGTCAGCGCCGCTTGCCGCGGCGTGCAGGGGCCGGCGGCGGTGCATCCGAACGCGGCTTGGCGTACTGGGCCCACAGTGCGGGCAGTGCCTTGCCGGTGTGCTTCTGCCACAGCGCCGGTGCATAGCGGCCATCGCGCAGGGCCGTGTCCAGTGCCAGCACCAGGCCCGGGTGTTCGGCGTCGGCCCATTTCAGGAACGCACCGGTGACCCGGTAGCCGCTGTCGAAGTTCTGACCCTTCTCGACCTTGCCCGGCAGCGACCAGCCCGCGGCGGCATTGTCCATGCCGTAGCGGTCGCGTGCGTAGTCGGCGATGCCCTCCACCAGCCAACCCGGCACCCGTGCGTCGCCATGGCCCGGATAGCCCTGCACGATGTGCATGGCCTCATGGGTGACCAGGTCGATGTCGTTGGGGTGCTGCGCCAGCCAACCCGGATTGATGGTGATCGTTGCCGCCTGGTCCTTGTCACCGACGAAGGCGATCCCGGTGTAGGCCGGATCGATCACGATGCGCACCATCGTTGGCGCGGCCGGGTGGAAGTCCGCACGTTCGCGCAGGTAGGCGAAGTAGAACGTATCGATCACCCGCTTGCGCTGCGGCGCGGCCAGGGCGCCACGGGCGTCCTGGTAGTTCAGCGTCACGCCGTCGCGGGTCAGCTGCGCATCAAAGGCCTGGGTCTGGCCGAAGCTGGAGAAGGAAAGGGCAACAAGGGCCAGAGGCAACAGACGGTAGCGCATAGGGCTCATTGTACGGCGCTGGGCGCCAACAGTTCGATCTCCGCCAGCGGCAGCCGGCCCGGCGCGGCCAGGCGCAGCCGGTACTCGCTGTAACGACCGGGTCTGGCGATGCGGAACGGACGGGTCTGGCGGGCAGACTCGAAGGCTTCGCCGCTGCGCTGGTCGAGCACGATCCAGTGGCCGTTGCCATTGCGCGCTTCCAGCGTCCATTCGCCGCCCTGGATGCGGCCGTCACCGCTGGTCAGCGTATACATCGTCGGCGTGCCATTGCTCAGGCCGGTCAGTGCGATGGTCGCGCCGCCACCCAGGCCGACGGTGGTGGCCGCATCGTCATCGACCAGCGCCGGCAGGGCGCGGCCATCGGCCAGCGTCGCCTTCGCGCCGCTGCCGAGCAGGTCGTGCAGCAGCTGCGGGCGCTGGCCACGGGCGGTCAGCGAGCGCGGCACGTCATCCACGCCGCTGCCCCAGCGCGACGGCTGCGGGCCCATCACGAAGTCCAGCGTCGCGCCCTTGGCGATCAGCTCGTGCGGCACCCAGGTCTTCGTCCAGGGCGTGCCGTTGATCTTCAGCGACTGCACGTAGACGTTCTCTCGCGAATTGTTGGCCGCGTTCACGGTCAGCACCGCGCCGCCCTGCAGTTCCACCCGTGCGTGGCGGAAGGCCGGCGAACCGATCACATACTCCGGGGCGCCCATGCGCAGCGGGTACAGGCCCAGCGAGGCCAGCACGTACCACGCCGAGGTCTCGCCATTGTCCTCGTCGCCCGGATAGCCCTGGCCGATCTCGCTGCCGACGTACAGCCGCGACAGGATCTCGCGCACGTGCTGCTGGGTCTTCCACGGCTGCCCGGCGTACAGGTACATCCACGGGATGTGGTGCGCCGGCTGGTTGCTGTGCGCGTACATGCCCATGCGCACGTCGCGCGCCTCGGTCATCTCGTGGATGGTGCCGCCGTAGGAACCTGCCAGTGCCGGGTCCGCGGTTTCCGGCGTGGCGAAGAAGGCATCCAGTTTCGCCGCCAGCTTGTCGCGGCCACCGTACAGCGCGGCCAGGCCCTCGCCATCGTGGGCGGCGGTAAAGGCGAAGGTCCAGCCATTGGACTCGGTGTAGTCGTGGCCCCACACGCGCGGGTCGTAGTCCTTCGCGTCCACGCGCCACTGGCCATCGGCAGTGCGGCCCTGGAAGAAGCCGGCGGCCGGATCGAACATCGTCGTGTAGCTGGCGGCGCGATAGCGGAAGTAGTCGGCCTCGGTGCTGTAGCGCTCGCGTGCGGCCGGCGTGGTCGCACGCTTGGCCAGCGCGTCGGCCATGTTGGCGATGCCGAAATCATTGAGTGCGCCTTCCATCGTCCACGACATGCCTTCATGCACGTCCGCGCTGGCGTAGCCACGGAAGGTCGAACGGTCCATGCCCTTGCGGCCGACATGGCGGTCGGGCGGGACCACGGTCGCGTTCTTCAGCGCGGCGGCGTAGGCCTCGGCCGGATCGAAACCGCCGATGCCCTTCAGCCACGCATCGGCGAAGGCCACGTCCGAGCTGGTACCGACCATCAGGTCCGCATAGCCCGGCGACGACCAGCGTGCGATCCAGCCGCCGGCGCGGTACTGCTCGATGAAGCCCTGCACTAGCTGGCCGGCATCGTCGGGCGTGAACAGTGCATAAGCCGGCCAGGTGGTGCGGAAGGTGTCCCAGAAGCCGTTGTTGACGAACACCTTGCCATCGCGCACGCCGGCGTAACTGCGGGTCGCGCTGCCTTCGGTGTTGTCATCGCTGGCGCTGGCCTGGTTGGCGTAGCGCCACTCCGGTGCGGCGGCGCTGCCCACGTTCTCGTGGCCGGAATTCGGGTACAGGAACAGCCGGTACAGGCTGGAATACAGCGTGGTCTTCTGGTCGTCGCTGGCATCGCCGATGTCGAAGCGGGCCAGGCGCGCGTCCCACGCGTCCTGTGCGCGGCCGGCCACGCTCTCCAGCGTATCGGCGGCGGCGATTTCCAGTGCGAGGTTGTGCCGCGCCTGCTCCACCGAGATCAGCGAGGTGGCGATGCGCATCGTCACCCGCCGCTCGCTGCCGGCATCGAACTTGATGTAGCCGGTCGGGCGCCCGGTGTCGAGGCGGCCGCTGCTGCGCCAGGGCTTGTCGAAGCTGGCCACGACATACATGCGGCTGGCGCCGTTGGAGAGGCCGCTGCGCGTATCGGTGTAGCCGGACAGCGTCTGTGTGGCGGCATCCAGAGTCAGGCCACCACGTGCATCGACGTTGTCGAACAGCAGGTTGGCGTCACCGCCTTCGGGGAAGTCGAAGCGGAACAACGCGGCATGATCGGTCGGCGCGATGGCGGCAGCGATGCCGTTGTCGAAGCGCACGTCGTAGCGGTAGGGGCGCGCGCTTTCATGGCGGCGATCGAACGACAGCGCGCGCTTGCGGCGGTCGGCCTCCGGCACGCCACGGCTGGCCGAGGGCATCACCTGGAAGGTCTGGCGGTCACCCATCCACGGGCTGGGCTGGTGGCTCAGCGCAAGCGCCTGCAGCTGCGGGCGGTTCTGTGCGTCGTTCTGTTCGTTCCAGCGGTACAGCCAGTTCAGTGCGCCGGCATCGGTCACCGGGGTCCAGAAGTTGAAGCCGTGCGGCACCGCCGTGGCCGGGAAATTGTTGCCGCGCGAGAAGGTGCCGTTGGCCTGGGTGCCGCGGGTGGTCAGCACCCAGTCGGAGACGCGCTGTGGCCGCTGCCGCGGCTGTGCGTCCAGGCGCACGTCATCGATCCAGCCAGAGACCGGCGCGCCCTCGGCACTGGCCACCTCCAGCTCGATCGCCACCACGCGGCGGCCCTTCAGCGTGGGTACGTCGCCCAGCCGCACTGCCTTGCGCGCCCACTGTTGCGGGTACAGCGTCTTCGATTCGCCCTGCGCGCGTGCGCCGATCGCCACCCCATGCTGGTCGCGCGCCGCACCGGCCGACACGCGGCTGCCATCGTCCAGCAGCAGGTCCAGCGAGACATAGGTCGAAGCGACGGTGTCCTTGCCGACGATCTCCGGCAGCACCAGCCACGACAGCGTGGTATCGGCCTCGATGGGCAGGTCGGCCTTGAACAGTTCGCGCCGCGCGCTGCCGCCTTCGCTGCTGTAGCGCAGTGCATGCAGGCCGCTGTAGCCGGCGTTGCGCTTGGCCGCGTAAGGCGCCGCAGGGCCGTTGCCGATCGTGACCTGAAGTGCACCCGCGGCCTGCGTCGGGGCAGGTTCGCCGGGCTCGAACGAGGTCTGCAGCCCCTGTGCCAGCACCGGCATCGCAGTGGTCGCACAGGCCAGGGCCAGGGCGAGTGGAAGCAGGGCGCGGCGCGGATCGGACAGGGTCATGCAAGGGTCTCCCGGAAGGGCTGGCGGCGGGCAGAACCCGCATCGGCGGACACCACGGACAGCATCGCTCCGCCCGCCAGGCTGGCAGTGGAAGAGGCGATGCCGGTCCGGTGGGGGCGGGCCATGCGATCGGGTTGGATTGGGTGGGTCGGGGTGCGACCTGGCCCGATCCTGCAACAGCCGTCGCGCGCTGGCAAGTGCCATTTAGTTCGATCCAAATGCGGGAAATATCGCTGGAGTCGATTCTGGCGAGCGAACCTGCCGGAACGACCGCGAAATCCCCGGCGCCGCCGCCGCCCGGCGTGCGGCGGGGAGATGCGAGGCATCGGCGGGAGCGCGCAAACGCCCGTTGTGGCGCAATGTCGGTGCGGCCCAGATGCTAGAATCACAGGCCTCGCAACCCGTTCACCGACATCCGCCATGAGCCATACCGCCACCGCGCCCGCCAACGCCGAGAAGCGCTACACCGTGCACCGCAGCGATCTGCCGTTGAGCTGCCCGACCCCGGAAATGGCGCTGTGGAACTCGCATCCGCGCGTGTACCTGCCGATCGAAGACGAGCCCAACGGCGAAGCGCAGTGCCCGTACTGCGGTTCCGTGTTCGTGCTGGCCGACTAAACGGCGGCCCCTTCGATGCGCCGATTGACCGTGGTGCAGTTGCTGCCGGCGCTGCACTCCGGCGGTGTCGAGCGCTCGACCCTGGAAATCGCTGCTGCCCTGGTCGCGGCCGGCCATCGTGCGCTGGTGGTGTCCGCCGGTGGCCGCCTGGTGCAGCCGCTGCTGGACAGCGGTGCCGAGCACCTCACCCTGGACATCGGCCGCAAGTCGCTGCTGACCCTGCGCCATCTGCCGACCCTGCGCCGCCTGTTTGCCGAGGTCGGTGCGGACATCGTGCACGCCCGTTCGCGGCTGCCGGCCTGGCTGGGCCTGTACGCGATCCGCGCCATGCCCGCCGCACAGCGCCCGCACTGGGTGACCACCGTGCACGGGTTGAATTCGCCCAGCCGCTACAGTGCGGTGATGACCAGTGGCGAACGCGTGATCTGCGTGTCCAATACCGTGCGCGCCTTCGTGCAACGCCACTACCCGACGGTGCCGGAAGAAAAACTGCAGGTCATTCCCCGCGGTGTCGATGTCGGCCAGTTCCCACGCGTAGCGCGTGCCGACCGTCGCCCGCGGCTGGCCCTGGCCGCCGATTATCCCTGGCTGGCGCAGGTTGATGGCCCGCTGCTGCTGTTGCCCGGGCGCGGTACCCGGCTGAAGGGCCACGCCCACGCGCTGCAGCTGCTGGCCGACGTGCGTGCCGCCGGCGTGCCTGCGCAGCTGTGGATGCTGGGTACCGAGGAACCCGGGCGCGAGGCCTACGTGGCCGATCTGCGCCGCCAGGCTGCGGCACTGGGCGTGGCCGAGGCCGTACAGATCAGTACGCCTACCGCACGCATCGCCCTGGCCTACGCCGCCAGCGATCTGGTGCTGCAGCTGTCGGACAAGCCGGAAGCCTTTGGCCGCACCGTGGTCGAGGCGCTGTCGGTCGGCCGCCCGGTGCTGGGCTGGGACCACGGTGGCGTCGGCGAACTGCTGCAGCAGCTGCAGCCCAGCGGCGCGGTGCCGCTCGGCGACGCGCGCGCGCTGGGTGAACGTGCGCTGGCCCTGCTGGTGCAGCCGCCATCCTTGCCGACCCGCATCCCGTTTACCCTGCAGGCCATGCAGCGCGATACCCTCCGCCTCTATGCCGATCTCGCCGGCTGACCCCGCTGCCATCGTGCGCGACGATCGCGCTGGGCGCTGGGCGCCCTGGTGGGTGCTGGCGTACGTGGCGATGTGGCCGTTGCCAGGCATCGCCGAAACCGTGCTCGGCCTTGGCGCGCTCTATGCTGCCGCGCGCATGGTCATGCGCCGGCTGCAGCGCCGCCCGCACCTGTTGAGCACGGCGGCGTGGGCCCTGACCTCGATCCTGTTCCTCGGCTACTGGCTGCCACAGGCGTTCTCGGCCATCGATGCGATCGATCCGGCGGCCTCGTGGACCAAGGCTGCCGCCGGACTTCGCTACCTGCCCTTCATGTGGCTGGTGGCGATCGCGGTAGCCACGCCGGAACGGCGGCGGCTGACCTTCGGTGGCCTGGCGCTGATCACCGGCGCGTGGACGCTGGACGCGTTGGTACAGGCGCTGGCCGGCACCAGCCCATGGTTCTGGTCGCTGGATCACCTGAAGCTGGCCGTAAGTGGCCACGCGCTGTGCCCGGCCGACGAAGCCGCACTGGCCGACCGCCTCAGTGGCGCGCTCGGGCCCTGCAACCTGAAATTCGGCCAGGTGCTGGCCAGCCTGTCACCCTTCCTGCTGCTGCCGATGGCGCGGCGTTTCGGCAGTGCGGGGTGGTTGCTGGCCGCCGCCGCACTGGGAGGCGTGCTGCTGCTGGCCGGTTCGCGCGCCTCGTGGATCACCTTTGTGCTGGTGCTGGGCTACAGCGGCCTGCGCCAGTTCGGCTGGAAGCGGCTGCTGCTGCTGGCCCTTGTGGCAGCGCTGGGTACGGCCGCACTGACAGCGGGCGTGCCGCAGCTGCGCGAGCGTGTTGCGCGCACGGCACAGGCATGGAACGAAGACGGGCAGGGCGTTGACGAGGCGCTTTCGGGGCGCGCGCGCATCTGGACGGCGGCGGTGTGCATGATCGAGGAACATCCGGTCAACGGTGTCGGTGCGCGCGGCTTCCGTGATGCGTATCCGGCCTGCGTGTCAGACGAGGGCCCCGCCGTGTGGGGCAATCAACCGGCATTGCACGCCCACCAGATCGTGCTGGAAATCCTGGCCGAGACCGGCGTGCTGGGCCTGCTGCTGTGGCTGGCGGCGGTGGCGCAGGCCTGGCGGGCCTGGCGCTATGCACCGCCGGCGGCGCGTGACCGCGCCCGCCCGGCGATGCTGGCGCTGGCGGTTACCGTGTTCCCGCTCAATACGCACCTGGCGTTCTATTCTGCGTTCTGGGGCGGCCTGACCGTGCTGCTGGCGGCCCTGTTCGCCGGCAGTCTGCTGGCCCGCGAATCGGACGAATCTCCGCCGATGCAGTAGTTGCCAACCTTGGTGGGCTCCCCGGGACCGGCCTCGGTTCATCCGGCGCCAACCAAGGTTGGCGACTACCGCGAGGACGCCGGCCCTTCCACCGCATCCGGCTATTTGTAGAAATCACTCCGGCCGCCGGGCTGGCGCTTGAAGCGGCGGTGGATCCACAGGTACTGGTCGGGGGCTTCGCGCACCATCTCTTCGATGGCCTGGTTGACCCGCGTGGTATCGGCTTCCACGTCCTCGCTGGGGAAATTCTCCAGCGGTGCGCCGATCTTCAGCACGTACTTGCCGCCTTCGCGGCGGTGGAAGTACGGGATCACTGCACAACCGGTCATCCTTGCCAGCTGGTGGGTGGCGGTGATGGTCGAAGCGGTGTGGCCGAAGAACGGCACGAACACGGTGTCCTTGCCACGCATGTCCTGGTCCGGCGCGTACCAGAGGAAGCCGCCCTTCTTCAGGTGGCGCACGGTCGCGCGGATGTCCTCGTTGGCGAACATCGCCTTGGCATAGCGCAGGCGGCCGAACTTCACCGCCCACTCGTACACCGGGTTCTTGTGCTTGCGGTACATGCCGGACAGGTCGACGTAGTCGCACAGCAGGCGTCCGCACATTTCCAGGGTCATGAAGTGGCCGGAGACCAGCAGCACGCCGCGGCCTTCAGCCTCCATCTGCCGCAGGTGTTCCAGGCCTTCGATCCGTACCTGCGGGCGGATGCGGTCGATGCTGCCCCACCAGGCGCGGATGCACTCGAACACGCCCACGCCCAGCGCATCGAAACTGTCGCGCACCAGGCGCTGGCGCCAGGCTTCGTCCTTCTCGGGGAAGCAGAGCTGCAGGTTGACTTCGGCGGCGCGGCGGCGGCTGCCGAGCAGGCGCCAGGTGATCCAGCCGACGCCCCGGCCCAGCGCGCGCTGCAGCATCCACGGCAGGCGAGCGATGGCGAAGGCGCCGAACATGGCGGCGAACATCGGCCAGTTGCGCGGATCGCGCAGCGATGGGCGGACGGCGGTGGAGGCATCTGACATGGGGCCATTCTACCAAGGCGGCCGCGTGTCTTTCCCCGGGGGCTCCCGTATCCTTGCCGCATGCGCAAAGACCCTGTCGAATGGATCCTGCGCGGCCTGTATTCGGTCGTGCTCTACATCCTGCTGCCGATCACCGTGTACCACCTGGTCTGGCGCGGTTTCCGGGTTCGTGAATACTTCCGGCGCTGGGATGAACGCTATGCCTCCTATCCGCAGCCGACCGGGCAGCCGCGGGTCTGGCTGCACGCGGTCTCGGTGGGCGAGGTCAATGCCGCCGCGCCGCTGGTCAATGCCCTGCGCCAGCAGCGCCCGGACATCCGCTGGGTGATCACCACCATCACCCCGACCGGCTCCGAGCGCGTACGCGCGCTGTGGGGCGACGCCCTGGACCATGTCTATCTGCCGTACGACGTGCCGGGCAGCGTCAACCGTTTCCTCGGCCATTTCCAGCCCAGCCTGGCGCTGATCCTGGAAACCGAGCTGTGGCCGAACATGCTGTTCGGCTGCCGTGACCGCGGCATTCCGGTGTACATCCTCAACGCCCGGTTGTCGGCGCGTTCGCTGCGCGGCTACCGGTTGCTGGCGGCACTGATCCGCCGCGCGCTGCGCACCGTCACCTGCGTGGCCGCGCAGTCGCAGGACGATGCCGAGCGCTTCGTGCAGCTAGGGGCGGATCCCGGCCAGGTGCAGGCGCTGGGCAACCTGAAGTTCGACATCGCCACGCCGGACGTGCAGGGTTTCGTCGAACAGTTCCATGCGCGGGTACCGGCCGCTCGTCCGGTATGGATCGCCGCCAGTACCCATGATGGCGAGGAGCAGGCGGTGATCGACCTGCACCGGCGCCTGCGCCAGCGGCATCCGGAGCTGCTGCTGCTGTGGGCACCGCGACATCCCGAGCGTTTCCCGAAGGTGGAAGCGCTGGCGCGCGAACAGGGCTGGAGCGTGGCGACCCGCCGCGTGGACCAGTGGCCACACGCGGCCACAGACGTGTTCGTCATCGACACCCTTGGCGAGCTGATGCCGTTCTATGCCTGCGCCCAGGTCGCCTTCGTCGGCGGCAGCCTGCAGGCCATCGGTGGTCACAACCTGCTGGAGCCGGCCGCGATGGGAACGGCGGCGGTGACCGGCCCGCACCTGCACAACTTCGCGGAGATTTCCCGGCGCATGCGCGAGGCCGGGGCGCTGCTGATCGGCGAGGACGCGCAGGCGGTGGGCGATCTGCTGCAGCACCTGCTCGACGATGCCCAGGCCCGCGAAGACATGGCGCGGGCGGGATGCACGCTGGTCAGCAATGGCCGCGGCGCGCTGCAACGTACGCTTGCCCTGGTGGCGCCGCACCTGCCACCACCGCGCGAGTGATCGCGGCAGCGCGGAGTCAGCGGCGCTGACGAGCATTGTCGTGATCAACTTCATCAATTCTGCTTAGCGACGATTTTGCTGTCGTTGCTGGACCGACCCTGCCGCTGGCAGCGTGCCTGCCATCACATCGTTGCGCACATTCCACCGATTCTGATTCCGCAGGGCGACGCAGGCTGCCAGCCTGCTGTCGACCGCGCTTGGGCGGATATCAAGGGAACTTGCGATGGACGGCGACAGGGGCGGGGACGGCACGGGTGGGGCCGGACTGGGGACGGACCATCTGGCGGTGGTGGCGTTGACACTGTTGGTGGGCGGCAGCGTGATCGCACTGGTGGGCCAGCACACGGCGGCACAGGCAGGCCCCGCCATCGTGCTGAGCCTGTTGCTGGCTGCACTGGGGGCCGGCCTGGTGCTGTGTTGCCTGCAGGATCTGGTGCTGCGGTTGCCGGCGGGCGAGGGCCTGCACGGGCTGCTGGCTGCCAGCTGGGGGCCGCGGGTGGCGGGCGTGTTGGGCATGGCCCTGCTGCTGGAGCTGGTGGCGACCACGGCGGGCGTGGCGCAGTCCATGGCCCTCCATCTACACGCGGTGCTGGCCGCCGAAGGCCTCCAGCCCTGCGACTGGCTGCCGGAACAGGTCACGGCGGCGGTGGGCCTGCTGATGCTGGGCGCGCTGGCATTGCTGCCGCCACGGCGTGTGGTGCTGGTGGCCTGCGCCCTGTTGACGGTGAAGATCGGTGCGGGGGTGTTGCTGCTGGCGCTGGCGGCACGTCATGTGCATTACGCGCACTGGATCCCCTGGCTGCCACCGGCGACCGCGCCGTATCGCTTCGGGCTGGGCGGGGTGCTGGCGGCTGCGGTGCCGCTGCTGGGGGTATTTGCCAGCGTCGGCTTGGCACTGGGCTTTCCTGCGTTGCGCCGCCAGGGCGCGATGTGGCAACCGGCAGTGCTGGCGCTGGTCTCGTTGCTGGCGATGCTGCTGCTGATCGTGCTGGCAGCACTGCAGGCAGGGCTGGTCGAGTTTTCCGCGCTTGCCAGTACCCGGCCACTGTCGGTGGCGCTGCAGATGCATCCGCAATTGGAGTGGATGCTGCCGTTGTTGCCGCTGGCGGGGGCTACGGGCCTGGCCGCCCTGCAGCTGGTGCTGCTGATGCTGGCCTTGCGGCTGGCAACATCGCTGTGGCCAGGGGCGGGTGATGCCGTGGGACGCTCCCGCGGTGTGATCGTGGCGGCGGTCGGACTGCCGGCGGTGATGCTGGTGCTGTGGCTGCCGTTGGGCACCCTGCCGGCGCTGCCGGGTCCGGCAACCCTGCTGGTGATGGCGGCGCTGTGCCTGGCGGTGCTGCGGCGGCGGAATGACATGAGGCAGGGCGCAACCGGTCGCGAACTGGTGCTGCCGATGCTGGCGCCCTTGGCGGCCGCGCTGTGCGTCCTTGCGGCGTTGGAACGCCTGCGGGCATGGCCGGGCTGAGGGTTCGCGGGGCCACGCAACGGGTAGCTGCGGGCGGATGCACCGCCTGCAAAAAAGCCACCCTTGCGGGTGGCTTCTTTGTTGCCGGCAGGGCGACGGATCAGTGCGTGGTCGTTGCCGGATTGCCCGCGTCCTGGGTCAGCAGGCGGTTGACGTCCTGCAGCTCGGCCACGTCCAGCGCACCCAGCGACTGGCTCAGCAGCAGGCGGTTCTGCAGGAAGGTGTAGCGGGCCTGGGCGTAGTCCAGCTGCGCCGAGAACAGGATGCGCTGGTTCTGGATCACGTCCAGCACGGTACGGGTACCGACTTCCAGGCCGACCTGCGAGGCGTCGTACGCGCTCTGTGCCGAGACCACGGCCAGGCGACGGGCCTCCACTTCGCTGATGCCCTGTACCAGGGTCTGGTAGGCATTGCGGGTGTTGCGGTCCAGGGCGCGCTTCTGCTGCTCGTAGCCGTCCTGGGCGATGTCACGCTGGGCCAGCGCCTGGCGCACGCCGGACTGGGTGGCACCACCGGAGAAGATCGGCACGCTCAGGGTCAGGCCGATGCTGTTGGTGCGGGCGTCCGGCGACAGCGAACCGGAACCAGTGCTGTCACCCCAGGTCGCGCTCTTGCCCCAGCTGCCGCCCAGCGACAGGGTCGGGTAATGGCCGCCACGGGCGGCCTGCACGCCAGCCTCGGCGGCGCTGACCTTCAGTTCCTGCGCCTTCAGCGCCGGATTCTGGGTGGTGGCCTGCTGCACCAGCTCATCGATGTTGCCACGGTTGGCCGGCACTTCCGGGCGGAAGTCGGCCGGCAGCCCACGCAGGTTGGTCACCGGCTGGCCGGTCAGTTCGGTCAGGGCCTGGTAGTTATCGGCCAGGGTGTTCTGCGCAACGATGGTGTTGGCACGCGCCTGGTCGTACTGGGCGCGTGCTTCGTGCACGTCGGTGATCGGCGCCAGGCCCACTTCCAGGCGCTTGTCGGCGAAGTCGAACTGCTTCTTCGCGGCCGCTTCATTGGTCTGTGCGGCATTCAGCGATTCGATCGCCACCAGCACGTTGAAGTAGGCCGCCGAGGTGCGCACGATCAGGCTGTCGTTGGCCGAATCGAGGGTGAAGTCCGCCGCCTTGCTCAGCTCGCGCTGCGAACGCAGGTTGTTGATCTGGGTCCAGTTGAACAGCGTCTGGCTGCCGTCGATCGTGTAGGTGCGGCGCTTGTTGGTGAACGAGCCGGAGTTGGCGTCGGCGTTCGGCTCACTGCGCGTGCGGTTCAGCTGGGCCTGGCCGTTGATCTGCGGCAGCAGGGCGGCGCGCGCCTGCACGGCGCCTTCCTTGTCATACAGCCGGGTCGATTCGGCGGCGGACAGCTGCGGATCGCCATTGCGCGCCATTTCGTAGACCTGCAGCAGGTCGGCGGCATGGGCGGACAACGGCAGCAGGGCAGTGGCCAGCGCAACAGCGAGGGATCGGCGGATCATTGCGGCTTCCTTGGACTCAGAGGTGGAACTGGGGGGCCGGGGCGGCACCACGCAGGTAATCGATATCGGTCTCGAACAGGGACTCGCTGCTGCCGTCGGCCTTGACCAGCAGGGCCTCCATCGCCGGCGAGCGGCCGTGGATCACGAACAGGCGACCACCCGGACGCAGCCACGAAGCGAACTGTGACGGCA
Organism: Stenotrophomonas sp. CASM114; assembly: GCF_049384325.1. Taxonomy (NCBI): domain Bacteria; kingdom Pseudomonadati; phylum Pseudomonadota; class Gammaproteobacteria; order Lysobacterales; family Lysobacteraceae; genus Stenotrophomonas; species Stenotrophomonas sp. CASM114. The sequence continues at coordinate 20,372 of NZ_JBMRGJ010000031.1, read as the reverse complement.
CCACGTCGACCGCACCAGTGACACAGATCACGTCAAAGCGGCGTTCGGTCTGCCAGGACAGGGCGTCGGCCACTTCCACGCGGACGTTGGTGCCCAGGCCGGACGCGTCCAGACGGGCGCGCGCGGCGGCGGCCAGCTCCGGGTCGATTTCCAGGCTCAGCACGTCGCGCGCCAGCGCGCCGATGCAGGCCGACAGGAAGCCGCTGCCGGTGCCGATTTCCAGCACTTCGTCACCCGGCTGCAGGTCCAGCGCCTGCAGGGTACGACCCTCGATGACCGGCTTCATCATCTTCTGGCCATGGCCGATCGGCAGTTCGACATCGGCGTAGGCCAGTGCCCGGTGTGCATCGGCGACAAAAGCCTCGCGCGGCAGGCGGGCCAGGACGTCGAGCACCTTGATGTCCAGCACGTCCCAGGGACGGATCTGCTGTTCCACCATCAGTTCGCGGGCGTGGGCGTAATCAATCGTCATGAGGTTCAAATCCAGCGCAGTGGGCCGGCCATTTTACCGGTGCCGGAGGCCGGCGGCGCGCCCAGAGCATCAGCTGCCGGGTGGCCGGGGTCGCAGTGCCGGAAGTCATCGCGACCTCCGGTTCGTTCAGTTTTGGTTATTCAGCCGTCCCGACCCCTCGCGGCGCATAGGCGCGCAGGAAGAAGTCGATGCTGGCAGTCACGTGGGCAAGAGGGTCGCACTCCACCGGTGACAGTGGCATGCCGCACATCATATGCATGTGCACTTCACCCTTGACCAGGGTCAGGAACTGCTCGCCAGCCAGCGAACAGTCGGTGATTTCCAGCTCGCCGCGCTCGGCGCGTGCCCGCAGGAAGTCAGCCAGGGCCTCGCAGGTACGTTCCGGTCCTGCCTTCCAGAACAGCTCGCGCAGGCGTTCGTCGGTCTCCGGCGCCATCATCATGCGCTGGATCGAGATCGCCGCATCGGACGTGATCAGTTCGAAGAAGGCCAGACCGATCCCGATCAGCTGGTCGCGCAGCGGGCCGTCCGCGTCGGCCACGAACAGGGCATCGGGCAGCATTTCAATGCACTTCGACTGCACGGCCTCGGAGAACAGGGTCTCCTTGTCGCCGAAGTGGCTGTACACAGTCAGTTTCGAGACGCCGGCCTGAGCGGCGATGGTGTCCATGCTCACGCCGGTATAGCCCTGTTCGATGAACAGTGTCTTGGCTGCTTCAAGGATCGCCGCGCGCTTGCCGAGGTCCTTGGGGCGCCCGGGTCCGGCGGCCTTGGCAGCGGGCTTGGCCGACGGCTTGCGGGAAGTGTGAGAACTCATCACGACAATACTAGACCAAGCGGTTCGATATTTATACTATACCGGCCGGTTTATTAAATTGGGCCGGCAGTCGCGGCTCCTCCCTTAGTTGCAACCCTGCGTTTTCAGGACGTTGACCGATGAAGATCGTGCGCTGGATGGGCGGTATGGTGTGGATGGCTGCGCTGGCAGCCTGTTCGGGACAGGAACAGGCGCCCCAGGCGGCCGTTCCGGTGCTGGTGGTTCACCCTGGCGAGCAGGCCGGGCAGGCGCCGGCGGCGTTCCCGGGCACGGTGCGTGCGCGGCAGGAAAGTCCACTGTCGTTCCGCGTTGGCGGCAATCTGGTCAAGCGCCACGTCGATGCCGGGCAACGGGTGAAGAAGGGCGACGTGCTGGCCGAGCTGGACGTGGCCGACTTCGCGCTGCAGGCCCGCGCCTCGCAGGCGCAGCTTGCTGCGGCCGAAGCCGATCTGGTGCGTGCCCGTGATGACCTCAAGCGCTACCAGGTGCTGGCCGACCAGCAGCTGGTCAGCCGCTCGCAGCTGGACCAGCAGTCCGCCGCCTTCAAGGCCGCGCAGGGCCAGGCCAACGCCGCCCGCGCCAACCTCGATGTGCTGCGCAACCAGGCCGACTACGCACAGCTGCGCGCGCCGTCCGATGGCGTGATCGCCAGCCGCGAGGCCGAAGCCGGGCAGGTGGTGTCGGCCGGCCAGACCATCTTCAACCTGGCCGCCGATGGCGGGCGCGAAGTGCTGATCGACCTGCCCGAGGCCACCATCCGCGACTATGCGGTGGGCCAGCCGGTCGAGGTGGAGCTGTGGAACCGTCCTGGCCAGCGCCTGCCAGGCACGATCCGCGAGATCGCCGCTGCCGCCGATCCACAGGCACGCACCTATGCAACCCGGGTCAGCCTGCCCGCCGATGCGCTGGCCGATGTCGAACTGGGCCAAAGCGCGCGCGTCTACAGCAGCGCCGGCCGCCACGGCACCCTGCAGCTGCCGCTCGGTGCGCTGCAGCGCGGTGCCAACGGTGCCGCCAGCGTGTGGGTGGTCGATCCGGCCAACAGCACGCTGAAGGCCGCGTCGGTCACCACCGGTGCCTATGGCAGCGAATCGGTGCCGGTGCTGTCCGGCGTGAATGCGGGTGACTGGGTGGTCGCTGCCGGCGGACACCTGTTGCGTGCCGGCCAGCCGGTGATCGCCGTGGACCGCCAGAACCGCCCGGTGCTGAAGCCGGCCACGCCGACCGCTGCCGCCAAGGCCAAGGAGTAAGCCGGTGCGCCGCTTCAATCTTTCCGAGTGGGCGTTGTCCAACCGCCCGCTGGTGCTGTTCGCGATGCTTGCCTTCGCGCTGATCGGCGCATGGTCGTACAAGCATCTGGGCCAGTCCGAGGATCCACCATTCACCTTCAAGGCGATGGTGGTGCGCACGCTTTGGCCGGGCGCCACCGCCGAACAGGTCTCGCGGCAGGTGACCGAGCCGATCGAGAAGGCGCTGATGAACACCGGCGAGTACGAGTTCATCCGCTCCTATTCGCGCCCCGGCGAATCGCAGGTCATCTTCATGGCGCGCGACAGCCTGCGTTCCAGGCAGATCCCGGACCTGTGGTACCAGGTTCGCAAGCGCGTGGGCGACATCCGTGCGACGCTGCCGCGCGAGATTGTCGGCCCGTTCTTCAACGATGAGTTCGGCGACACCTACGGGAACATCTATGCGTTGACCGGCAAGGGCTTCGACTACGCGGTGATGCGCGACTACGCCGACCGCATCCAGCTGGAACTGCAGCGCGTGCCCGATGTCGGCAAGATCGACCTGGTCGGCCTGCAGGACGAGAAGGTGTGGATCGAACTGTCCAACACCCGGCTGGCAACGCTGGGTGTGTCGATGCAGCAGGTGCAGCAGGCGCTGGCCGACCAGAATGCGATCACCGGCACCAGCTTCTTCGAGACCGCCACCGATCGCGTGCAACTGCGCGTGACGGGCCAGTTCAACGACATCGACGCCATCCGCCAGTTCCCGATCCGTGCTGGCGACCGCACCGTGCACCTGGGCGACATCGCCGAGGTCAAGCGTGGCTTCGCCGATCCGGCGTCGCCGAAGATGCGCTTCATGGGCGAAGAGGCGATCGGCCTGGCGGTGGCGATGAAGGATGGCGGTGACATCCTCAAGCTGGGCGCCAACCTCGACGCCGAGTTCGAGCGGCTGCAGAAGACCCTGCCGGCCGGCATGCAGCTGCGCAAGGTGTCCGACCAGCCGCAGTCGGTGGAGGAGTCGGTTGGCGAGTTCGTGCAGGTGCTGACCGAAGCGGTGGTGATCGTGCTGCTGGTCAGTTTCTTCTCGCTGGGCCTGCGCACCGGCCTGGTGGTGGGCGTGACCATTCCGCTGGTGCTGGCGATGACCTTCTTCGTCATGCATTACTTCGACATCGGCCTGCACAAGATTTCGCTGGGCGCACTGGTGCTGGCGCTGGGCCTGCTGGTGGACGATGCGATCATCGCGGTGGAGATGATGGCCACCAAGATGGAGCAGGGCTTCGATCGCCTGCGCGCGGCCAGCTTCGCCTGGGAATCGACCGCGTTCCCGATGCTGACCGGCACATTGATCACGGCAGCCGGCTTCCTGCCGATCGCCACGGCGGCATCGAGCACCGGTGAATACACCCGTTCGCTGTTCCAGGTGGTGACCATCGCACTGGTGGTGTCATGGATCGCAGCGGTGCTGTTCATCCCGTACCTGGGCGACAAGATGCTGCCGGACCTGTTCAATCCGCAGCCGCCGAAGCCCGGCAGCCTGTCCGCGCGTTGGCTGGCCAAGCGCCAGCAGTGGGCCGACCGCTATCCGGCGCTGGCCAACCTGATCGCACCGCCGCAGCATGGGCACGACCACGATCCCTACCAGCGCCCGTTCTACCGCAGCTTCCGGCGCTTCCTCGACGCCTGCCTGCGCCGCCGCTGGTGGGTGATCGCCGCGACCGTTGCCCTGTTCGTGTTCTCACTGATGATGTTCCGCTTCGTGCCGCAGCAGTTCTTCCCGGACTCGACCCGGCCGGAACTGATGGTGGACATCGAGCTGGCCGAGGGGGCGTCGCTGCGCTCGACCCAGGCCCAGGCCGAGAAGCTGGAGAAGCTGCTGTCCAGCCGCGAGGGCATCGCCAACTATGTGTCCTATGTGGGTACCGGTTCGCCGCGCTTCTACCTGCCGCTGGACCAGCAGCTGCCGGCGACCAACTTCGCCCAGTTCGTGGTGCTGGCCAAGGACATCAAATCGCGCGAAAGCACCCGTGACTGGCTGCTGCACGAGGTGATTCCCAAGTTCCCGGACGTGCAGATGCGCGTGACCCGCCTGGAGAACGGCCCGCCGGTCGGTTATCCGGTGCAGATGCGCATCTCCGGCGAGCACATCGAGAAGGTGCAGGCGATCGCGCGCCAGGTCGAGGCCAAGGTGCGTGAGAACCCGCACGTGATGAACGTCAACCTGGACTGGAGCGAGCCGAGCAAGGTGGTGCGGCTGGTGATCGACCAGGAGCGTGCCCGCGCGCTGGGCGTGAGCAGCGCCCAGGTCAGCCAGTTCCTGGCCAGTTCGCTGGCCGGCCAGTCGGTGAGCGTGTATCGCGAAGGCAACCGCCAGATCGAGATGCTGCTGCGCGGACCGGCCGATGAGCGCAACCAGCTGGAGCTGCTGTCCAGCCTGTCGATGCCGACCGCCAACGGCGGCAGCATCACGCTGTCGCAGGTGGCGACGATGGAGTACGGCTTCGAGGACGGCATCATCTGGCACCGCAACCGGTTGCCGACCGTGACCGTGCGCGCCGACATCAGCGATGGCATGCAGGCGCTGGACGTGGTGCACCAGATCGTGCCCACGCTGGATGGCATCCGTGCCGAGCTGCCCAGCGGCTACCTGCTGGAAACCGGCGGCACCGTGGAGGACTCGGCGCGCGGCCAGAACTCGATCAAGGCCGGCATGCCGCTGTTCCTGGTGGTGGTGGCGACGCTGCTGATGCTGCAGCTGCGCAGCTTCTCGCGTGCGGCGATGGTGCTGGTGACCGCGCCGCTGGGCATCATCGGTGCGACCCTGTTCCTGCTGCTGTTCCGTGCGCCGTTCGGCTTCGTCGCGCTGCTGGGCACGATCGCGCTGGCCGGCATGATCATGCGCAACTCGGTGATCCTGATCGACCAGATCCAGCAGGACATCGATGCCGGGCATGACCGCTGGCATTCGATCATCGATGCCACGGTGCGCCGCTTCCGCCCGATCGTGCTGACCGCGCTGGCGGCCGTGCTGGCAATGATTCCGCTGTCGCGCAGCGCGTTCTATGGCTCGATGGCGATCTCGATCATGGGTGGTCTGATCGTGGGTACGGTGCTGACGCTGGTGTTCCTGCCGGCGTTGTACGCGGCGTGGTTCCGGGTGAAGCCGGACGAATCCGGGGCGTAATGCCCCGGGTTCTGCGGCCACGGCCCCTGGCAGGTGCCAACCTCGGTTGGCACTGACGCATGCATCCACGCATGACGTGGACTGATCTGCTCGCGGGATCTGCTTTCTGTAGAGCCGAGCCATGCTCGGCTGCGCTTTGCGCGATGATGGGATGAGTCGAGCATGGCTCGACTCTACAGGAACATCCCCGTAGGGCGTGGATCTACCGCAGCGGGTCGTTGCCCTGGTAGGTGCCAACCTTGGTTGGCGCTGACGCATGCATCCACGCATGGCGTGGATCTACTGCAGCGGGTCTTTGCCCTGGTAGGTGCCAACCTTGGTTGGCACTGGAGCATGCACCCGCGCATGACGTGGATCTACTGCAGCTGCAGGCCGGCCCGCAGCACTGGCAGCAACCACTCGACGAACACCTGCACGCGCAGTGCACGGTGTTGCCGATGCGGTTGCAGCAGGGTCACCGGCAGCGGCTGCGCCGCGTACTGCGGCATCACCTCCACCAATGCGCCTGACTGCAGCTCGGCCTGCACGTCGTAGCGCGGAATCTGCAACAACCCCAATCCCGCCACGCAGCACGCGATCGAGGCCTCGGCGCTGTTCACGCGTACCCAGCCGGGCATCGGCAGCGTGCGCAGCTGGCCGCCATCCTGCCATTCCCACGGTTCCACCCGTGCCGTGGTCGGCGACGCATAGTTCACCGCGCGGTGCTGCGGCAGGTCGGCAGGATGCTGCGGAACACCGTGCTCGCGCAGGTAGGCCGGCGCGGCCACGTTGACGAAGTCGAGCTGGCCCAGCGTGCGCGCCACCAGGCTGGAATCGCCCAGCTGGCCGACCCGCAGCACGGCATCGCAGCCGTCTTCGATCAGGTTCACCGCGCGATCGGTCATGCCGAGGTCCACTTCCAGCTGCGGATAGCGCGCGAAGAAATCCGGCAACGCCGGGGCGATGACGCGACGGCCGATGCGGCTGGGTACGTCGATCTTCAGCAAACCGGCCGGTTGCGCGTCGTCCTGCCGGAACAGCGACTCGGCGTCTTCAACCTCCGCGATCAGGCGCAGGCAGCGGGCATGGAACACGTCGCCGTCATGGGTGGTGGATACCCGTCGGGTCGAGCGCTGCAGCAGGCGGGTGCCAAGCCGCTGTTCCAGCTCGGCAATCGCCGCCGAGACGGTCGAGCGGGGCAGGCCGAGCTGGTCGGCGGCGCGGGTGAAGCTCGCGCACTCCACGACCCGGGTGAAGATGCGGAAGCGATCGATCCGGTCCATTGTTCGCTGGCTCTGGAAAGTTAAGTCAATGTGGCGGGCTTTATCCGCTTTTTCTGCACGATATCGTCGTCAGGGCAGGGTTGCCACCCCGGGCAGCCCCCTCCCGAGACCGAAGCCATGACCGAGCATTCCCTCAAGGGCAAGACCGTGCTGATCGCCGGTGGCGCCAAGAACCTGGGCGGCCTGATCGCCCGCGACTTCGCCGCACAGGGCGCCAAAGCCATCGTCATCCACTACAACAGTGCCGCCACCCAGGCCGATGCAGAGGCAACCGTTGCCGCCGTGCAGGCGGCCGGCAGCAGGGCGGTGGCCCTGCAGGGCGACCTGACCTCGGCGGCAGCGATGGAGCGCTTGTTCGCCGATGCCGTGGCCGCAGCCGGCCGTCCCGACATCGCCATCAATACGGTCGGCAAGGTATTGAAGAAGCCGCTGCTGGAGATCAGCGAAGCCGAGTACGACGAGATGAGTGCGGTCAACGCCAAGGCCGCATTCTTCTTCCTCAAGGAGGCCGGCCGCCAGGTCAACGACGGCGGTCGCATCTGCACCCTGGTCACCTCACTGCTGGGTGCGTTCACGCCGTTCTATTCCAGCTATGCCGGCACCAAGGCGCCGGTCGAGCATTTCACCCGCGCGGCGTCAAAGGAGTTCGGTGAGCGCGGCATCTCGGTGACTGCGATCGGGCCGGGCCCGATGGACACGCCGTTCTTCTACCCGGCCGAGAGTGCCGATGCACAGGCGTACCACAAGACCGCGGCCGCGCTCTCGGCGTTCACCCGTACCGGCCTGACCGACATCGCCGACATCGTGCCGTGGATCCGCTTCCTGGTCACCGATGGCTGGTGGATGACCGGGCAGACCATCCTGGTCAATGGTGGGTACACCACCAAATAATGCAGCCGCGCATGGCGTGGCTCTACCGTCCTGGTAGGTGCCAACCTTGGTTGGCACGGGCCGGGGCATCCACGCATGGCGTGGGTCTACCAGTGGAGCCACCCCATGGGTGGCTGCGCACGATATCCGACGGAAAGCGCGCCACGCAGGGCGTGGCGCTACCGGGTCAGCCCAGCTTCGCCAGCACCGCGTCGGTTGCCGCGGCCGTACTCACCGCCTTGCCCTTCGCAGCCAGATCAGCAGTGAACACGCCGTCATCCAGCACCGCATGCACGGCGGCTTCCACTGCGGCCGCTTCGTCTTCCAGCCCCAGCGAATGGCGCAGCAGCATCGCCGCACTGAAGATCGTTGCGTAGGGATTGGCGATGCCCTTGCCGGCGATGTCCGGGGCCGAACCATGGATCGGTTCGTAGATGCCGACCGCACCCGGCTCACCCAGCGAGGCCGACGGCAGCAGGCCGAGCGAACCGGCCAGCATCGAGGCTTCGTCGGTGAGGATGTCGCCGAACATGTTCTCGGTGACGATCACGTCGTACTCGCGCGGCTTGGCCAGCAGGTGCATGGCCATCGAATCGACCAGTTGGTGCTCCAGCGCCACCTCCGGGAACTCCTCGCGGCCGATGCGCGCGGCCACGTCGCGCCACAGGCGCGAGGTTTCCAACACGTTGGCCTTGTCCACCGAGGTGACCCTGCCACGCCGCTGCCGGGCCAGGCGGAAGGCACTGCGCAGCACGCGCTCGATCTCGGCCACGGTGTAGCGGCACAGGTCGCTGGCACTGTCGGCATCGCGGGTCTTGTCGCCGAAGTAGATGCCACCGGTCAGTTCGCGTACCACGACGAAGTCCACGCCCTGCAGCAGCTCGGCCTTGATCGGCGAGGCGTGCAGTGCGGCTTCGTGGGTACGCACCGGGCGCAGGTTGGCATACAGGCCCAGCGCCTTGCGGATCGCCAGCAGGCCCTGTTCCGGGCGCACCTTGGCATTGGGATCGGACCACTTCGGGCCGCCGACCGCGCCCAGCAGCACCGCGTTGGCGGCCTGGCAGGCAGTCAACGTCGAGGCCGGCAGCGGCTCGCCGTGGCGGTCGATGGCGATGCCACCGATGTCGTGCTCGCTGAAGGTGAAGGTGTGGTTGAAGCGCGTGGCGACAGACTTCAGGACGGCGACTGCCGCGGCGGCCACTTCCGGGCCGATGCCATCACCGGGCAGGACAACAATTTCAGCGTGCATGCTCACTCTCGTAGCGTTCGATTTCAGGGACACGGCCCAACAGATACCCCAACTGGTCGACGCCTTCCAGCAGGCAGGTCTGCGAGAAGCCATCCAGCGGGAAGGAATAGACGCGCCCATCGGGCGTGCGCAGCTCACGCGCGGCCACGTCGATGGTCAGCTCGTCGTCCGGGCGCTGCATCAGCGCCTGCACGTCGGCTTCGTCCAGCACGATCGGCAGCAGTCCGTTCTTCAGCGAGTTGCCACGGAAGATGTCGGCGATCTCGCTGCTGACGATGGCGCGCAGGCCCAGATCGGTCAGTGCCCATGGTGCATGCTCGCGCGACGAGCCGCAGCCGAAGTTGCGGCCCGCCAGCAGGACGCTGCGGCCGGCGTTGTGCGGCTGGTTGAAGGCGAAGTCGGCCACCGGCGAACCGTCGGCCTGCCAGCGCCAGTCATTGAACGCATTGCGGCCCAGGCCGGCGCGTTCGGTGGTGGACAGGAACCGCGCCGGAATGATCTGGTCGGTGTCGATGTTGGTCTGGCGCAGCACCACGCTGGCCGAGGTCAGGGTACGGAAACCGGCCATCACGCCACCTCCTGTGCGAACAGTTCGCGGGTATCGGCGACGTGCCCGTTCACCGCGGCCCACGCCGCGCTCATCGGTGAGGCCAGCAGGGTGCGCGAACCGGGACCCTGGCGGCCTTCGAAATTACGGTTGCTGGTGCTCACGGCCAGCTGCCCGGGCGCGACCAGATCACCATTCATGGCGATGCACATCGAGCAGCCCGGCTCGCGCCATTCGGCACCGGCCGCGCGCACGATCTCATGGATGCCTTCGGCCTCGGCCTCTCGCTTGACGATCTCCGAGCCCGGCACCACCAGCATGCGCACCCGGTCGGCGACGCGACGACCGCGCAGCACCTGCGCCACCTCACGCATGTCACTCAGGCGGCCGTTGGTGCAGGAACCGACGAACACCACGTCCACCGGCGTTCCGGCCAGCGCCTTTCCGGCCTGGAAATGCATGTAGTCCAGGCCCTTCTGTGCGGCGGCATCGTTGGCGGCCGGGATCGGCGCATCCACCGCGATGGCGGTACCCGGGTGGGTGCCCCAGGTCAGGGTCGGGCGGATATCGGCGGCGTCGATGTGCACTTCGCTGTCGAAGTGCGCGCCGTCATCACTGCGCAGCTGCTGCCAGCGCGCCACCGCAGCCTCGAAATCGGCGCCCTTTGGGCCGCGCGGGGTGTTGGCGACGAAGTCGAAGGTGACCTGGTCCGGCGCCACCATACCGGCACGCGCACCCGCTTCGATCGACATGTTGCACAGGGTCATGCGCTGTTCCATGTCCATCGCTTCGATGGTGCTGCCGCGGAACTCGATCACGTGGCCGGTGCCGCCATTGACGCCGATCACGCCGATGATGTGCAGAACCACGTCCTTGGCGCCGACACCCGGCGCCAGCGGCCCATCGACGGTGATCGCCAGCGTCTTCGCCTTGCGCTGCAGCAGGCATTGCGTGGCCAGCACGTGGCCGACCTCGCTGGTGCCGATGCCGAACGCCAGCGAACCGAAGGCACCGTGGGTGGAGGTGTGGCTGTCGCCGCAGACGATGGTCATGCCCGGCTGGGTGAAGCCCTGCTCGGGCGCGATCACGTGGACGATGCCGCGGTTGTCCGAGGCCATGTCGAACAGCTCGATGCCGTGCTCGGCGCAGTTGCGCGCCAGCGTGGCGACCTGTGCCTCGGAGGCGGCGCTGGCATAGGGCAGCGTGCCGTCCGCGGCGGCCGGCAGGGTCGGCGTGGAGTGGTCCATCGTCGCCTTGGTGCGGTCCGGCCGGCGCGGCGACAAGCCGCGTTCGCGCAGTTCGGTGAAGGCCTGCGGCGAGGTCACCTCGTGGATCAGGTGCAGGTCGATGTACAGCACGGCGGGCGCGCTGTCGGATTCGGGAACCACCACGTGGGCGTCCCACAGTTTGTCGTACAGGGTGCGGGGTGCGGAAGTCATGCGTATGCCTGGCAGAAGTACGAAATAGCGAACATCAGTAAGGAAAGCGGAACGGTCAAGTCAGCGACGGCGGGCGAGCACACGCAGGCGCACGTAGTCGGCCAGCGGCTGGCCAGATGCGTCACGTGGCAGCTCGGCCAGCAGTGCGGTGGCCGCCTCGCGCACGGTGGCGCGGGCCTCGGCCGGCAGGTCGTCCAGCAGCGGTGCGGCGAATACCCGCAGCCAGCCGGCCACGCCGGTCGGCAGTGCGGTCGGGCGCGGCGTGCACTCGATCAGTTGCACCTGGAAGCCATGCTGGCGCAGGCGATCGGCGTAGGCGTCGGCCGTCGGGAAGTACCACCGGAAGGTGCTGGCGCCATGCCCGTGGGCCACGCGCGCGGCCTGCACGGCCGCGACGATCGTGGCCACGTTGCCGTGGCCGCCGAACTCGGCGACGAAGCGGCCACCGGGGCGCAGGGCGCGGCGCACGCCTTCCAGCACGCGGTCCGGAGTCGTCATCCAATGCAGTGCCGCATTGCTGAACACCGCATCGAACTCGCTGTCGAACGACAGTGCGTGGCCGTCCATCAGCTGGGCGTCGACGCCGCGCGCACGGGCGGCGATCACCAGTTCCGGCGAGGCATCCACGCCGTGGATGCGCGCACCGCTCAGGGCCAGTTCGGTGCTGAGTACGCCATCGCCACAGCCCAGGTCGAGGATGCGCTCACCGGCGCGCGGGTCGAGCAGGCGCGATACCGCACCGCCGAGCAGCGGCACGAAGCCGGCATCGATCGCATAGTCCTGGGCGTTCCACTGCTGGCCAGCGGCGCTGGCCGGGGTGGGGGTGTCGAAGGCGCTCATGGTGGGATCCTCAGGCGGTGGCGGAAGCGGGAACGTCGGTGCTGCTGTGGACGGCGGCCTGACGCTGGCGCAGCAGGCGGTTGGCCACATCCAGCCAGGCCAGCGCGGAGGCTTCGATGATGTCCTTGCTGGTGCCGGTGCCGTCGTACTCCACGCCGTCATGGCGCACACTCAGGTTGGCTTCGCCACGCGCATCGGCACCGATGCCGACGCTGTGCACGTGATAGCTGTCCAGCATCAGCTGCACGCCGGTGGCGGCCGACAGCGCGCCGAACAGCGCATCGACCGGGCCGTCGCCCTGCGCGGTCTCGGCCACGCGGTTGCCATCCGGGTCGGACAGTTCGACCAGCGCGTTGGCGCGGCTGCCGACGTCGCTGATGGTCATCGAGGCCAGGCGGTAGCCCTGCGCGCTGGAGCCGCCCTGCATCAACGTCTGCAGGTCGGCATCGGTGACCACGCGCTGCTGTTCGCACAGGCCCTTGAACTGCTCGAACACCAGCTTCAGTTCGTCTTCGTCCAGCCAGAAGCCCAACGCACGCAGGCGCGCTTCGACGGCGGCGCGGCCACTGTGGCGGCCCAGCACCATCTGCGAATCTTCCCAGCCCACGTCTTCCGGACGCATGATTTCGTAGGTGCCGCGGTGGCGCAGCATGCCGTGCTGGTGGATGCCCGATTCATGGGCGAATGCGTTGGCACCGACGATGGCCTTGTTGCGCTGTACCGGCATGCCGACCAGACGCTGCAGCAGCTGCGAAGTGCCGACGATGCGCGGGGTGTTGATCGAACTGTCCTGTTCGTAGAAGGCCTGGCGCACCTTCAGCACCATCGCGATCTCTTCCAGCGAACAGTTGCCGGCGCGCTCGCCGATGCCGTTGATGGTGCACTCGACCTGGCGTGCACCGCCTTCGATGGCGGCCAGCGAGTTGGCCACCGCCAGGCCCAGGTCGTTGTGGCAGTGCGCGCTGAAGATCACGTTGGCCGCGTTCGGCACGTCGGCGACCCCGGCGATGACCTGCTGGAACATCGCGCGGATTTCTTCCGGCGTGGTGAAGCCGACGGTGTCGGGCAGGTTGATGGTGGTGGCGCCGGCGGCAATGGCCACGCGCGAAACCTCGATCAGGTAGTCCAGCTCGGTGCGGGTGGCATCCTCGGCCGAGAACTCGACGTCGTCGATGTAGGAACGGGCCAACGAGACGTGCTTGCGTACCGACTCCAGCACCTGCTCGCGGGTCATCCGCAGCTTGTGCTCGCGGTGCAGCGGGCTGGTCGACAGGAACACGTGCAGGCGCGGGTTGGCTGCCGCTTCCAGTGCACGTGCGGAGGTCTCGATATCGGCCTGCAGGCAGCGCGACAGCACCGCCAGGCTCAGGCTCGGGCGGCGCAGTTCGCGGCCGATCAGCGCCATCGCCTCGCGGTCGGATTGCGAGCTGGCCGGGAAGCCGGTCTCGATGATGTCCACGCCCAGTTCGTCCAGCGCACGCGCCATCACCAGCTTCTGCGGCGGGCTCATGCTGCAGCCGGGGGACTGCTCGCCGTCACGCAGGGTGGTGTCGAAGATGCGGATGCGCGGGGTGGTAATTCGTTCGATGGTGGTCACAGGGAAATCTCCTCGACAGCGGGTGCGACGGCTTGCAGGGGGGAAGGGGAAGAGGCGGGGGAGGCGAGGGCGCTGGCCTTGGTCGGCGAGCGCGGGGTTTCGCTGCGCCGTCGCCGCGGTTTGCGTGGCGGGCGCGGACGGATGTCGGTGAGCAGGCCGGCCAGGACACCGGCATCGATGTTGCCGCCGGACACCACCGCACACTTGCGGCGGCCGGCGACGCGGCGGCCGGCCGCCAGCGCCAACGCGCCCGCGCCCTCGGCGATGATGTGTTCCTCCAGCGCAAGCCGGACCAGCGTTTCGCGCAGTTCGGCCTCGCGCACGATCACCACATCGTCCAGCAGCGAGGTGCACAGGCGGCGGGTCAGGAAGCCGGGAATCTTCACCCGCACGCCGTCGGCCAGAGAGGCAACCGGGGCGATCTCGCGCACGTCGCCGCGGATCGCACGTGCCATCGAATCGACGCCTTCCACCTGCGCGCCAATCACGCGCACGCCCTGCGATTTCAGCGCCAGTGCAACGCCGGAGGCCAGTCCACCGCCGCCGATCGGCACGATCACCACGTCCGGCGCGTGTGCGGCCAGCTCGATGCCGACCGTGCCCTGGCCCGCGATCACATCGGCGTCGTCGAACGCGGACAGGAAGCGGTAGCCGTGTCGCTGTGCCAGTTCGACCGCGAAGGCGTAGGCCTCGTCGTAGCTGGTGCCGTGCTGGCGAACGGTCGCGCCCCAGTGGGCGACGCCGGCGATCTTGGTGGCCGGTGCGCCATGCGGCATCACGGTGATGGCCGGCACGTCCAGGCGGTAGGCCGCCCATGCCACGCCCTGGGCATGGTTGCCGGCCGAGGCGCAGATCACCGGCCGGGTATCGCCGCGCTCGCGGCCGGCCAGCAGCGCGTTCAACGCGCCGCGTACCTTGTAGGACCCGGTGCGCTGCAGGTTCTCCAGCTTCAGCCAGGTGCCGAAGCGCTCGGCATGGTGCAGCGGGGTAGGCGGCAGGAAGCGGCGCAGCCGGGCCTGCGCCGCCAGTACGTCGGCGACGCTTACGTCGCCGACATCGCTTTCCTGGCTGGCATCAGCGGCCGGCATGGGCCACCAGCGCGGTGCGGGCGACCGCCGCATGCGGGCACGGGCGGCGAAGAAGACGCCTCCGTACCGGCACCGTGGTCACTACGGTACGGGTGTTCATACGGATGCTCCTTCCACGGCAGTGACCTGCACGGACACGCAGTCGTAGATCTTCTCGATCTGCCGGCACAGCGTTTCCGCCGGGCGCTGGCCATCCACCACCAGCTGCAGGTGCCAGCGGCCATCGTCGGCGGCCACCGGCGCACCGCTGATCGCGCGCGGTGCGAAGCCGCGGCGTTCGGCCATGCCGATCACGCGCAGCAGCGCGCCTTCGGCCGGGTGCAGCACCAGGTCAAGCCGGTATTGCATTGGGGGTCTCCTGGCGGGCATGGGCAGGGTTGCTTTCCAGCATCGTGCTGTTGGCGGTGTTCGGCGGCACCAGTGGCCACACGTTGGCACGTGCATCGATGGCCACGTGCAGCAGGGCCGGGCCCGGTTCGGCCAGCAGCGCGGCCAGGCCGCCTTCCACGTCGTCGCGGTTGTCGATGCGGGTGGCGGCGATGCCGAACACCTGTGCCAGCGCCACGAAGTCCGGGTTGTCGGACAGGTCGATCTCGCTGTAACGCTCGGCGAAGAACAGTTCCTGCCACTGCCGCACCATGCCCAGCGAACTGTTGTCCAGCAGCACGATCTTCACCGGCAGGCGGCAACGCGCGATGGTCGCCAGCTCCTGCACGTTCATCATGAAGCTGCCGTCGCCGGACACCAGCACCACGGTGCGCTCCGGGCATGCGAACTGCGCACCCATCGCCGCCGGCAGGCCGAAGCCCATGGTGCCCAGCGCGCCACTGGTCAGGTGGTTGCGCGGGTGGTTGAAGCGGCAGTGCTGCGCCACCCACATCTGGTGCTGGCCGACATCGCAGGCGATTACCGCATCGGCCGGGGCCAGCTCGCTCAGGCGCTTCAGCAGCGCCGGGGCGTAGATGTGCTGGCCCGGTGCGTCGTAGCGTGCCGAGAAGCGGTCGCGGTGCTGCGCGCAACGCCTGCGCCACGCGTCCTGATGGGCCTTGGGGGAGGGGAAGGCCGCACGCAGGGCACGGATGGCATGGCCGACGTTGCCAGGCACGGCGACATCGGCGCTGCGCAGCTTGGAGATCTCGTAGGCGTCGGCATCGATATGGACGACGCGGGCGAACGGTGCGAACTCGGCCAGCTTGCCGGTGGCGCGGTCGTCGAAGCGTGCACCCAGCACCAGCAGCAGGTCGCTTTCCTGCACCGCCATGTTGGCCGCGCGGGTACCGTGCATGCCCAGCATGCCCAGTGACTGCGGATGGCTGGCCGGCAGCGCGCCCAGGCCACGCAGGGTCATCACGGTGGGGATGGCGCTGGCTTCGACGAAGTCGCGCAGGTCCTGCACCGCATCGCCCAGCGCGATGCCGCCACCGGCGTAGACCACCGGCTTCTCGGCGGCTGCCAGTGCGGCGATGGCTTCGGCGATGGCCGCTTCGGCCGGCGCAGGTGGCGGCTCGACGCTGCTCGGCACGTGCGCCGGCAGGTGGCTGGCATCGGCCAGCTGCACGTCCTTGGGCAGGTCGATCAGCACCGGGCCGGGCCGGCCCTCGCGGGCGACGCGGAAGGCATCGGCGACCACGCGCGGCAGGTCGTCGACGCTGCGCACCAGCCAGCTGTGCTTGACGATCGGCATGGTCAGGCCGAACACATCCAGTTCCTGGAAAGCGTCAGTACCCAGCAGCGGCGTGGCGACCTGGCCGGTGATGCAGACCATCGGCACCGAATCCAGCATCGCATCGGCAATGCCGGTGACCAGGTTGGAGGCGCCCGGGCCGGAGGTGGCCACGCAGACGCCGACCTGGCCGCTGGCGCGGGCGAATCCATTCGCCGCCAGTGCGGCACCCTGCTCGTGGCGCACCAGGATGTGCTTCAGCGACGAATCCACCAGCGCGTCGTAGAACGGCATGATGGTGCCGCCGGGATAGCCGAACAGCGTGCGGATGCCTTCGGCTTCCAGCGCCTGGGTCAGCCAGCGCGCGCCGTTGGGCGGCGCGCTGCGGTGTGTGGAAGAGTTCATGGGGGAACCTTGCAAAGCGGGTGGGGGAGGGCCGCGCGGTTACGCGGCCTGTCCTTGCAACCAGACCATCTTGGCGCGCAGTTCCTTGCCCACCTTCTCGATCGGGTGCTCCAGGTCGGCCTGCTTGAACCGGTTGTAGTTCGGCAGGCCCGCTTCGTACTCGGCCACCCAGTTCTTGGTGAAGGTGCCGTCCTGGATGTCCTTCAGCACTTCCTTCATGCGCGCCTTGGTGCCGGCGTCGATCACCCGCGGGCCGCTGACGTAGTCCCCGTACTGCGCGGTCTCGGAGATGAATTCCAGCATGCGCGAGATACCGCCTTCATAGAACAGGTCGACGATCAGCTTCAGTTCGTGCAGCACTTCGTAGTAGGCGATCTCCGGCTGGTAGCCCGCTTCGACCAGGGTCTCGAAACCGGCCTGCACCAGTGCCGAGGCACCGCCGCACAGCACCGCCTGCTCGCCGAACAGGTCGGTCTCGGTCTCTTCCTTGAAGGTGGTCTGGATCAGGTTGGCGCGTGCACCGCCGAGGCCGGCCGCATAGGCCAGTGCGTACTCGGCCGCCTTGCCGCTCTTGTCCTGGTAGACCGCCCAGATGCAGGGCACGCCACGGCCGATCTCGTACTCGCGGCGCACCAGCGCGCCCGGACCCTTGGGCGCAACCAGCACCACGTCCAGGTCGTCGCGCGGCCTGATCATGTCGAAGTGCACGTTCAGGCCGTGCGCGAACAGCAGCACCGCACCCTGCTTCATGTTCGGCGCCAGCACGTCGTCGTAGAGCTTCTTCTGCACCATGTCCGGGGTCAGCACGGCGACCAGGTCCGCATCCTTCACCGCGTCGGCCGGTGCTTTCACGGTGAAGCCGTCGGCCTGTGCCTTGACTTCGGTCGGGCCGCCCGGACGCAGGCCTACCACCACGTCGAAGCCGGATTCGCGCAGGTTCAGTGCGTGGGCGCGGCCCTGGCTGCCGTAGCCGATGACGGCGATCTTGGTCTGGGGCAGGTCGTTGGTGCTCATGGGGGAGGTTCCTTGCGGTGGGAAGAAAAAAAGAACGGCCGGTCGTCGAGGTGACGTACCGGCCGGTCAGGGGAAAGCGGTGGAGGAGGCACCATGCGCCGCGCAGGCACAGCCACCACGAGGCGTGGCGGCGGTGTGGGTCCGGGTTTTGCGTTGGGCGTTGTGCATGGTGGTTGCGTCTGAAACCAGGTTCTGAAATGAAAAAACCCGCACCGGGGCGGGTGCGGGTTTTTGAAGAGTTCCGGTGTATTCGTTGCTTACACGCTGGCTCGTCCCGCACCTGTTGGTTGGGTAATAAGTACGAGCACAAGAATCGAACGCAGCGAGGCGGCGCCGATGTCGGCGGCTTCGTTGTGGGTTCGCGGTGGCGTGTTGTGATGCAACATGTGATCGAGAGAAACACAGCCGTTTTGGCGATGTCAACCCTCGCGGCGGAATTCTTGTTGGTTTCCGTTGCATCCGGCGCAATCGCCTGTGGCACAAGGATGGTTGCCGCTGAAAGTGTTTCGGTGAACCGGAATTCACTCCTTTCAGGGCGGTTTTTGCGCGGAATCCGGCGGATCCTCGCCTTGCTGGGTGCGGACCTTGCACACCCACCCCAGGATCAACGTCCATGACCTCTGCCCGATACCCCAGGATGGCCGCAGCGGCGAAGATCGGGGGACCACCCTTCCATCGGAACCCGACCGTGTCCCGACGCCTTGCCCGTTCCCTGCTGGCCGCCGCTGTACTGGCCGCTGTGCCCGCACTGTCTTCGGCCGCCGACCGCATCACCGGCCACACCTTTGCCACCCGTTCGGAGGTGATCGCCCCGCATGCGATGGCCGCGACCTCGCAGCCGCTGGCCACCCAGATTGCACTGGACGTGATGAAGGGGGGAGGCTCGGCGGTGGACGCGGCGATCGCCGCCAACGCCGCGCTTGGCCTGATGGAGCCGACCGGCAACGGCATCGGTGGCGACCTGTTCGCCATCGTCTGGGACCCGAAGACGCAGAAGGTCTACGGCTACAACGGTTCGGGGCGCTCGCCGAAGTCGCTGACCCTGGCCGAGTTCCAGCGACGTGGCCTGAAGGACATCCCGGCTACCGGCCCGCTGCCGGTCTCCGTGCCCGGCGCGGTCGACGGCTGGTTCGCGCTGCACGATCGCTTCGGCCGCAAGCCGATGGCCGACAACCTGGCGCCGGCCATCCGCTACGCGCGCGAGGGCCATCCCGTCGCCGAGGTGATCGCCTACTACTGGGACCGCTCGGTGCCCAAGCTGTCGCAGTACCCGGGCTTCAAGGAGCAGTTCACGATCAACGGCCACGCCCCGCGCAAGGGCGAGATGTGGAAGAACCCGAACCTGGCCAGCACCCTGCAGCAGATTGCCGACGGCGGACGCGATGCCTTCTACAAGGGCGCCATTGCCCACACCATCGGCGACTACTTCAAGGCCAATGGTGGCTACCTGAGCTACCAGGACATGGCCGAGCACCACGGTGAATGGGTCGAGCCGGTCAGCAGCAACTACCGTGGCTACGACGTGTGGGAGCTGCCGCCGAACAGCCAGGGCATCGCCGCGCTGCAGATCCTCAACGTGCTGGAAGGCTACGATTTCTCGAAGATCCCGTTCGGTTCACCCGAGCACGTGCACCTGTTCGTCGAAGCGAAGAAGCTGGCCTTCGCCGACCGTGCGCGCTTCTATGCCGACATGGCCTTCCAGCCGGCGCCGGTGCAGAAGCTGATCTCCAAGGAATACGCCGCGCAGCGCCGCGCGCTGATCTCGATGGACAAGGCGTTGAAGGAAGTGCAGCCGGGCACGCCGAAGCAGCTGGAAGAAGGCGACACGATCTACATGACCGTGGCCGACGCCGACGGCATGATGGTGTCGTTGATCCAGTCCAACTACCGCGGCATGGGCAGCGGCATGGCGCCGCCGGGGCTGGGCTTCATCCTGCAGGATCGTGGCGAGATGTTCGTGCTGCAGAAGAACCATCCCAACGGCTATGCACCGGGCAAGCGGCCGTTCCAGACGATCATCCCGGCGTTCATCACCAAGGGCGGCAAGCCGTACGCCAGCTTCGGCGTGATGGGCGGCGCGATGCAGCCGCAGGGCCACGCGCAGATTGTGATGAACCTGGTGGATTTCGGCATGAACCTGCAGGAAGCCGGTGACGCACCGCGCATCCAGCACGAGGGCTCGACCGAACCGACCGGACAGGCCACGGCGATGACCGACGGTGGTGAAGTGAATCTGGAAACCGGCTTCCCGTACGAGACGGTGCGTGCGCTGATGCGCAAGGGGCATCGCATCGTGTTCGCCGATGGGCCTTATGGCGGGTACCAGGCGATCATGCGCGACCCCGAGAGCGGGGTTTATTACGGAGCTTCGGAGAGTCGCAAGGATGGGCAGGCCGCGGGGTACTGAGTTTCCCGGCCAACGGGCTGAGCCCCCTCTGCGGTGGGTTCAGAAGCGGAATAGCTTGTTGGGCCGGGTGGGTAGGCTGTTCGGGGGACGCCGCAAGTACGTCCTTGTAGGCTTGGCAGCCGCATCCATGCGGCTGACACCCCCGCCCAGCCCACCCACCCGGCCTCTGACAGTTTTCTGCGGCCGCCACCGCAGGAAGAAAAAAGAAGATCAAAAGCAACAGCAACAGCAACAGCAACAGCCGCGTGCTGATGGTTGGGGTCGGATCCGTTTTCCGCAGGAAAAA
>NZ_JBMRGJ010000030.1:0-42292 GCF_049384325.1 Stenotrophomonas sp. CASM114 | reverse complement strand
TCGGCCTGGGCCTGCTCAGGCACTGCTATACGGAGTTCAGTTTCCTGTCGCGGCTGCTGCCTTCGCTGTACTACGGCGAGCGCGCCA
The DNA here is from genome assembly GCF_049384325.1 of Stenotrophomonas sp. CASM114. Classification (NCBI taxonomy): domain Bacteria; kingdom Pseudomonadati; phylum Pseudomonadota; class Gammaproteobacteria; order Lysobacterales; family Lysobacteraceae; genus Stenotrophomonas; species Stenotrophomonas sp. CASM114. Next base: position 42,205 of record NZ_JBMRGJ010000030.1, on the reverse strand, counting down.
ACGGCGAAGCAGTGCCGTTGCCGTGGTGAACGGCGCGCCGGTCATTCAACCAGCGCATCGTAGCCTTCGCCACTGAACTGGATCAGGCAGAAGCCATGCCCGAACGGATCGGCCAGTACGGCGATGCGTCCCCAGCGACGCTCGCGCACGGACTGCTCGAGTGTCGCCCCGGCCGCAACTGCACGTGCCAGCGCGGCTTCAATGTCATCCACCACCCAGTCCAGGTGCAGCGGCGTCCAATGACGCTCGTAGTCGCGCACGTCGCCGTCTTCCGTGGCGGCGCTGCCGGCGTCGTTGTGCAGCAGGTAGAGCGGCGTTGGCCCACCGAGCAGCTCCACGGCGCCCGGGCCGAGACGGCGGCCGATGCGCAGGCCGAAGGCCCGGATGTAGAAGTCTTCGGCGGCGGCCAGGTCGGGCACGTCCATGTTGACGATGAAGCTGTGGGCAGTGGCGTTCATGGTAGCGATGGGCGGCATCCGGTGGTCGCAGTCTAGTCCTGCCGCGTGGTGCTGCCGGTTCATCTCCTGCGCGGATTCGGGCAAGCTGGGCGGTCTCGATCGACAAGGACATCCATGAGCGCGCTATCCGGCATCGAACAGGCCACCGGCCAGACCTTCCCGCCCCTGTTCAAGCAGTTGCATGCAGCGGGTCGGTTGAGCTGGGGTGCTCCCCATCCGGAATGGTCCGAGGTGGTATTCCCGGCGCTGCAGGCGGAACCGCCGGTGCTGCTGTACGCCCAGGACTATGAGCCGTTGGAACACGATGAACTGCTCGAGGCGTGGCAGGAGCTGACCGCGGAGGATCATTACAATCCCCTGCGCACTGACCTGCAGTTGCTGCCCTTTGCGCGGACCGGCGCGGGTGACAGTTACTGTTTCTGGAGCAACGCGCCCGGTTTCAGCGAACCGCCGGTGGTGATGGTGTGGCATGACGACGACCGTGCCGACGTGCTGGCCGCCAGCTACCAGGATTTCGTGTTCCGCAAGATGGTCGAAGCGGTTGCCGACTACCAGCGGCCGTACACACTGCTGTCGCACGGCGAGCTGGCCGGGAATCTGCAGTGCTGGCTGCAGACTCACCATTCCTTCCTGCGCGGCGACCAGTACGCGGCATTGCAGCGGCTGTTCGCCCGCGTTGACGATATTGAAGAAGGGAACTTCAGCGAAGACGAGGCACAGGCCATCGTCGCTGAAGTGATCGGCTTCGAGCGGCTGGACGAGTCGTTCGCCTACGTGCGCGAGGACGCCTGAAGGCCGGGGTCGGATCCGCGCGCAGCGTGGCTCTGACTCCTTGTTCGCCGAGCAGGGGTCAGAGCCCTTTCCGTTGGAAAGGGATCCGACCCCGTGCGGGATCAGCCTGCGGCCGGGTAATCGAGATAGCCCGCCTCGCCGCCCCCGTAATAGGTGCTGCGGTCGGGCGTGGCCAGCGCGATGTTGCGCTGCAGGCGTTCGACCAGATCCGGGTTGGCGATGAACGGCTGGCCGAACGCGGCAAGGTCGATGGTGCCGGCCTCGACCAGCTGCAGGGCGCGTTCGCGGGTCATGCCGCCGGCCAGGATCACGGTGCCACCGTAGGCCTGCTTGAACTGCTGCAGGAAGGCCTCGCCCAGCACCGACTGGCCCGCCTGCTGGTTGTCGTTGAGATGCACATAGGCCAGGCCGCGCTTGCCCAGTTCCTCGGCCAGGTACAGATAGGTAGCTTCGTTGTCGGGGTAGAACGGCATGTCGAAGGTGAGATTGTTCGGTGCCAGGCGCACGCCGATGCGCTGCGCACCGATGCGCTGGGCCATCGCATCGACGGTGTCCAGGATCAAGCGCGCGCGGTTGGGCAGCGAGCCGCCGTAGTGATCTTCGCGCTGGTTGATGACCGGATTGAGGAACTGTTCGAACAGGTAGCCGTTGGCGGCATGCAGTTCGATGCCGTCGAAGCCGGCGGCGATGGCGTTCTCTGCGCCGCGCACGAAGTCGTCGACGATGCCGGGGATCTCTGCGGTCTCCAGTGCACGTGCCGGGGTGGGATCGGCGTGGCCGCGGCTGCCATCGTCCAGGTACACGAACGAGGTGTTCTTCGGTGCGCTGGCCACCGGGCGGGTACCGGCGCTGACCGGTTGCCCACCGTCGGGCTGCAGCGAGGAATGCGACATGCGGCCGACGTGCCAGAGCTGGGCGAAGATCGTGCCCTGTGCGGCATGCACCGCCTCGGTGACGAGCTTCCACCCGGCCACCTGCTCGGCCGACCAGATACCCGGGACGTCGATGTAGCCCTGGCCCTGCGGCGAGACCGGGGTGCCTTCACTGATGATCAGGCCGGCGCTGGCGCGCTGCCGGTAGTACTGCGCGGTGAGTTCGTTGGCGACCGCACCGGGGTTGCGGGCGCGGGTCATCGGGGCCATCGCGATGCGGTTGCGCAGGGCGGTGCCTGCCAGATCGAAGGGGCGGAACAGGGCGGCGGTCATGTCGGTCATCTCGGTGTGGGGGGAAGGCGCCAGCGGCGCGATGCACACAGGATGGAGTTGACATGCAGACGCATAAAGCGCTTCGATCTCCCTGGGCGCGGGACTATTTGTCCCCAATGGAGCGTGATAGATGCTGCCGCTGGAATCGTTGAATGGCCTGGTGACCTTCGTTACCACGGCCCGCTCAGGCAGCTTCACCGAGGCTGCCGAGGCGCTGGGCATCTCGCGCTCGGCAGTGGGCAAGGCCATCGCCCGGCTGGAAGCGCGGCTGGGCGTGCGCCTGTTCCACCGCACCACGCGGCGCATCGCGCTGACCACCGACGGCGAGGCGTACTACGCATCGTGCGCGGCGGCGCTGGAAGAAATCTCCGCCGCCGAGGCCTGCCTGGGGTCGGCCGGCCTGCCCAGCGGACGGCTGCGCATCGACATGCCGTCCTCGTTCGGGCGGCTGGTGGTGCTGCCCGTGCTGCTGCGCCTGTGCCGGCAGTACCCGGACCTGCAACTGACGATGACCTTCACCGATCATTTCGTCGATCCCGTCGAAGAGGGCATCGACCTGCTGATCCGCTTCGGCGGATTGCACCAGGCCGAGCACCTGGTGGCGCGGCGGCTGGGTCGCCAGCGCCTGGTCACCTGCGCATCGCCGGAGTACCTGCAGGCGCATCGCGTGCCTGCGACCGTGGAGGAACTGGCGCAGCATCGCAGCATCGTTGGCTTCCGTCATGGGCAACCGGTGGCGTGGCGGATTGGCAGTGATGATGCCGAGGGAACGTTCATCCCGAACGCGGCCTACCAGCTCAACGATGGTGACGCGGTGATCGATGCGGCCATCGCAGGACTGGGCATCTGCCAGATGCCCATTTCACTGGTACGCCGACATCTGGAATCCGGCGCGCTGCACTCGGTGCTGGATGCGCACATGCAACGGCATATCGACATCCATGCGCTGTGGCCACCGACCCGGCACCTGCGGCCGAAGGTGCGCTATGTGGTGGATGAACTGGCGCGGCTGGCGGGTGAGGGCTTGTTCGATTGAACCGGCACGATTGAGCGGGATGGTTGCCCGTGTATACTATCCCCCAGTATAGTTTCGAGGTGGCCTGATCATGCCGCACTCCCCCGAAGAGAAGAAGAAGGTCCTGGCCCGCGTGCGCCGCATCCGTGGCCAGTGCGATGCGCTGGACCGCGCGCTGGAAGCTGGCGCCGACTGCGGGCCGGTGCTGCAGCAGATCGCCGCCATCCGTGGCGCGGTCAACGGCCTGATGTCCGAGGTGATGGAGGCCCATCTGCGCGAGGAGTTCGGGCAACCCGCCGCCTCCGACGAACAACGCGCCGAACGCGTGCGCGACATGAGCGCGTTGATCCGTTCGTACCTGAAATAAACGACGGCGCAACATGGCGCCGCCCATCCTGTCATTGCCTGTCTCTGGAGAGTCCACCATGAAGTCCCGTGCCGCCGTCGCCTTTGGTCCCGGCCAGCCGCTGCAGATCGTCGAGATCGACGTCGCCCCGCCGAAGAAGGGCGAAGTGCTGGTGAAGATCACCCACACCGGTGTCTGCCACACCGATGCGTTCACGCTGTCCGGCGATGATCCGGAAGGCCTGTTCCCGGTGGTGCTGGGCCATGAAGGCGCCGGCATCGTGGTTGAAGTGGGCGAGGGCGTGACCAGCGTCAAGCCGGGCGACCACGTGATTCCGCTGTACACCGCCGAGTGCGGCGAGTGCCTGTTCTGCAAGAGCGGCAAGACCAACCTGTGCGTGGCCGTGCGCGCGACCCAGGGCAAGGGCGTGATGCCCGATGGCACCAGCCGCTTCAGCTACAACGGTGAGCCGCTGTACCACTACATGGGTTGCTCGACCTTCAGCGAATACACCGTGGTGGCCGAAGTGTCGCTGGCCAGGATCAACCCGGAAGCGAACCCGGAGCACGTCTGCCTGCTCGGTTGCGGTGTCACCACCGGCATCGGCGCGGTGCACAACACCGCCAAGGTGCAGGAGGGCGACAGCGTTGCGGTGTTCGGCCTCGGCGGCATCGGCCTGGCGGTGATCCAAGGTGCGCGCCAGGCCAAGGCCGGCCGCATCATCGCGGTGGACACCAATCCGTCCAAGTTCGAACTGGCGCGCGAATTCGGCGCCACCGACTGCATCAACCCGAAGGACTTCGATAAGCCGATCCAGCAGGTCATCGTTGGAATGACCACCTGGGGCGTGGACCACAGCTTCGAGTGCATCGGCAACGTCAACGTGATGCGCGCGGCGCTGGAATGCGCGCACCGTGGCTGGGGCCAGAGCGTGGTGATCGGCGTGGCCGGTTCGGGCCAGGAGATCTCCACCCGTCCGTTCCAGCTGGTGACCGGCCGCAAGTGGATGGGCACCGCCTTCGGTGGCGTGAAGGGCCGCAGCCAGCTGCCGGGCATGGTCGAGGATGCGATGAAGGGCGATATCGAACTGGCCCCGTTCGTCACCCACACCATGGAACTGGACAAGATCAACGACGCCTTCGACCTGATGCATGAAGGCAAGTCGATCCGTTCGGTGGTCCACTACTGAGCCGCGGCGTGGGCTGGTTCGACGCCCTGCGCAGGCCGCGTGTGGAGGATCCACGCGCGGCCCTGGTCGACCCGATCGAGCAGGCGCTGCGCGCGCTGGGCTGGGTCGAGGGCGGCGTGGGTCCACCGCGCGTGGTGGACTCGCCCTTCGGCATTGATGAAATGCCGTTCGAGCACTGGCTGGCACAGGTATTCCTGCCGCGCCTGCACGAAGCCCGCGCCGACGGCCAGTGGCCACCGCGCAGCGACGTGGCGGTGGCGGCGTACCGCAACCTGGACGGCCAGCCTGGCGTCGAATCGTTGCTGCGCCTGCTGGCACAGCTGGATGAACTGATCAACCAAGGCGTCCACGCCGGGCGTGGATAAGCCGACCAAGGTCGGCATCTACCAGAAGCACGCGTGCGCTGACGCGCCGCGCAGGAGAGCACCATGGAACGCATTGAACACCGCGCCTGTTTCGGCGGCTGGCAGGACGTCTACCGCCATCATTCGACCACGCTGGGCTGCGACATGCAGTTCGCCGTGTACCTGCCGCCGCAGGCGGAAACGCAGACGCTGCCGGTGCTGTACTGGCTGAGCGGACTGACCTGCACCGAGCAGAATTTCATCACCAAGGCGGGCGCGCAGCGCTATGCGGCCGAACACGGCGTGATCATTGTCGCGCCTGATACCAGCCCGCGCGGTGATGACGTGGCCGATGCCGAAGGCTACGACCTGGGCAAGGGCGCAGGGTTCTACCTCAACGCCACCCGTGCACCGTGGGCGAAGCACTTCCGCATGCATGACTATGTAGTGCAGGAGTTGCCGGCGCTGATCGAAGCGGAGTTCCCGGCGACCGGCGCACGCGCCATCAGCGGGCACTCGATGGGCGGCCACGGTGCGCTGGTGATCGCGCTGCGCAATCCGGGGCGCTACCGCAGCGTGTCGGCGTTCTCGCCGATCGTCGCGCCCAGCCATGTTCCGTGGGGGCAGAAGGCCTTCCACGCCTACCTTGGCGACAACCCGGCCGACTGGGCGCAATGGGACGCCTGCGCATTGATTGCCGCGGCCAGCGAGCGCCTGCCGTTGCTGATCGACCAGGGCGAGGCGGACGAGTTCCTGCAGACCCAGCTGCAGCCGCAGCGCCTGCAGGAGGCCTGCGCCGCTGCCGGCCATCCGCTGACCCTGCGCCTGCAGCCCGGCTACGACCACAGCTACTACTTCATTGGCAGCTTCATCGGCGAGCACATCGCCCACCACGCCCGCGCCCTGCACGGCTGAGCCCCCGGGAAAAAGGGGACGGAAAAAGGGGACGGAGGGGATTAAGTCGCATTTGCCGCTGTGCCGCAAACGACTTAATCCCCTCCGTCCCCTTTTTCAGCGATGGATCACACCCTCGTGGCGCCGCCCCGCGCTATCGTGCGCGTAGACGGCCTTGCGGATCGGGGGATGCATGCCGGTAGTGCTGGCGCTGCTGTATGTGCTGTGCCATGGCCTGGTGCTGGCCTTGTGGCCTGGTCCGGCCGGGGTAGGCTCCTTCGTTTTCCTGACCGGTGCCCCGTTGCTGGCGGCGGCCGCCTGCCTGTGGCGGGCCCGCCGCGACCGCGCGGCACTGGGGTGGCGCGCCACGGCATTGGCGCTGCTGCTGTGGGCCGGCGGCATGGCGTTCAACATGATCGACGCCCTAGGCGCCGGGCGTGCCGATTTCACCCCGCGCGCAAGCCTGTTCCTTTACGTGCTCTACGGTGTGCCCCTGGTGTTCATCCTGGCCAGGGCGCGCCGGGAACGGGTCAGCATCAGCCTGATCGATGCGGCCATGGCGGCGCTGCTGGGCGTGCTGTTCTTCGTGCACGCGCAGTCGTTCGCCGCCCGCGTTGACATCGACGACCACGCGTTGTCCAACATGCAACGCATGTTCGATATCCAGAACCTGTGCATCGCCGTGTTCGCGGTGGTGCGCTGGCTGGCCGGCGACGTTCCCGAGCGGCGTACCTTTTTCCGCGCGCTGGCAATGTATGCGGCGACCTACCTGTTGGTGGCGTATTACATCAACCACTACACCTCCGGTGATGCGTTCGGTGCCTATGCCGATCTGCTGATCGATCTGCCGTTCCTGCTGCTGGCGCTGCTCGCACTCAGCCAGGCACCGGCGCGGGTCCTGACGCCGCATCCGCGGATGGCGCGCACGGTGCAGGCGGCGGGCCCGATGATCCTGCCGCTGCTGCTGCTGGTGGTGGGCACCCTGGTGGTCGACCATGCCCGGCCCCTGGCCGTGAGCGGTTTCGTGGTGGCGACGCTGGGGTTCGGCCTGCGCAGCATCCTGCTGCAGGTGGACCTGATGGAACGGCAGGCCTCGCTGGACCAGCTGGCGCGCCAGGATGGCCTGACAGGCGTGGCCAACCGGCGCGAGTTCGACGCGCTGCTGCTGGCCGAGTGGAATCGCGCACGGCGCAGTGGCACCGAGCTGGGCCTGCTGCTGTTGGATATCGATCATTTCAAGGCCTTCAACGACCGCCACGGCCATCCCGCCGGCGACCGCTGCCTGCAGGCCGTGGCAGCGGTACTGAAGGCGAGCGCCGGTCGCGCCGGTGACAGCGTCGCACGTTATGGCGGCGAGGAATTTGCGGTGATCGTGCCCGGAAGCGCGCTGTCGGGCGTTCTGGCGCTGGCCGAGCGCCTGCGCCAGGCGGTGGAAGCGCTGCCGTTGCCGGAAGGATCGGTCAGTATCAGCATCGGCGTGGGTTACCTGCATCCGCCGGCTCTGGCCAGTGCCGATCAGTTGCTGGCAGACGCCGATGCCGGCCTGTATGCCGCCAAGCGGGCTGGCCGCAACCAGGTGATCCTGCATGCGCACGTGCTGGATGACGAGGGCAGCACGCACGGAACGATGGACTGCTGAGCAGCTCTCTGCATGCGATCACACGGGGGGCGCGACGGCTTATCGCTGCCGCAACCAGCCGGTCGGATCGAGCAGCCTCAGCCCGACCGGTGACAATGAGCGCTGCCGCAACGGCAGGTTTGCCGCCTGCACGGCCATCGCACAGCGTGCCAGTTGCCGGCGCAACGGTGCCAGCGTGTCGTCTTCGCGGGGCCGCGCATGCCGCCATTGTGCGATGCGCAGCAGGCAGACCAGCAGGTCCAGTTCGCTGGCGGCAATGAAGGGGGAGCCGGCGGGCAACAGGTCGATCGGTGCCGCCGGCGCGGCCAGCAGCGGCAGCAGGCCGATGAAGGCGTCGCAGCCCTCCTGGCCAAGCCCGAGTCCGCTCAGCTGGGCAAGGCCATCGGCCTGCAGATCGGGGTCGCGCAATTGCCGTATCGCGCCCAGCAGCGCCTGTTCGCCCCGGCCGAACTGTCGACCGAAGGCGCGGTAGTTGACCCGGGTGGGAAACAAGGGGGAACGGGAGGCCATGGTGGCTAGGGCTGTGGGTCGCGGGTTTCCACCAGCACCGGACAGGGCGCGTGGTCGATGGTCCATTGCCCGATCGAGGGTTCGAACAGGCGTTCCAGCCGGGACAGGTGGCGATGGCCGATCACGATCAGGTCGCACTTCAGGCGCCGGGCCTGCTCGCTGATCACTTCGCCGGGATCGCCGGAGGGGATCTGCGCGATGGCATCGACGCCGCGCTCGCGCAGTTCGGCCAGGGCTTCGGCCAATACTGCCTCGGCGCGGGAGCGCTGGCGGGCGGCTTCCGGATACTCGGTGCGATCGGCTTCGCTGGCATCGGCCGCCAGCGCGAATTCGGGGTCGAGCACGCACAGCAGGTGCAGGCGGCTGTGGGGGCCGGCGATGGCGGCGGCCAGGTCCAGCACGCGTGCGTGCTGGGGGCCACCATCCAGGGCGACCAGCAGGGTAGTGAACATGGATGTCTCCTTGGCAGGACGGGGATGGTCGCCGATGTCACCGCGCGCACCCATGCCGTGCGCGGCAGTCAATGAATGCGTCGAACGCAACCCACGGTGGTTGCAAGTGCCGTAGAGTCATCTGATTTACTGGAGACTGTCATGCCCCTGCCGGACCTGAACCTGTTGCTGGCACTGGACGTGCTGATTGACGAATGCAGCGTGGCCGCCGCCGCGCGCCGCATGAACCTGAGCGCGCCGGCGATGAGCCGCACCCTGGGCCGGATCCGCACTGCGCTGGGTGACCCGGTGCTGGTGCGTGCCGGCCGCGGTCTGGCGCCCACGCCCCGCGCGCTGCAGCTGCGCGAGCAGGTCCGCGATGTGATCGAGCAGGCCCACCGCGTCTTCAACGCTGGTCGTGAAGTGGACATGCGCGTGCTCGAGCGAACCTTCAGCGTGCGCGCCAATGATGTCTTCATCGGTGGATTTGGCGGTCGCCTGCGCGAGATCTTCCGCCAGCAGGCACCGCGCGCGGTGCTGCGCTTCGTACCCGAGGGCGATACCGACGATGATGCGATGGCGCAGGGCCGGATCGACCTGTACATCAGCACCGCCGGCAAGCATGCGCCCGATACCAAGGTGCAGAACCTGTTCAGTACCTCGTTCATGGGCGCCGCGCGCGAGGACCATCCACTGTTCGACGAGGAGATCAGTGCAGAGCGCTTTGCCGCGTGCGACCACATCGCGGTGTCGCGCCGTGGCCTGCCGCGTGGGCCGATCGATGATGACCTGGCCACGCTCGGCCTGCAGCGCCGCGTGGCGCTGATCAGCCCGACCTTCCACGGTGCGATCTTCGCGGCGGCCGAATCAGACCTGATCCTGCCGCAGATGCCAAGCGTGATGCTGGAGCGGATCGTCAGCATGCGCCTGCCGCTGCGCCTGTTCCCGCTGCCGATCCCGGTGCGTACCGCGGCCATCGTGCAGGCCTGGCATCCGCGGCTGGACAACGATGCCGCGCACCAGTGGCTTCGCCGTTCGATCAAGACCATGTGCGAGCGCGTCGAGGACGCCCACCGCTGAGACCCGCAGGCGTGCGCTGGACGCACGCCTGGGATGCCGGCGACGCCATTTTTCACAGGGTACCGGCTCCCTAGACTGCGCTCCCCGGAGTTTCACTGAGCGCATTCCAATGACCCTCAACATGCCGTGCACTGCACGGATCGGCGCCTGGCGATGAGTGCGCCGGCCGCCGCTGTCCCGGCCGCCGCGGCGCCCCGTCCTGCCGCCGCCCCCGGGCTCGATCGCCGCATTCTGGTCGGCCTGTGTGGCGTGCTGCTGGCGGTGCTGGTGTCCGGCTTCAACGAGAACATCACCAAGGTCGCGCTGGCCGACATCCGTGGCGCGATGGGTTTCAGCGTCGACGACGGCAGCTGGATCGTCGCCCTCTACAGCGCGATGTCGGTCAGCGCGATGGCCTTCGCGCCGTGGTGTGCCGCCACCTTCTCGCTGCGCCGCTTCGCATTGGCGATGATCGGTGGCTTCATGGTGCTGGGCGTGCTGTGCCCGCTCGCCCCGAACCTGCAGGTGTTCCTGCTGCTGCGTGCATTGCAGGGCCTGTGCGGCGGTGCACTGCCGCCGTTGCTGATGAGCGTGGCGCTGCGCTTCCTGCCGCCTGGCATCAAGCTGTACGGCCTGGCCGGCTACGCGTTGACGGCGACGTTCGGCCCGAGCATGGGCACGCCGCTGGCCGCGTTCTGGGTCGAGCAGGTGGGCTGGCACTGGGCGTTCTGGCAGATCGTGCCGTACTGCCTGGCCGCCATGGCGATGGTCGGCTGGGGCCTGCCACAGGACCCGCTGCGGCTGGAACGCTTCGCCCAGTTCGATGGCGTTGGGCTGCTGCTCGGCCTGCCGGCGCTGGTGCTGCTGGTGCTGGGCCTGGTGCAGGGCCCGCGGCTGAACTGGTTCGATTCGCCGATGATCACGCTGATGATCGGTGGCGGTGCCGGCCTGATGGTGCTGTTCATGATCAACGAATGGTTCCACCCGCTGCCGTTCTTCAAGCTGCAGTTGTTGGCCAATCGCAATCTCAGCTACTCGCTGGTCACCCTGGGTGGCGTGCTGTTCGTGCTGCTGGCGGTGATCTCGATCCCGTCCGGCTTCCTGGCCAGCGTGCAGGGCTACCGGCCGCTGCAGACCGCACCGATGCTGCTGTGGGTGGCACTGCCACAGGTGATCGCGCTGCCGCTGGTGGCGGCCCTGTTGAACATCCGCGCGGTGGACTGCCGCTGGGTGCAGGCCACCGGCCTGGCGATGCTGGCCCTGGCCTGCTGGCTGGGCTCGCACCTGGACGTGGCCTGGATCCGCGACAACTTCCTGTGGGTGCAGCTGCTGCAGGTGTTTGCCCAGCCGATGGCGGTGCTGCCGCTGCTGATGCTGGCCACCGGCGGCCTGGCGCCACAGGATGGCCCGTTTGCCTCGGCCTGGTTCAACACGGTCAAGGGCTTCGCTGCGGTGCTCGCCGGTGGCGTACTGGATGCCATCGCCCAAGGCCGCCGTCATTTCCATTCCACCGTGCTGGTCGACCGCCTTGGCGAGCAACCGTGGCTGGCCGATGGCCCGCAGCTGGGCGCGCGCCTGCATGCACAGGTACAGGCGCTGACTTCTGCCGACCTGTACTGGGTGGTCGCACTGGTGGCGCTGGCCTTCATTCCCCTCATTGCCTGGATGCCCACCCGCATCCATCCGCCACGCGCCGTGGCCTGAACCTTTCGCAGGAACCCCTCATGACGATCAATCGAACCCCTCTCAACACCGGCCTGGGCCTGGGCGTGCTGGCCCTGGCCATCGGCGCGTGGCTGCTGCTGCGCGATGGCGGTCACCAGACCACCAACAATGCGTACGTGGTGGCCGACTACACCCTGGTAGCGCCGAAGATTGCCGGCTTCGTCAGTGCCGTGGACGTAGAGGACAACCAGTCGGTGAAGGCCGGTGACGTGCTTGCGCGCATCGACGACCGCGACTACCAGGTGGCACTGCAGGCTGCGCGTGCCGACCTTGCCAATGCCCGTGCGCAGCTGGCCAATGCGCAGGCCGCACTGGCCCAGCAGGACTCGCTGATCGCGCAGGCCAGGGCCAGCGTCGATGTCAGCCGTTCCGAACTGACCCTGGCCAGTGCCGACCAGCAGCGTTACCGCGAACTGGCCCGAGATGGCGCCGGTACCGTGCAGAACGCGCAGCAGGCGCAGTCGAAGCAGGCCGTAGCCAGTGCGCATCTGCAGCAGGGCCAGGCCGCATTGTCGACCGCACGCCAGCGTACCGACATCCTCAGCGCGGGCGTGCAGGCTGCACAGGCGGCGGTGCAGCGTGCAGAAGCGGCACAGGCACGCGCCGAACTGGATCTGTCGCACACCGTGCTGCGCGCGCCGATCGATGGCATGGTCGGTCGCCGCGCAGTGCGCGTCGGTGCCTACCTGACCCCGGGTACGCCGGTGGCTGCGGTGGTCCCGCTGAAGCGCGCCTTCGTGGTCGCCAACTTCCAGGAAACGCAGATGACCCGCATGCAGGCCGGCCAGCAGGTCGAACTGAAGGTGGACGTATTCCCGGGCACGCCGCTGCGCGGGCACATCGACAGCATTGCACCAGCCACCGGCGTCACCTTTGCTGCAGTCGCACCAGAGAACGCCACCGGCAACTTCACCAAGGTGGTGCAGCGCATTCCGGTGAAGATCGTGCTGGAGCCGGGCCAACCGCTGCTGGACCAGCTGCGTGCCGGCATGTCGGTGGAAGCCAGCGTTGACCTGGGCAGCCGCGCGCGTACGCAGAGCATGCAGCACGGACCGGGCCACAAGCGCGGGGAGGGCGCATGAGCGCCATTACCGTTTTCCGCACCTTCGTTGCGGCCAGCCTGTGCACGGCCCTGGCTGCCTGCGCGATGGGCCCGGACTTCGTACGCCCGCAGGCGGAACTGCCCGGCCACTGGCGGGGTGGGGCTGTCGCCGGCAACGCCATCGATCAGGACGCCGCCTGGTGGGCCGGCTTCGACGATCCGCTGCTGGGGCAGCTGGCCCACCAGGTGCTGGCGGCCAACCTGGACCTGCAGCTGGCCGCCAACCGCGTGCAGCAGAGCCGCACCGCGCGCGGCATCACCGCCGCCGATCGCCTGCCCAGCGTCAGCGCGAGCGCCAGTGGCGTGCGTGCACGCAACAGCGAAGTGGGCCTGAATGATCCGTCCGGCAACGGCGGCCGTGATGACTACGGGCTGTTCCACGCCGGTATCGGCCTGGGCTGGGAACTGGACCTGTGGGGCCGCGTGCGGCGCCAGGTGGAAGCGGCCGACGCGCGCGTGCAGATGGCCGAGGAGGATGCACACGCCGTGCGCATCGCGCTGCTGGCGGAAACCGCGCGTGATTACCTGCAGCTGCGTGCGACGCGGCAGCTGCTGGCGATCACCGAGGACAACCTCAGCATCGCGCATGACATCAAACGGCTGACCGAGGCGCGCCAGAAGCAGGGCGTGGCCAGCACGTTGCAGGTGTCCAGCGCGGCCGCGCAGGTGGCTTCGCTGCAGGCGCGCATCGCGCCGCTGCGGCATCGCGAATCGCAGCTGCGCAATGCGCTGGCGTTCCTGCTGGCACAGCCGCCGCAGGCACTGGACGCGCAGCTGCAGGATGCACGCCGTGACTGGCCGGCGTTGCCAGCGGTGGCGGTGGGTCTGCCGAGTGAACTGGCCGAGCGTCGCCCGGACATCCGTCGTGCCGAGGCGGCACTGCATGCGGCAACGGCCGGCATCGGCGTGGCCAAGGCCAGTTTCCTGCCGCGCATCACCTTGAATGGTGACGCAGGCTTCCAGGCCAAGCAGCTGGATGACCTGGATGGCTGGAACGCGCACCGTTTCAGCATCGGGCCGTCGATCAGCCTGCCGATCTTCCAGGGCGGGCGGCTGAAGGCGAACCTCGCGCTGAGCAGGCTGCAGCAGCAACAGTCGGCCCTGCAGTTCCGCCGTACCGTGTTGCAGGCCTGGCATGAGGTGGACGACGCCATGGATGGCTACAGTGCCGAGCAGCAGCGCACGGTGCAGCTGCACGTGGCGGTGGATGAGAGCGAGACGGCACTGGGGGCGGCGCGCCGGCAGTACCAGGCCGGCGTGGTCGACATGCTGGACGTGCTGACCACCCAGCGCATCGCGCTGGACAACCAGGCCGCGCTGGCCAACAGCCAGGCCGCCGCCGCGATCGCGCGTGTAGAGCTGTACCGCGCGCTGGGCGGTGGCTGGTAGTGCCGGCCGCTGGCCGGCATTTTCATGAGGTGTGTAGATGCCGGCCAGCGGCCGGCACTACCGCACGTCGCGCAGTTCCCAGTGGCTGCCGGCCAGCAGACGCAGGCGCTGCTTGAACACGTCACTGTCGATGCGGGTGGTGGCGACCAGGTTGATGCGCAGGTCCTTCTGCTCGCCGGTCACGGTGGCCTCCGGGTCGGTCACGCCCCACTGCGGTTCCACCGCATCCGGGTCGGGCTGCTTGGCCTTCCAGCGTTCGAACAGCGTGCCGCTGCGCAGGGCATCCTGCAGCTCTTCGGCGAAACCGGCGGCGCCCTGGGAATGGAAGGACAGGTCAGGGTCGTTGCCGCGGGCCTTGGACGGATCGGGCAGGCTGATGTGGTACTGCGCAGGCATGGAGTTCTCCTTGAAGTGCGGCAAGGCTGGCACAGTCGGGGTGGAATCGATGTGCAGATTCCGGCCGTGGCCAGCGCTCATTCGAACCGATGCGGCCCATCGGCAAATCCCACGGTGACCGCGCCCTTGCCGACGTTGACCATGCCGGTCAGGCTCATCACCGATTCGTACACGGTCACGTCATGGCCGGCGCAGACCTCTTTCATCTGTGCATAGCCGGGCAGGCTGCGCAGCTCGTCCAGTTCGCCGCCGTAGCTGACGCACACCGTCGGCGTCATCAGCCCGGCACGCACGCGCTGGCCGACCACCGCGAACAGCTTCTGCACGGCGCTGTCGAAGCCCTTGATCTTGGCCACCGGCCCGGTCTCGCCACGGTAGCCGTGCAGCACCGGCTTGATGTCCAGTGCACTGCCCAGTGCCGCGCTGAGCAGGCCGACACTGCGGTCGCCCTTGTGCCGCGCGCGTGCGCGCATGTAGTACAGGTCGCGGGTGATCATGTAGCCGTGCACGTTGCCGGCCAGTTCTTCCAGCCGTTCGCGGATCTGCTGCACGCTGGCGCCACTGTCACGCAGGCGGACAGCCTCCACCGCGGTCACGGCCTGCGCGGCGAACAGGTTCTGGGTATCAAGTACGCGCAGCGCGAACGGCGAGTTGTAGCCCGCTGCCTGCCGCACCGGCTTGTAATCGTTGAGGATGGCGAAGCTGGCCTGCAGCGCGTTGTCGTGGATCGGGCTGCGGGTCTTGGTGATGGTCATGCAGAACACGTGGTCGTAATCGATCACCAGCTGCTGCAGGAACAGGTCGCGGATCTGGTTGACGCTGAAGGGGATGGTTTCCGCTTCAGCGCCATGTTCGGCCACATGCGCGTGCAGGAAGCTCAGGGTGGCCTGCTCATCGCGATGATCGGCCAGCACGGCTTCGCCGATCCGTACGGTGATCGGCAGCAGCACGATGTTGTGCTCGGCAATGAAGTCCTGCGGCAGGTCGCAGGCCGAGTCGACGACGATTCCGATGCGCATCCGCGGCTCCCCCTCCAGGGCGGTTGTAGGTTCGGAAATGTGAAATCTATCTCAAATTCTGGCGTGGCGCGCGAGGGAAACGCGGCACGCCCTGTTCAGCGACTGCGCTGCACGGCCACCGGAAGCTCGGCCAGGCGCTGCCATTCGGGCTGCCGCAGCAGATCCGGGTCGGCCAGCACCGCCGCCATCAGTGGGTGGGCGTCGTTGCCCCAGAACAGTTCGCCATCGATGGCCAGGGTCGGCACGCCGAACACGCCGGTTGCAATGGCGGCCTCGGTGTTCCTCCGCAGCTGCTCCTTGACCGCGGGCGTCGCGATGGCGCTGGCGACATCCTCGATCCCCAGCCGCGCGGCTGGTTCGCGCAGGGCCTCGGCGCTGTCGGCGGCATTGCCGTCGCGCCAGATCCAGTCGAACAGCACGTCCACCGCCTGTGCGCTGCCACCCGCGGCCAGGCACAGGCGCAGGGCAGACAGCGGATTGAACGGGTGGCCCGGCGGGAACCGCAGCGGTGTGCCTTCGGCCTGCGCGGTCCACAGCAGCTGGCGGTAGATGAAGCGGCGCTTGGCCGGAATCTCGGCCGGCCCGAGGTTGCCCAGGTGATGCAGCACGGCACCAAAGGCGATCGGCACCGGCTGGATCCGCGGGAACTCGGGCAGCTGCTTCAGCTTCTGCCAATGCAGGTAGGAGTACGGCGAAACGAAGTCGAAATACCAGCGCAGGGTGGCCATGGTGGTGTCCTTCAATGCGGTCAGGGCTGCGCGTTGCGCAGCAGGTAGCGATCGCGCAGCTCGGTCTGGCGCGAGCGCATCGGCATCGCCCGGCCGCCCAGCCAGACCTGTTCGGCATAGTGCGCCACGTCCAGCGGGTCGCCCTCCCACAGCACCAGGTCGGCACGCTTGCCCGGCTCGATGCTGCCGATCTGGTCGGCCACACCGAACGCCTGCGCCGGCACCCGGGTCAGGCCGGCCAGGCCGTCGGCCCAGGGCAGTCCATTGGCCACGGCATTGCCGGCCAGCTGGCGCATCTTGCGGGCGTTGTGCGAGGCGTCGCCACGCTGCACGAACGAGACCGCCACGCCGGCCCGTTGCAGGCGTGCCGCATTTTCCAGGGTTGCACCGATCTGGTCGAAGCTGGCCGGCAGGTTGGACAGCACGTCGACGAACACCGGCACCTGCGCGGCGGCCAGCTCCGGTGCCAGCTGCCAGGCTTCGCTGCCACCGGCAATGGCGATCTTCACCTTCTCGCGGGCGGCCCAGCGCAGCAGCTGGTGGATGTCCGCCGCACGGTCCACCTCCACCACGATGCGGCCCTGGCCGGCCAGGTAGCGGCCCAGCGTGCGGCGCCCGGCCGGGGTCAGCAGCGCATGCGGTGAGTCCGCGGCGACCTGGCCACGCGCCTCGTCCACCATCTGCTGCAGCAGCATCCATTGCGCCGCACGCGAATGCCCGGTCAGTTCCACTGCGGCCGACCCCAGGCGCAGGAACAGCGCGCGCGGCCCGAGGGGATCGGCGCTGCCGTCCAGCCGCATCACACCGCCCTGGCCAGCGACGAAGCCGCCACCGGTGGCGGCCCCCAGGGCGGTGAAGCCGATGCCGTCCAGGCGCGCCACCGGGATCAGCACCGAGGCCGGGTTGTAGGCCAGGGTGACATCGAATTCGGGGCGCAACGGTTGTTCGCCGATCTTCAGCGTGCTGTCGACCGTGCTCGCTTCACCGGAGACTTCTTCGATGCCGATCTCGGTGATGCCCCCGAACAGCGCGGGTGTCAGCGGGCGGCCATCGGCCTCGACGACGTTGGCCCCGGCCGGTGCGGACAGCCCGTTGCCGACTGCGCGGATGATGCCGCCCTGCACCAGTACATCGGCGTGCTGCAGGCTGCCGCGCGCGCTGGCCGTATGTACGGTGGCGTTGCGGACCAGCAGGTCCTGCGCCTGCGCAGCTGCGGAGAGGTAGACCAGCACCATGACCGTAGCGCCGAGCCAAGCCCGGCGACGCTTGTTCAACGCGCCCATCAGTGCACCTCCTGGCCGAGCTGGAAATCGGAACGCGGCGTCGCTGCCGGCGCACTGCGGTCGTACAGGCGGCGGCCGTCGATGAAGACCTGTTCGGCCAGCGCGTAGGAACCGAAGGGGTTGCCGTTCCACACCACTACGTCGGCCATCTTGCCGGCCTCCAGGGTGCCGGTCTGGCCTTCAATGCCCAGCGCTCTGGCGGCATTGGCCGTCATCCAGGTGATGGCATGTTCGGGCGTGATCTCCGGCATGTGCGCGCGGCGCGCGGCGGCGATCACCTTGGCCGCTTCCTGGTTCAGGCGCTGGATGCCTTCGGGCGAATCGGAATGGACGATGGCGCAGCTGTTCTTCGGCCGGTCGACCAGTGCGATGTTCTCCGGAATGCCATCGAAGGCTTCCATCTTGAAGCCCCACCAGTCGGCCCACAGCGCACCGCAGACGCCGTCGGCGGCCAGCCGGTCGGCCAGCTTGTAGGCCTCCACGCCGTGGTGGAAGGCCGCCACCTTGAAGCCGAATTCCTTGGCCAGGTCGAGCATGGTGGCCATCTCGTCGGCGCGGTAGCAGTGGATGTGCACGCGGATGTCGCCTTCGATCGCGCCGGCCAGCGTGTCCAGCTTGAGATCGCGCTTGCCGCCGGCATCACCGGCGCTGTCGCCCTTGTCGCTGCCGAACCAGCCCTTGCGCTTGGCCGGCTTGGGTTTGTTCTTGGCGATGTAGTCGGCAGCATCGATGAAGGCGGCGCGGTAGCCGGCAACGTTGCCCATCCGCGTGGCCGGGGCGACGCCCTTGCCTTCGCCGTAAACCCGTTTCGGGTTCTCGCCGCAGGCCATTTTCAGCCCCCACGGAGCACCCGGGAATTTCATGGCCTGGTAGGTGATGGCCGGCACGTTCTTCAGGGTCACGCCACGGCCACCGACCAGGTTGGCCGAGCCAGGCAGCACCTGCATGCTGGTCACGCCTCCGGCCAGGGCTGTAGCGAAGCCCGGGTCCTGCGGCCACACCGAGTGCTCGGCCCAGACATTGGCGGTGACCGGTGCGGTCATCTCGTTGCCGTCGCTGTGCGCGCCGACGCCCGGGCTGGGGTACACGCCCAGGTGCGAGTGCACGTCGATCAGGCCCGGGGTGACCCACTTGCCCCGCGCATCGATGCGGGTGACCCCGGCATCGGCCTGCAGCTGGCGGCCCACGGCGACGATGCGGCCCTCGCGCAGCAGCACGTCGGCGTTGTCCAGGCGCTGGCCGGTGCCGGTCAGCACGGTGGCGTTCTGGATCAGCACCGGCGCATCGGGATGCGCCCGGTAGGTGCTGGGGTAGGGATCGGCGACGAAGCGCGAGGCGCCCACCGCCGGTGCCGTGCTCAACGAAACCAGCGCCATCCCAAGAGCGGCGCGCAACACCATCGATGCCATGCAGAGATCCCCCAACCCACGCGTGAATCCGCCGACGCTATCTGTCGTCGATACCACTTGCCAAGTGACCTTGGGCAGGGGCAGGGGTGGGGATTTTCCTATACAAAAATTCTGAACGAAGCATTAATTTTTTGTGACACCTGCCGCTACCAACGGGTGGGACAGCGAGCGCTGACCCGCCGTGAGGTGTGCTTTCCATTGCTCCATGACGGAGCTGCACCTGAAATATTTCAAGGAATCAAGGACGTAACTGCAGATGATTGTCTTCCCGTCGTATCGCTCCACCGCTTCCCGCCGCTCGATCCTCCCCTCACCCCTGGCCTCGGCCATTGTCGGCTCGCTGCTGATGGCCGCCGCTCTGCCGGCGCTGGCCCAGGACAGCAACGCAGACGCCTTGTCGCGTTACCAGTTCCAGCGCAGCCTGCAGGCCGCGTTTGCCGCACCGGTCCTCACCGCTTCGCCGTCGCTGGCCGTCGCCGCCGCCGATGTGGAAGTCGATCCGGAACCCATCATGGGCAAGCCGGGTGATGCCGCCAGCTGGCGCACCACCGAATTCAACAGCGACTGGGGCCTGCAGGCGATCAACGCCGATGTGGCCTACGCACGCGGCCTGACCGGCACCGGCATCCGCCTGGGCGTGTTCGACAGCGGCACCGGCCTGGACCACGACGAGTTCGCCGGCAAGGACCACCGCAGCATCCATCTGGCCGACGTGCTGGCCGATGGCAGCCTGTGCGCGCGCGAAGTGCTGAGTGGCCCGGACGCCTGCTTCGCCAGCGACGGTGACCAGGTGGCCGTGTCCTACCAGCTGCTCGACCCGGACTATGCCGATCTGCTGGAGCGCAATGGCTTCTACGAAGGCCTGAGCTACAACGTGCACGGTACCCACGTGTCGGGCACCATCGCCGCCAACCGTGATGGCAACGGCACCCACGGTGTTGCCTTCGGCGCCGACCTGAGCGTGGCCCGCCTGTTCTCCAACAGCGCCACCTACCTGTCGGTGGTGAATATCGGCGGTTCCCTGTATCTGGACGAACAGACCATCGCCGCCATCCAGGCCGACGATTCGATCTACCCGCAGCTGTATGCGCAGATGAACGAGCAGGGTGTGCGCGCCATCAACCACAGCTGGGGCCTGGCCAACGAGCCGACCACAGCGGAAGACCTGGACATGTACCAGTCGCACCCGGTGTTCGCCGCCAGTCTGGCTGCGATGGCCGAAGGTTCGCGCAGCAGCGGCCTGATCCAGGTATGGGCCGCTGGCAACACCGATTCGCCCAACACTTCGCCGGAAGAAGCGCCGATTGCCGGCATGTATGCCTCGCTGCCGCGCGCCGTCGCCGACGTCGAGCCGTACTGGCTGGCCGTGGTCAACGTCAATCAGGACCTGGAGCTGAGCAACCGCTCGATGCGCTGTGGCCTGGCGGCGAACTGGTGCCTCGCCGCGCCCGGCTCGAACATCAACTCGACCGTGTACGGTCCCGATTCGGTGATCGAAGGTGATTTCTACGATGACAATGGCAACCTGGTGGTGGACATCATCAGCCAGACCCCGTCGTCCGATTACGAGGAACTGAGCGGCACGTCCATGGCCGCCCCGCACGTCACCGGCGCGCTGGGCCTGCTGTTCGAGCGCTTCCCGTACCTGGACAGCACGCAGGTGCGCGACGTGCTGCTGACCACCGCCACCGACCTGGGTGCTGCAGGCGTGGACGATGTCTACGGCTGGGGCCTGATGAACCTGGCTGCGGCCGTCGAAGGCTACGGCTCGCTGCGCGTGGACACCGAAGTGGTGATGAACCAGAAGGCCGGCGGCCTGAAGGTGTGGGAAGGTGATGCATGGGACGACTGGACCAATGACATCGGCGGCCCGGGCAAACTGACCAAGAGCGGCATCGGCTGGCTGCGCCTGAGCGGCGACAACAGCTTCAACGGCGCGGTGGTGCGCGAAGGCGTGCTGGAACTGGACGGCGTGAACACGCTGACCAGCGCCGTGGACGTGACCGGCGGAACCTTCCTGCTGAACGGCACCCTGCAGAACACAGCGCTGAACAGCCTGGGCGGCAGCAGCCGCATCACCGCCACCGGTGTGCTGGACGGCTCGGACCTGACCGTCACCGGCGGCGTGGTGTCCTTCAACGGCGTGCAGACCGGCGGCAGCACCTTCGTGGGTGAAAAGGGCACGCTGAAGGGCGTGGGCCAGCTGGGAAACACCACCGTGGCCGGCATCATCGCTCCGGGCAACTCCATCGGCACGCTCACCATCAACGGTGACTATGTGCAGACCGCCACTGGCGTGTACCAGGCCGAGGTGGCCCCGGGCAGCCGCAGCGACCAGCTGCACGTGACCGGCACCGCCACCCTGGGCGGCACCCTGGTGGCGCTGCCGGAACCGGGCACCTACTACCTGGGCGAGCAGTTCAACTTCATCCAGGCCGACGGCGGCGTGAACGGTCGGTTCGCCAGCACCGATTTCAGCGCCTTCTCGCCCTTCCTGCAGTTCGGCCTGGCCTACTCCGCCGCCGGCGCGCGCATTGAAGTGACCCGCGGCAACGCGCTGGCTACCGCGGCCACCACCGCCAACCAGTTGGCCGTGGCCACCGTGGTCGACGGTCTGGCGGTCAACCAGGGCCTGCCGCGTCCGCTGACCATGCTGTTCCCGGAACAGGTGGGCAGCGCACTGGACAGCCTCAGCGGCGAACTGCATGCCGCCACCAGCGCGGCCCTGCTGGAAGGCAGCCGCTACGTGCGTGATGCCGCGCTGGCCCGCCGTGCCGGTGCCGCTGCACCGGGTGCCGAAGGCGGCGACGCCACCGGTGTGTGGGTGCAGGCCCTGGCCGGCAGCACCACGCTGGACGGCAACACCAACACCGCCCGCACCGAAGCCAACAGCAACGGCCTGCTGGTCGGTGCCGACCGCGAGTTCGGCGGCTGGCAGGTGGGCGTGCTGGCCGGTACCGGCCGCACCGACGTGAAGCAGGGCGAAGGGCGCCGTGCGAGGTCGAAGGTGGACAACACCCACTTCGGCGCCTACGCCAGCCACAACTGGGGCGGTTTCGGCCTGCGTGGCGGCCTGGCATGGAGCGAACACGATGTGGACAGTACCCGTGAGCTGGCGTTCGCCGGTTACAGCGACACCCTGAGCGCCCGCTACGACGCGCGTACCCGCCAGGCCTTCATCGAAGCGGCCTACCGCTTCGGTGGCCGCGAGGCTGGCCTGGAGCCGTACGTGCAGGTGGCCCGCGTGGAAGTGGACACCAAGCACGTGAACGAGCGTGGCGGTGCTGCGGCCCTGCAGGGTTCGGTGGACGACGTGCGCACCACCCTGGCCACGGCCGGCGTGCGCTTCGACAAGGGCCTGAAGGCCTCGTTCCAGCAGGACAGCTGGTTGCACGTGCGCGGCGCGGTGGCGTACCGCCACGCCAGCGGCGACCGCAACCCGTCGGCCCGCCTGGGCTTTGCCACCGGCGGTGACAGCTTCGTGGTCAACGGTGCACCCATCGCCGACAGCGCGGTGGTGGCCGAACTGGGCCTCTCGGCCTGGCTGACCGCCAAGCAGCAGCTGGAACTGGGCTACAGCGGCCAGTTCGGCGACGAAAGCCGTGACCACGGTGCCAACCTGCGCTGGTCGGTGCGTTTCTAAGCCACCGGCTCCCGCAGGGAAACCAGGAGGGGCGGCCGTTGGGCCGCCCCTTCTCTTTGTGTGGCAGGGCAGGCGCAGCGTTGCCTACAATGGCGCCCCTGCAGAACCGGACCGGGCATGAAGAGCAAACAGGAAATCGTCGACAACTGGCTGCCGCGTTATACCGGCGTTCCGCTGGACCAGTTCGGCCAGCATATCCTGCTGACCAATTTCGGCGGCTACCTGCACACCTTCTCCGCGCTGACCGGCGCCCCGGTCATCGGCCTGGACCGGCCGATGGCCAGCGCCACCATCGATGGCATCACCATGATCAACTTCGGCATGGGCAGCCCCAATGCCGCGATCATCATGGACCTGCTGTCGGCGGTGATGCCCAAGGCGGTGCTGTTCCTGGGCAAGTGCGGTGGCCTGAAGCGCAAGAACCAGCTGGGTGACCTGGTGCTGCCGATCGCAGCGATCCGCGGTGAGGGCACTTCGGGCGACTACCTGCCGCCGGAAGTGCCGGCCTTGCCGGCGTTCGCGCTGCAGCGTGCGGTCTCGACCATGATCCGTGATCTCGGCCACGACTACTGGACCGGTACCGTCTACACCACCAACCGCCGGGTCTGGGAGCACGACGAGGCGTTCAAGGAGCGGCTGCGGGCGATGCGCTGCATGGCCATCGACATGGAAACCGCCACCGTGTTCGCCGCTGGCTTCGCCAACCACATTCCCAGCGGCGCACTGCTGTTGGTGTCGGACCAGCCGATGATCCCCGATGGGGTCAAGACCGAGGCCTCCGATGCCAAGGTCAGCTCCCAGTTCGTGGAAAACCATATCCAGATCGGTATCGAGGCGCTTAAGCTTATCCGGCGCAACGGCAAGTCGGTCCGCCACCTGCGCTTCGACGAATGATGATGATGGCCTGGCGCGGCGCGCCGGCCCTGGGGAGTAGGTGATGGACGTTGCCGCGCACGTGGTGGAATTCTGGAAAGAGGCGGGCCCTGCGAAGTGGTTCGCCCGCGATGATGCGTTCGACGCGCAGTTCCGCCAGTTGTTCCTGGATGAGCATTTCGCAGCCGCCTCGCGCGCGCGCGAACACTGGCTGGGCAGTGCCGAGGGCGCACTGGCGCTGATGCTGCTGCTGGACCAGTTCCCGCGCAACTGCTTCCGCGGTAGCGCCCATTCCTACGCCACCGATGGCCTGGCCCGGCACTACGCCATGCGCGCCATCGAGGAAGGCCTGGACCTGCAGCTGGTGCCCAAGCTGCGCGCCTTCATCTACCTGCCGTTCGAGCACTCCGAGGATCCGCTGGACCAGGACCGCTCGGTGGCGATGTTCGACGTGCTGGGCGACAAGGAATACCTGCAGTACGCCGAGCTGCACCGCGACATCATCCGCCGCTTCGGTCGCTTCCCGCACCGCAACGCCGTACTGGGTCGCATTCCTTCACCGGAAGAGCTGGACTACCTGGCCGAAGGCGGTTTCGCCGGCTAAGAAAAAGGGGACGGAGGGAATTAAGTCGTTTTTGCCACAAACGACTTAATTCCCTCCGTCCCCTTTTTAGGGGTCAGATCGCCTTTCCGCAGGAAAGGGCTCTGACCCCGGGCCTTCAATCAGTACTTCGGCACGCCGTTGTCGACGTCTTCCGACCAGGCGTTGATGCCGCCGGTGACGTTGAACACCTTGGTGAAGCCCAGGGCGCGGAACTGCTCGGCGGCCTGCGCGCTGCGGCCACCGTGGTGGCACATGAAGGCCAGCGCGGTGTCCTTGGGCAGGGCTTCCAGCGCGGCGCGGCCGTTGCCGTCGAAGGTCTTGAACGGCACGCCCACGGCGGCGATTTCACGCTCGTCGGCCGGGCGCACGTCCACCAGGGTGATGTTGCCGGCACGCACCAGGTCGTCGGCATCGCGCACGCTGATTTCCTGCACCGGCTTGGGCGCATTCGGGTTGTCGATGGCCAGGCCCTTGCCGCGGATGTCGTCCACCCAGTCGATGGTGATGCCGTTGGCGCGACGGGCGCTGGCCAGGTCGAACTGCACGCGCAGGCCGTTGGACTCGGCGGCGATGGCGCCTTCGTCGTGCGGGGCCAGCTGGAAGTTCGGCTGGAAACCGGCGTCGATGGACAGCTGCAGAGCAGCGCCCGGGGCATCTGCCAGCGCGCCCTTGAGCATTTCCACGGCCGCCGGGGTGACGGTGATGCTCGGCGGGGTACGGTCCGGCGCGGCCAGGCCCAGCACGCTGCTCAGCTCGCCGCTGGCAGCCATCTGCAGCACGATGTCGCTGCCGCCGACCAGTTCGCCGTCGATGTACAGCTGCGGAATGGTCGGCCAGTCGCCATAGGCCTTGATGCCTTCACGGATTTCCTGGTCGGCCAGCACGTTGACGTGGGCGAACTCGACACCGAGGTCCTGCAGGGCGCCCACGGCCTTGGCCGAGAAACCACACTGCGGCATCGACGGCTGGCCCTTCATGAACAGCACGACGCGGTTGGCGTTGAGGATGGATTCGATGCGCGAACGCAGGGCGGGATCGAGGGACATGGACGTCGGGGTTCCGGGAATTCGAATCATCAATTCTACCCCTCATGGCATCATGGGGGATGAGCAACGCAGGAACATTGCATCGCATCCCGACCCGGCCCTGGCGCTGGCTGCCCTGGCTGGTGGCGTCGCAGCTGGCCGTGATCCTGGTCTGGGCCCTGGCCGGCTGGCACTGGGGGCTGCCCGTGATGGTGGCCAGCCACGCACTGTTCCTGGTGCCGGTATTCCTGCCCAACAGCCGCTTCTACGCGCCGGTGCTGAGCCGGATGGGAGAGGCCGGCAACAGCGTCTGGTTGACCATCGATGACGGTCCCGGCCCGGAGACCCGTGCGGTGCTCGACCTGCTGGACCGCTACCAGGCCCGCGCCACCTTCTTCCTGGTGGGCGAGCGTGCGCTGGCACAGCCGGAGCTGGTGCAGGAGATCCTGCGCCGCGGCCACGACCTGGGCAACCACAGCCACAGCCATCCGCAGGCGCGCTTCTGGCGGCTGGGCCCGGCAGCGATGCGTGCCGAGATCGAGGGCTGCCAGCATGCGCTGCAGGCGGTAAGCGGCCGCCCGGTGCGCTGGTACCGTTCGGTGGTGGGCATGACCAATCCGTTCGTGGCGCCGGTGCTGAAGGCGCTGGGACTGGTGCGCGTGGGCTGGAGCGCCCGTGGCTACGACGGTGTCGGCTGCACGCCGGAGGGCGTGCTGTCGCGGCTGCTGCCGGACCTGCGCCCGGGCGCCATCGTGCTGCTGCATGAGGGGGCCGCCCACGGCCACAACCTGGCGATCATCGAACGCGTGCTGCAGGCGCTGGACGAGCGGGGGCTGAAGGCGCGGCTGCCGGTTCCGTAACGCCGGGCCCTGGTGGTGTGGAGCCGCCGAGCATGGGCTCGGCGCTACAAGGGTTGGCGATCATCCTGTAGCGTAGCGCCGGCACATGCTGCACTCGGCGCTACAACGCGGGGCGTTCGGCCACCAGCAACCAGCTGTTGAACGGCGTGCGCCCGTGCAGGGGGCGCGGCGCCGTCACTTTCAATCCGGCCTCGGCCAGTGTCGCCTGCAGCACCTGCGGGTCGGGGTAGTGGCGCGGCCGCGTGCCCATCCAGCCGACCAGCCAGGCCAGCCGGTCCGCCACCCGCGTGGTGCGGTCGCGGCCATCGCCGGTGGCCAGTGGCGTGCGCAGCAGCAGGCGGCCGCCGGGAGCGACCCGCATACTGGCCTCACGCAGCAGTGCCTGCTGTGGGCCCGCGTCCAGGTACTGCAGCACATCCAGCAACAGCACATGCCCGGCCTGCGCCGGCAGCGGCGCCTGCACGTCCAGGCAGTCGAAGCGCACAGCGGGCAGGCCGGTGGCGGCACGCTGGGCGCGGGCGATCTTGCTGGCATCCACGTCCACGCCCCGGTAGGGCTGGGAGCCACCGCGCTGGCGCAGCACGTGGGCGAACAGGCCCAGCCCGCAGCCCAGGTCCAGCACGGGTTGCCCGTCGCCAGGCAGGTGCTGCAGCACGCCGTCATACAGCGGGTCGCTGCCCAGCTTGCTGCGGGTGTAGTAGTAGTCGCGGCGGCTGGCCCAGGCGTGTGCGGGGCGGAATGCCTCGGCGATCGCGCGGGCCTGCGCGGCGCTCAAGGGTGTGCAGGGCAGGGGCGGGCCGTTCCGTGGCGTGCCGTCCATCGCCTCAGTCCGTTCCGCCGAGCAGGTGGGCGGCGACCGGCAGCGCGCGCGCGCTCCACAGCGCGTACATCCGTGCTGAAGGGTGCAGGCCGTCGTCGGCGATCATCGCCGGGTCGCCACCGTGGTCACGGCTGATGTCGGTGATGTCGACGAAGGCCACGCCCTGCTGGGTGCAGATCACTTCAGCGGCCGCGTTGAATTCGTCGGTCTCGATCTCGATCGCGGCCAGGTCACGGCCGCTGCCGATACCGAACGGGGTTGCACCCCAGTCGGGGAAGGACAGCACCAGCACACGCCCGGGGCGGCCACCGGCAAAGCCGATCGCCCGCTGCAGCAGGGCGTGGAACTGTAGGCGGTACTCGTCCAGCGGCCGGCCGCGGTACTGGTTGTTGACGCCGATCAGCAGGCTGACGAAATCGAACGGGCCCTGCGGCGCGGCCGCATCGATGCCGGCGTCCAGCTCGTCGGTGGTCCAGCCGGTGGTGGCGATGGTCTGCGGGTCGGCCAGCGCCACATCCTGCGCACGCAGGGCGGCGGCCAGCTGGTGTGGCCAGCGGCCTTCAACGGCAACGGCTTCTCCGATGGTGTACGAATCGCCCAGCGCCAGGTAGGACAGCGCCACGGCTCAGGCCACCGAACGGCGCGGCTTCAACGGTACGACCTTGGTCGCGTCCTCGGCACGGCGGGCCAGCACGCGGTCGATGCGGGCGAACACATCGCGCATCACCGAGGCTTCCGGCAGCAGGGTCACGCGGAAATGATGGCGGTAGGGCACGTTGAAGCTGGAACCCGGTACCACCAGCACGCCTTCATTGTTCATCAGGTCCAGCGCGAAGTTGTGGTCGTCGAAGCCCTTGGCAGCGGCACCGACCACGGCCGGGAACGCGTACAGCGCACCGGCCGGCGCGACCAGCGACAGGTGCTCACTGGCTTCGCAGGCTTCGATCACTGCGCGGCGGGTCTCATACAGGCGGCCGCCCGGGGTACACAGTTCGGAGATGGTGTCCGGGCCGTTCACTGCGGCCTCGATGGCGTACTGGCCGGGCACGTTGGCGCACAGGCGCAGCGCGCCGAGCAGGTCCAGCGCGGCGCGGAAGTCGCCCAGGCGCGCGTCGTCGCCGCTGAGGTGGGCCCAGCCCACGCGCCAGCCGCAGGCACGGTGCACCTTGCTCAGGCCACTGAAGGTCAGGCACGGGTGGTCGCCGGCCAGCGGCGCGACCGGCTGGAATACCGCATCGTCGTACAGGATCTGGTCGTAGATCTCATCGACCAGCAGCAGCAGGTTGTGGCGGCGCGCGATCTCGACCACGCGCTCGAGCAGTTCACGCGGGTAGCTGGCGCCGCTGGGGTTGTTCGGGTTGATCAGCACGATGGCGCGGGTGCGCGAGGACACCAGCGTCTCGATCTCGCTCGGGTCCGGCTGGAAGCCGTTCTCGGCGGCGCAGCGGTAGTACACCGGGCGGCCATCGTTGAGGATGGTCGAGGCCGACCACAGCGGGTAGTCGGGTGAGGGCACCAGCACTTCGTCGCCCGGGTTGAGCAATGCGCGCAGCGACAGGTCGATCAGTTCGCTGACGCCGTTGCCGACGAACACACGGTCGGGGTGCGCATCCGGTGCGCCACGGCGGGCGTAGTACGCCGCGATGGCTTCGCGTGCGACCGGCAGGCCCTGCTGGTGGGTGTATGGATCGGTGCGGCCCATGTCATCGGCGATCGCGCGCTGCAGGTGCTCGGGCGCGCGGAAACCGAAGTTGCCCGGGTTGCCGATGTTGAGCTTGATCAGCTTGCGGCCCTGCGCCTCCAGCTCCCGGGCTCGCCGCGCCAGTTCTCCGCGGATTTCGTAGCGCACTTCGGAAAGGCGCTCGCGGATGGCCAGGGGCTTGGGCGAGATGGTGGACATGGGGGCTGGGCCGTCAAAAGGCATGGGGATTCCATCCTACCGGAATTGCTGCAGTGCATGGCAGGGGTGCCGGGCTTGTCATTGCTGGGCTGGCAGGGCGCCGGCGCAGGTAGAATGGCGGCGATGACCCAGACCCCCGATTTCATCGCCCTGCAGACCATCGGTTGGCCCTGGCCGGGCCCGGCGCAGCAGGCCGAATGGCAGGCCGTGATGGCCGCGCACTCGCAGGCCCGCCCGGCGCGGGTGATCGAACAGCACCGCACCCACTACGTGGTGGCCGATGGCCCGGATGCGTCGATCAAGGCCGAATCGCTGCCGGAATGGCAGCGCCCGCGCTTCCCCAGCCACGAGCGGCCTGCAGTGGGCGACTGGGTGTTGCTGGACGGCATCCGCATTGTCGCGCTGCTGCCACGCCGCACCGCGATCAAGCGTGGCGCCGCCGGCGAGCACTACCACCAGCAGGTGATCGCGGCCAACATCGACACGGTGTTCATCGTCTGCGGCCTGGATGCCGACTTCAATCCGCGCCGCATCGAGCGCTACCTGCTGCTGGTCGGCGGTGGTGGTGCAGAACCGGTGGTGGTGCTGACCAAGGCCGACCAGACCGAGTACAGCGAGGATGCGCTGGCGGTGCTGGAAGAGCTGGAGATGCAGGGCATCGCGCTGCATGCGATCAACGGCCTGGATGCCGACAGTGTGGCGGTGCTGCAACCGTGGCTGGGCCCGGGCCGCACGGTGGTGCTGGTCGGTTCCTCCGGTGCCGGCAAATCCACGTTGACCAACACCCTGCTTGGCGAGCAGCGGATGAAGACCAACGCGGTGCGCGCCAACGATTCGCGTGGCCGCCATACCACCACCCACCGCGCGCTGATGCCGTTGCCGACGGGCGCCTGCCTGATCGACACCCCGGGCATGCGCGAGCTGAAGCCGACCGGCGAAGAGACGCTGTCCGAAGGTGGCTTCGCGGACATCGAGGCGCTGGCCGCACAGTGCCGTTTCAACGACTGCAAGCACCAGCAGGAACCAGGTTGTGCGGTGCGGGCGGCGATCGAGGCGGGCGAGATCGAAGAAAGCCGGTTGCTGAACTACTTCAAGCTGAAGGAAGAAGTGGCTGCCGCTGCCGCCAAGCTGGCGGTACGCCAGGCCGAGACCGCGCAGGAGCGCGGCGGCAGGAAGGGCAAGGGCCAGCAGTTCCGCCCGGCAGGCAAGCCGCGTAGGCGCTGATCGGTACCGCGGGGTCGGATCCCATTGCGCCGCAATGGGCTCTGACCCCTGCAATGAACCCGCCACTGCCTGCTTCGAGCGGGTGCCAACAGCCCGCGCCTGGTAGGTGCCAACCTTGGTTGGCACGGGTGTGTCGGCAAGCCCGCCGTCGGCGGATGCCAACCAAGGTTGGCACCTACCAAAGCAGGGGCAGGGCGTTATAGTCCGCGCATGGAACCGACTGCGACGCTGGACCGTGACGTGGCCCACCATGCAGCGCTCGATGCGCGCCTGGTCGAGGCCGTGGGAGGCATCCGCCTGCTGGGCCTGACCAGCTGGCCGGCAACGCTGCAGGCACCGTTCCTGGACAGCGTGGCGCGCGGCCAGCCGGTGCTGCCGAAGGTGGATTACCCCCGGCTGGACTTCAGCGAAGAACGTCGCGCGCTGGCCGCGATCGCAGCCGACTGCGACGACACTCATCCGCTGGGCCACTACGTGCGGCAGTCAGCGCAGAGCTGGGACCTGGCCGCGCAGCTGCTGGAAGGACTGGGCACCGCCGCCGTTGATACCTGTTCGGTGCAGCTGTTCGGCGCCCCCGAGCAGCCGCTGCCGGGCAATGGCCCGAGCACGCGCGACGCGGCGCGCCACTTCATACAGATTGCCGCCGAACTGGACCACGAACTGCTGGCGCCGGAAGAGCAGGTGCCGGTCTCGGCCATCGCCCTGCAGCTGCAGCTGCAGAATGATCTGGATGCGTTTTTCGAATCGCGCATCATCCAGGTGCAGCTCGACCCGGAACTGGTGTCCAAGGCCGCCGCCGGCCCGACCCGCATCCGCCTGCGCACCAGCGCGCGCTTCAGCGCCTACGACCGCGCGCAGCTGTTCCACCATGAAGCGCTGGTGCATTCGCTGACCGCATTGAATGGCCGCGGCCAGCCGGTACTGCCGAGCCTGGCGTTGTCCTCGCCACGGGTAACGGCGACCCAGGAAGGGTTGGCGACCTTCGCCGAGCAGATCACCGGCAGCATCGACATCGAGCGCCTGAAACGCATCAGCCTGCGTACCGAAGCGATTGCGATGGCACGCGAAGGCGCTGATTTCATCGAAGTGTTCCGCTATTTCTGCGATGCCGGGCAGAACGCGGAAGAGAGTTTCGCTTCGGCCCAGCGCGTGTTCCGTGGCGTGCCGCCGAGTGGCGGCCTGGCCTTCACCAAGGACACGGTGTACCTGCGCGGCCTGGTATCGGTGCATACCTTCTTCCGGCACATGCTGGCCGAGGACCGCCTGCAGGTCTGCCGCTGGTTGTTCGCCGGCAAGATGAGCCTGGCCGATGCGATCGCGTTCGCGCCGCTGTTCGAGGCGGGGGTGCTGAAGCCGCCGCGCTGGCTGCCGCATTGGGTGAGCCGGGCGAACGGCCTGGCCGGCATGCTGGCGTTCTCGCTGTTCGCCAACCGGATACGGATGGACCAGCTGGCGCCGGAATGAAATGCGTTGGCGGATCCTCCTGCGCCTGCCTGCTATCGGCTGGGAGGAGGCGGGGCACCCTGGTCAGGACACGCAAAAGCCCCTCCATGGTGCTCGATGGCGCCATCCATGGCGCCAACGGTCCTGACCAGGGTGCCCCGCCTCCTCCAGACAATTTCCTGCGGGCGCGGCAGCAGGTCCACCAAAGGGATTGCGTTTGGAAAGCTTGAAAAGCAAAGCGCCGGTCAATGCCCGGCGCTTTGCTTTTGCTCTAGCTTTCCATTGCCTCCGCGCCGGCGCTGGGAATTGCCTACCTGCGCCATGCAGGAAAACTCAATGCGCCGCAGCGCCCGCTTCTGACTTAGAACTCCGCCGCCACCGTCATGAACAGCTGCCGCGGTGCGCTCGCATGGATCGCATAGCGCGTGCCCTTCGGATCAGTCGGTGCGAACGAACTCAGCTGGCCGGCGTAGCGCTTGTTGGTCAGGTTGGTCGCGTTCAACGACACCCGCACGTTGCGCAGGCCCAGGCCCGGGCCGAAATCGTAGCCCGCACCGGCGTCGAAGGTGGTCACGCCCGGCACCGACTGGTCGTTGGTGTAGGTGTAGTAGCGCTTGCCGGTGTACTTCGCACGCAGGCTGGCGAAGAAGCCGTCGCGGTTCCAGCTGATCTCGCTGGAGGCCATGCGCTGCGGCGTATCCACCGTGATCTTGCCGGCCACCGGAACGATCGCACCGCCCGAGGTGTAGTCATCCTCGTAGGTGGTCTTGTTCCAGGACAGCGCGTTGTACCACTGCAGGCCATCAATCGGCTTGAGGATGAAAGTCAGTTCCGCGCCATGGCTCTTCACCGAACCGACGTTGATGAAGCGCGTCACGCACTCCGGGCGCGTGCCGACTTCGATGCTCGAACACGGGTTCAGCGACAGCAGGCGGTTGTCGAACTTGACGTTGTATGCAGCGATCGAGGCCTGGTACTTCTCACCGAAAGTGCGGAAGCCGGCTTCCAGGCTCTTGGACTTCTCCGGCTCCAGCCCGGCGCTGGCCGCGAACGATTCCGGCGACACCTGCAGCGGGCCGCCGCTGCCACCGCCGACGAAGGCGGCGATGTTCTCGGCGTAGGAGGCGAACAGCTCGTTGTTGGCGTTGAGCTTGAAGCCCAGGCCTACCTGCGGCAGCACCGATTCCTTGGCGGTCAGTGTGCCCGACGCAATGCGGGTTTCAACGCCGGGCTGCGCGGTGGCGCGCATGCGGGTGTTGGGACTCTTGATGCCCACGTCCACGGTCAGGCGCTGGTCCAGGAAGCGCATGCGGTCCTGCACGTAGAACTGGCGCGTGCGGATGTCGAAGTCCTGGTTGAACAGCAAGCGGTCGGGGTTCTTCAGGTACAGGTCGTCCAGGAACGGGCCGCTGATGTAGTAGAAGTTGCGCGACACGTTATGGTCGTTCTGCTCGTACCACAGGCCGGCTTCCAGCTCGTGGATGCCCACCGTCCACGAGAGCGCGGCGGTCAGGCCATCGCGGTTGATCGTGTAGTTGGTGCTGCGGATCGAGATCGGCAGCATCCTGTCGGTACCCGGGTAGGACGGCTGGCCCGGTGCCCACCAGTGGCCCTGGCCACGGTTGTCGTGGTGGTAGGCCAGCAGCTTCAGGCGGCCCTGCTCGCCCAGGCGCAGGTCGGCATCGACCGAGTACAGGTTGTCGTCGCGCAGCGCACGGCTCTGATAGTACGCATCGTCGATGCTGTTGACGCCGCCGCTGAACTTGCAGCGCGCCTTGTTGTAGGTGCCAGGCGCGCAGTACGCGGCGGCGACGGCGCGATCCCAGTCCGGCGCGTAGATGTTCCAGTCATACCCCAGTCCGCGTGCCAGCATGTCCTTGGACAGGTAGGCATAGTTGGCCTGGCTGGCGCGCGAGGTCGCCACGAACGCACCGAAACGGTGGTCGCCAACGTTCCACACTGCCTTGGCATTGAACTGGCGGGTGGTCTGGTTCTGGTACGGCGCGGCCCACATGTCCTGGTCCTGGTGCACGCCGGACACATAGGCCGAGAAGCCGTTGAGGTCGCCGGTGTCCACGCGCAGGTAGCCGCGGCGCTGGTGGTTGTCGCCGACGGTGACGCTGGCGCGGCCACCGAATTCGGTGGATGGATCCATCGAGAAATACTGGATGGTGCCGCCCAGGTTGCTGGTCGAGGCCACGCCCAGCGAACCAATGCCCTGCGACAGTTCGGCGCCGGCCAGGTTCTCGGCGATGATCGCGCGGGCGATGCTCAGGCCGTTGTAATTGCCGTAGCTGTTGTCGCCCAGCGGGATGCCGTCCAGCGTGTAGCCCAGGCGGCTCTTGTCGAAGCCGCGCAGGCTGATGGTCTGCGATTCCTCGTTGGCGCCAAAGGCATCGTTGGACTGCACCGACACGCCCGGAAGGCGATCGAGGATCTTCTGGCCACTGGTGCCCGGCGGCAGCACCTGCTTGTCCACGGCAGTGATGCGCTGCACCTGGCGGGTCTCGCCCTGGCCGATCACAGAGACGGTATCCAGCGTCTGCGCGCTCAGCGCGGCATCGGTGCTGGCGCCGGTATCGGCGGTGGTGGCGGCATGGGCGCTGGCGGCGGCGGAGAGCACGATCGCTACGGCGATCGTCAGGTGTCGGGTCTGCATGGTGGTCCGTTGCATGGGGGGTGATCACCGGCACGCGTGCGCGGTGCAGGGCCACTATGCGAACGGAACATGAAACCTTCTTTACGGAAAACCAACGAATGGTGCAGGGCACCCGCGCAGGTCCCGCAGCCGGATGAAAAAGGGGCCGGATTCCCTTCGCAAGCAAAGGTTCACCGGCCCCGCGCACTCCGTGGGGGAGGCGGTCCACGCGCAGCGTGGAGACTGGCTTACCCCATGTACAGGCCACCGTTGACCGGATAGTCGGCGCCGGTCACGTACGAGGCTTCATCCGAGGCCAGCCAGGCGCACAGGCCGGCCACTTCCTCGGGGCGACCCAGGCGGCGCACCGGCACCGAGGCCGCCAGCCGGTCCAGTACATCCGGCGGGAAGCTGCTGATCGCCTGGCTGGCGATGTAGCCCGGCGAAAGCGTGTTGACGGTGACGCCGCGCGAAGCCACTTCGGCGGCCAGCGCACGGCTGAAGCCATGCATCGCGGCCTTGGCGGTGGCGTAGTTCACCTGGCCGATCTGGCCCTTGTGGGCGCTGACCGAGCCGATGTTGATGATGCGGCCCCAGCCCCGCGTGGCCATGCCGTCGACCACCTGCTTGGTCAGGTTGAACAGCGCATTGAGGTTGGAGGCGATCACCGCGTTCCAGTCCTCCACCGTCATCTGCCGGAACAGCAGGTCGCGGCTGCCGCCGGAGTTGTTGACCAGTACATCGACCTCACCCACTTCGGCGCGGACCTTGGCGAACGCGGCGCTGGTCGAGGCCCAGTCGGTCGCGTTGCCTTCGGAGGCGATGAAGTCGAAGCCCTGTTCGCGCTGCTCGCGCAGCCAGTTGGCCTTGCGCGGCGAGTTCGGCGCGCAGCCGGCAACCACGGTGTGGCCGCTGCGGGCCAGGCTCTGGCAGATGGCAGTGCCGACACTGCCCATTCCACTGGTGACGTAAGCGATTCGAAGCGTCATTGCAGAAGGCTCCTTGGCAAAGGGTCAAGCGGCGAGAGGATACAGGCCGAACAGCAGGCTGCCGACCATCAGCAGCATCGAGATGGCGATGGCCCACTTCAGGGTGAACTTCTGGTGGTCGGCGAATTCGACCTTGGCCAAGCCCACCAGCAGGTAGGTGGACGGCACCAGCGGGCTGAGCAGGTGCACCGGCTGGCCGGCCAGCGAGGCGCGCGCCATTTCCACCGGAGTAATGCCGTAGTTGCCGGCGGCCTCGGACAGTATCGGCAGCACGCCGAAGTAGAACGCGTCGTTGGACATGAAGAAGGTGAACGGCATCGACGCCACCGCGGTGATCACCGCCAGGTACGGGCCCCACGACTCCGGAATGACCGCCAGGAAGCTGTGCGACATCGCTTCGACCATGCCGGTGTTGTTGAGGATGCCGGTGAAGATGCCTGCGGCGAAGATCAGCGACACCACCGACAGCACGTTGCCGGCGTGGTTGACCACGCGGCGGCGCTGCTCGGCCAGGTTCGGGTAGTTGATCACCAGGGCGATGGCGAAGCCGACCATGAACAGCACCGGCATCGGCAGCACGCCGATGATCAGCGCGGTCATCAGCGCCACGGTCAGGGCCAGGTTCACCCACAGCAGCTTCGGCCGTTTGATGTCCTCGGCGTCTTCCACGGTCGGCAGCGGATTGCTGTCATCGGACACGCTGTTGTCCATCCAGCTGCCGCCCTTGGGCAGGGTCACCACGCCGAGGCGACGGCGTTCCTTCAAGCCCAGGTACCAGGCCAGCAGCAGCACGCCGGCACAGGCGATCACCATCGACGGGATCAGCGGCACGAACACATCGGCCGGGTCCACGTGCAGCGCAGTGGCCGCGCGTGCGGTCGGGCCGCCCCACGGGGTTAGGTTCATCACGCCGCCGGCAAGGATGGTCACGCAGGTCATGTTCAGCGCGTTCATGCCCAGCCGCTGGTACAGCGGCAGCATCGCCGAGACGGTGATCATGTAGGTGGTCGAGCCATCGCCGTCGAGCGAGATCAGCATCGCTAGCACGGCGGTGCCAAGCACGATCTTCATCGGATCGCCCTTGACGAAGCGCAGGATCACCCGCACCAGCGGATCGAACAGGCCTGCGTCGATCATCACCCCGAAGTAGAGGATGGCGAACATCAGCATCACGCCGGTCGGCGCGATCTTCTTGATGCCCTCCAGCATCATCTCGTCGATGCCGGCACCGAAGCCACCGATCAGCGCGAACAGGATGGGAATGGTGATCAGGGCGACGAGCGGCGACAGGCGCTTGCTCATGATCAAGTACATGAACGTAATGACCATGCCAAAGCCGAGGATGCTCAGCATCATCTGCGGACTCCTTGCGAAAACAGGACGTGGGGAGTGGAAGGGGCCCGGGCGGAATGCCCGGAATGTCGGGCCTAGAAGTCGTACTGCAGGCGGCCGGTGACCGCGCGCGTGCGGTCCACCGTGACCCCGGCCAGGCGATCACGGTTGCGGCTTTCGATCACGTTGAGCATGAAGCGCAGGTTGTCGCGCAGGTACCAGTTGCCACCCAGCGTCCAGGCTTCGGTGCTGCCGCGACGCAGGTCCGGCGCACCATCAAGGTGCTGCGCGCCCCACATCTGGTCGTAGCGCAGCGCCACTTCGAATGCACCGGCCTTGTGGCGGATGTCCTTCACCCGCGCGAAGCGTCCGGTCTTGCGGTCATAGGCGCGGCTTTCGCCGGTGACGAACCAGCTGAGCATGCCGTAGGCGGCCATCACGTCGCCGCGCTGGGCGCCGTCATCGAAGGTGGCGCCACTGAACTCGCCCTGCCACGACAGCGGGCCGCGCACCTGCGCGTATTCCAGCGACCACTTGTTGACGTCGGTATCGCGGCCGGCGGAGAAGTCGACCAGGGTCAGGCGGCTCTCGTCCGACAGATGGCCGGCCGGGCGCGGGCGGATGCGCAGGCCGGGCACGCCGTTGGCGCCGGGGTTGTCGTAGGCCTCGCGGGCCAGCGACAGGCCCAGGTGCAGCACGTCGCCATCGCTGGGCGAGGGCGCCCAGGTGACGCGGCCACCGGCAGCGCGCCCCTTCACCTGCCAGGCGTCGATGCTCTCCAGGCTGTAGAGGCTGGCCGCCCAGGTGAAGTCACCGGGGTTGGCCTGCCAGGACGCACCCAGGCGGTACAGCGGCGCCAGGGTGGTGCCGGCGTTGCCGCGCTCCAGGAAGCTGCCGTAGTTGGAGCTGGTACGGTCATCCAGCGAGAAATACTGCTTGAACTGGCCCACGGTCAGCTTGCCCGCCTTGCCGAAGCTGCGGGCCAGGTAGACATCCTTGGCCTCGACGCGGTCGCCGGAGAAGTCGGCTTCCAGCTTGTAGTCGACCACGAAGAACTTGCCGGACACATCGACCCATGCACGGCGGATCTCGGTGTCATCCTTGTTCGGCGTTCCGCGGTTGTCGTTGTCGAAGGTGGCGAAGTCCAGGTGCAGGCGGCCACCCAGGGTGGCGGTGACCGGACGGTCGTCTTCGGCGGCAATGGCCGGCGCCGACAGGGCAGCCAGCGCCACCATGGCGGCAGGGCGCCGCCAGGCAAACATGAATTCCACAAACCCTCCCAGGTGCGCGCCAGGCGCGCGGCAATCGTGGGCACCGGACGGTGCGCGGCCGCAGTCTGGGTCGGGCAAGCTGTCATCGTCCTGTCAACGGATTGTGCGGTGCAGCGTAAAGCGGCCCGCTGCCGCCTCCGGGCGGGGCGCGGCTAGCGCGGCAGCGGCATGCGGTAGCATTCGTTTCCCTTCCCACCCCCGTGCCCATGCGCCTGCTGCTGGTCGAAGACAACCCGGATCTGGCCGATGCGATCATCCGCCGCATGCGCCGCAGTGGGCATGCCGTGGACTGGCAGGCCGATGGCCTGGCGGCGGCCAGCGTGCTGCGCTACCAGAGCTTCGACCTGGTGGTGCTGGACATCGGCCTGCCCAAGCTCGATGGCCTGCGCGTGCTGGCCGGCATGCGCGAGCGCGGCGACAGCACGCCGGTGCTGATGCTGACCGCGCGCGATGGCATCGAAGACCGTGTGCAGGCGCTGGACGTCGGCGCCGACGACTACCTGGGCAAACCGTTCGATTTCCGCGAGTTCGAAGCACGCTGCCGCGTGCTGCTGCGGCGTGCGCGCGGCCAGGCCAGCGAAGTGGTGCAGATTGGCGGATTCCAGTTCGACAACGCGGCGCACCGGGTCAGCCTCGACGGGGAGCCGATCGAACTGCCCAATCGCGAGTACCGCCTGCTGGAGATCCTGGTCGGCCGTCTTGGCCAGGTGGTCGGCAAGGACGAGATCGGCAACGGCCTGTTTGGTTTCGATGACGAAGCGGGCCCGAATGCCATCGAGTTGTACGTTGGTCGCCTGAGAAAGAAGCTGGCGGGCGCGCCGCTGCGCATCACCACGGTGCGTGGCGTCGGTTACCTGCTGGAAGCCAGCGATACCCATGCCGACGCCGATGGCTGACACGCGTGCTGCGACTGCGGCGCCGGGTTCGCTGCGGCGCACGCTGCTGCTCTACCTCGGCGTGCTGCTGGCGGTGTTCGCGGTGGCCCTGCTGTTCGCCGCACGCGATTACGGCCAGCGCGCCGCCAACCGATCCTACGATCACCTGCTGGTGTCCTCGGCGCTGTCCATCGCCGATTCGGTGGCCCTGGTCGACGGCCAGTGGCAGGTCGATCTGCCCTATGCGGCGCTGGACCTGCTGGCGATGGCGCCGGAGGACCGCGTGTTCTACCGGGTGGCCGACAGCCGCGGCACGCTGATCACCGGCTACGGTGATCTGCCGACACCGCCGCGCAGGCCCGGTACCCAGCCGCAGCTGTTCGACGCCCCCTACAGCGGCGAAACCGTGCGCTTCGTGGTGGTCGGCCGCAGTTTCGCCGCGGCCTCGGCACAGGGCGAGGTGCAGGTGCAGGTGGGCCAGACCCGGCGCGCGCGCGAAGCCGTTGCGCAGGACATGGTCAATCGTGCATTGCTGGCGATCGGTGTGTTGTCTGGGCTGCTGCTGGCGCTGGTGGCGTTCGGCGTGCATCGTGCGTTCCGGCCGCTGGTGCGGGTGGAGCGCGAGCTGTCGCGCCGCGAGCCGTCCGACCTGAAGCCGCTCGATGCCCGCGTGCCACGCGAGATGGACCAGATGGTGGCCGCGTTGAACCGCTTCATGGAGCGCCTGTCCAGCAGCAACGAGACACTGCGCGCGTTCATGGCCGAGGCCGCACACCAGATGCGCACGCCACTGGCGGCATTGCGAGCTCAGGCGCAGTTGGCGCTGGATGATGACGATCCGGAGGACATGCGACGCAGCCTGCAGGCGATCGAGCGCAACGCCACGCATATGAGCCGGCTGCTCAACCAGCTGCTCAGCGATGCCAGCGTGATCCATCGTTCGCACCTGCAGCGCTTTGCGGCGGTGGATCTGGCCGAGACCGTGCACCAGGCGTTGCATGAAGCACTGCCGCAGGCAAGCCCGGCACCGCGCGTGCAACTGGCGATGACTGCCGAGCCGGTGCAGGTGCATGGCGACGCGCTGCTGCTGCGCGAGGCAATCAAGAACCTGGTCGACAACGCGTTGAAGTACGGCGGCGACGGCCCGTTGCAGATCGCGCTGACCGTGGAAAGCGGGCAGGCCGTGCTGACCATCGCCGACCATGGCGCCGGCATCGCGGCTGCCGATGCCGAACGCGTATTCGAGCGCTTCGCGCGTGGCGAAGGCGCGCCATCCGGCGGTGCCGGGCTGGGCCTGGCCATCGTCAAGCGGGTGGTCGACAGCCACGGCGGCCGCATCGACCTCAGCAACCGCCCGCAGGGCGGGCTGATCGCCACCATCCGCCTGCCACGGAGCAGTCCATGATCCGCCTGTTTGCCACGGCCGTTGCCCTGCTGCTGGCCCTGCCGGTGCTGGCCGCGCCCGGCGATGTGCGTCGTTTTCCCGCACAGGGGGCGGCCACCGCGCAGCTGCGCATTCACGGCACTACCGACATCGAAGTGTTCGCGGTGGTGATTGCCGATTACCAGCGGCTGCACCCGGGCACCGAGGTGGTGTACGAGGACATCATCACCCAGGACCTGTACGCGCGTTACCTGCACGACCGCGGTGGACCGGCATCGCCGGACCTGCTGATCTCCAGCGGCATGGACCTGCAGACCAAGCTGGTCAACGATGGCCACGCGCTGCCACATCGCTCGGCGCTGACCGCTGCGCTGCCAGCCTGGGCGCAGTGGCGCAACGAGGCCTTCGGCATCAGCTACGAGCCGGTGGTGATGGTCTACAACACCCGCGCAATGCCTTCGGCAAAGGTGCCGCACACGCGCCGCCAGCTGCTGGACCGGCTGCGTGCCGAAGGTGCACCGCTGCGCGGCAGGGTCGGCACCTATGACATCGAGCGCAGCAGTGTCGGCTACCTGCTGGCAACCCAGGATGCGCAGCGCGGCAGCATCGCCGGCGCGCTGCTGGGGGCGCTCGGCGACAACGACGTAGTGCGCGAAGAGCGCACCGGCGTGCTGCTGGACAAGGTGGCCAGCGGCGAGCTGTCGCTGGTCTACAACGTGCTTGGTTCCTACGCGCAGGCACGGGTCGATGCCGGCGCGCCACTGGCCATCGTCGAGCCTGAGGACTACACGCTGGTGGTGCTGCGCACCGCGGTGATTCCGCGTACCGGCCCACACCCGGAAGAAGCGCGGCGCTTCCTCGACTACCTGCTGTCGCCCCGTGGCCAGCAGGTGCTGTCGCGCGAGGCGCGGCTGATGCCGATCGTGACCGGCAACGCACGTGGCGACGATGCGCCCGGCCGCAGCCGGCGTCCGATCCAGCTCGGCCCGGGCCTGCTGGTGTACCTGGATGCGCTCAAGCGCCGCCAGTTCCTCGATGCCTGGCGCAGCAGCGTCGAGCCGGCGGGGCGCTGAGGCTCCGGCCTGCCCGTACAATGGCGGCATGAGCGAATACACCATCCTGATCGCCGACGACCACCCGCTGCTGCGTTCGGCGGTGGTGCAGTCCTTGCGGCAGAGCCTGCCGCTGGCGCAGGTGCGCGAGGTGGCCAGTGCCGATGCGCTGGCCGAGGCGCTCGACGCACAGCCGGACGTGGACCTGGTGCTGCTCGACCTGACCATGCCCGGCGCGCACGGTTTTTCCGCGCTGCTGCACGTGCGCGGCTCGCATCCGGACATCCCGGTGGTGATCCTTTCCTCCAACGACCATCCGCGGGTGATCCGCCGTGCCCAGCAGTTCGGCGCCGCCGGTTTCATCCCGAAGTCCGCGCCGGCCGAGACCATCGGCGAGGCCGTGCAGGCAGTACTCGATGGCGGCCTGTGGTTCCCGGCGATGGCCGCCGAGCGTTCCGAGGCCGATGCACTACTGGCCAGCCGCCTGGCCCAGCTGACCCCGCAGCAGTTCCGCGTGCTGCTCTGCCTGGCCGATGGCCTGCTCAACAAGCAGATCGCCTACACCCTGGGGCTGGCCGAGAACACGGTGAAGGTGCACGTCACCGCCATCCTGAAGAAGCTCGAGTGCCACAGCCGCACACAGGCGGCGGTGCTGGTGAAGGCGCTGGAGCCCGAGGGCGACGCCGGCATCGGGCTGTAGTTTCCAGCAAACGGCGCAGCCCCTCGTGGGTGGACACGTAGAGCAGTTCATGGGTGAGGCCGGGCAGGTGGACTGCACAGGGGCCGCTGCAAGTACATCCATGTAAGCTCGGTCGCCGCATCCATGCGGCTCACGCCCCTGCGCAGCCCAGCTACCCGGCCACGGACAGGTTCCGTGCGCATCCATCCACGGAAGAGAAAAGAAGATCAAAAGCAAAGGCAGCCTGACAGGCCGCTTTTTGCAGAGCCGAGCCCACGCTCGGCTGCTTTCTGGCCGGTCCGTGAAGCCGAGCATGGGCTCGGCTCTACACGAGCAAGCGCAGCGCGCGACCCGCTTTTGATCTTATTTTCTTCTCCGTGGGTGCAGGCCACCGAAATCTGTCGGAGGCCGGTCGGGTTGGGTGCGCGGGGGTGTCAGCCGCATGGGCCCGAGGCATGCCTCGGGCGGGTTGGGCAGGACGCCCAACCCGGGTCTTGCCGTGTGCGCAGGACAGCGCACACGAGCAAGCGGCTGCCAAGCCTCCAGGGACGGATTCACGGCGTCCCCCGCGTACCCAACCCGACCGGCCCACCCGCGGCTTCTGCTTTCCGCGACCACCCAGACACCACCCACGAGGGGCTGCGCCGTTGGCTGGAAACT